>JAKPXO010000353.1 GCA_029567505.1 Acidobacteriota bacterium
CGACCCGAAGGAGGTGGAGGACTGGGAAGGGTGCCTGTCGGTGCCGTTCCTCGCGGCACGGGTCCCGCGCGCCCGGAAGGTGCGGGTCCGGGCGCTGTCGGAGACGGGGAAGCCGCTCGACTTCGTGGCCGAGGACTTCCACGCCCGCGTCCTCCAGCACGAGGCCGACCACCTCGACGGGGTGGTCTACCTCGACCGGGTCCGAGACCGCGCGTCGATCCGGTACACGGTCGACTTCTGAGGCCCGTGGACGACACCCCGCTCTCCGAGAAGCACGCGCGGATCCTGCGGAAGTACAAGCCCGTCTGCATCTGCAACGGGATCAAGTTCCCGCGCGTCGAGGAGGCGATCGAGAACGGCGCGCGAAGCCTCGAGGAGGTGGCGCGGGCCACGGGCTGCACGACCGGCTCCTGCCACGGAGAGCGGTGCGTCCCGGTCATCCTCGAGATGCTCGACGGAAAGCGCTGAGCGCCCCTTACAATCGCGCTCGTGATCGGTTCCACGAGCACCGGGAGTCCTCGATGAACGACAAGAAGTTCCCCCTGCCGGCCGCGCGGATCGAGCCGCCTCTCGCGCCCGGCGTCCCCTCCACGACGGGCTTCGACTTCCTGACGACGAAGCTCGACTGGTTCGTCCAGTGGAGCCATAAGAACTCCCTCTGGCCGATGCCATTCGGCACGGCCTGCTGCGCGATCGAGTTCATGTCGTCGGTCTCGTCGCACTACGACCTCGCCCGGTTCGGAGCCGAGGTCGTCCGCTTCTCGCCGAGGCAGGCGGACCTGATGATCGTCTCGGGGACGATCACCGACAAGCAGGCCCCGATCCTCCGGAAGATCTACGACCAGATGCCGGAGCCGAAGTGGGTCATCTCGATGGGCGTCTGCGCGTGCACCGGGGGCTTCTACCGCGCCTACCACGTCGTCCAGGGAATCGACGAGATCGTCCCCGTCGACGTCTACGTCGCGGGCTGCCCTCCGACGCCGGAGAACCTGATCTACGGGATCATCGAGCTCCAGAAGCGGATCCAGTCGGGCGACCTGGCCCGTCATCGCGAGGCGAAGACCTACGTCCCGATCCGCGTCGGAACCGACCCCGTGGAGTCGCTGCCGGCCTACTCGAAGGGCGTCATGGCGCACGGGCGGAGCTCGGAGTCCGGTTTCGCCGCGATGGAGGGTCCCGTCGAGGCAGCGAAGGCCGGAAAGGGAGAGACGCGATGAGCGCGACCCTCGCACCGTCCGCGGGCGTCACGTTCGCCCCGGTCCTCGAGCGGGCGTTCCCCGACGGCGCCGTGCGCGTCGAGCCCCGCCCCGCCCACGACGTCCCGACGCTCGTCGCGACGGCCGAGGCGTTCCCGGCGGCCGCCCGGTTCCTTCGCGACGACCCATCGACCTCCTTCGACCTCCTCCTCGACCTGGTCGCGGTCGACCGGTCGCGTCTCGACGGCCCGCCGTCGTGCCGCGGCGAGGAGCGTTTCCAGCTGAACGCGCTCCTCTATTCGACGAAGCGGAACGAGCACCTTCGCCTCCGGGTCGCCCTCCCGGCGACGGACCCACGCCTTCCGACGCTCGTCGAGACCTGGCCGGCGTCGAACTGGTTCGAGCGCGAGGCGTGGGACCTGATGGGGATCCGTTTCGACGGCCATCCGAACCTCGCCCGCCTCCTGACCCACAACGGGTTCGTCGGGCACGCGCTCCGGAAGGACTACGAGGCGGGACAGCGCTGGCTCTGCACCGATGAGGACGTCCTCCAGACCCGCCTCGCCGCGAAGACGGACCTCCCCGAGGACGTCTTCGAGACGACGACGCTGAACTTCGGCCCGTCGCACCCCGCGACGCACGGGACGCTCCGCATCGTCGTGAGGCTGGACGGTGAGCGGGTCGTCGCGGCCGAGTCGGAGTGCGGGTACCTGCACCGCTGCTTCGAGAAGATGTCGGAGACGCACACGTACACCCAGGTGATCCCGTACACGGACCGCCTGAACTACTGCTCTCCGATGATCAACGGCGCCGGGTACGCCCGCGCCGTCGAGCAGATGCTCGGCATCGAGATCCCGCCCCGCGCGAGGGCGGTCCGGGTCGTCCTCTCGGAGTTCTCGCGGATCATGGACCACATGGTCTGCATCGGCGCGAACCTGGTCGACGTCGGCGGCCTGACGACGTTCTGGTACTCGTACCAGGCGCGCGAGGAGATCTACTCGCTCCTCGAGGCGTGCTGCGGCGCGCGGCTCACGTCGAGCTACGCGCGGATCGGCGGTCTCTCGATGGACGTCCCCGCGAACTTCGTCGAGTGGTGCCGGAGCCTCTCGAGGTCGGTCCGGGACCGCATCGACGAGGTCGACACGCTCCTGACGAAGAACCGGATCCTCCACAAGCGGATGATGGGGACCGGCGTCGTCACGAAGGAGCAGGCGATCGCCTGGGGCTTCACGGGGCCGTGCCTGCGCGCCTCGGGCGTCGGCTACGACGTCCGCAAGGACAAGCCGTACGACGGCTACGACGAGGTCGACTTCGACGTCCCCGTCGCGACGGCGGGCGACAACTTCTCCCGCTTCCACGTCCGGATGGAGGAGATGCGGCAGTCGCTCCGGATCATCGAGCAGGTCGTGTCCAGGCTTCCCGGCGGGCCGGTCGTGAGCGACGACTACCGCGTCGTCCTGCCGCCGAAGGAGATGGTCTACAACGAGATGGAAGGGCTCATCTTCCATTTCAAGAACGTCTTCGAGGGGATCCAGGTCCCGGCCGGGGAGGTCTACTCGTTCACGGAAGGCGCGAACGGCGAGCTCGGCTACTCGATCGTCTCCGACGGGAGCGGCCGTCCCTACCGCGTGAAGGTACGACCGCCCTGCTTCCCCCTCTTCGCGGCGTTCGAGAAGATCGTCGTCGGCGGCCTGGTGTCCGACGCGGTCGCCACGCTCGGGACGCTCAACATCATCGCCGGCGAGCTGGACCGGTAGGAGAGACGCGATGCCCGGAAAGGTCGTCACCCTCGAGCCCCCGGCCGAGACCCTCGCCGTCCGGCTCTACCTCCCGCTCCTGTCGGGCATGGCGCTCACGTTCCGGAAGTTCGTCTCGAACGTCCTCTCGCGGAAGGCCCGCCCCACGATCGAGTACCCCGAGGAGCGCCGCGCCTATTCCGACCGTTTCCGCGGACGGCACATCCTGAAGACCCGCGAGGACGGGACGCTCAAGTGCGTCGCCTGCTACATGTGCGCGACGCACTGCCCGGCCGACTGCATCCACATCGAGGCCAGCGAGCACCCGAATCTCGCCTACGAGAAGTACCCGACCGTCTTCGAGATCGACCTCCTCCGGTGCGTGATGTGCGGCTTCTGCGTCGACGCCTGCCCAAAGGACGCGATCTGGATGACGAAAGACTACGAGCTGTCGTTCTTCGCGAGGAAGGACGCCGTCTACGGCATCCCGGAGCTGACGGAGAAGCCGTCCGACGCGGCGCCGGACGGGCCGGGGTACGGCTACCGGCCCTACTACGGCGAGAGCCCGAAGAGGAAGGCCGGCCAGTTCGAGCCCTCGGGCCTCGCCGTCCTGCCGATGACGCTCGCGAGGAACGCGGCCATCAACCGGATGCCGCCTCCTCCGCCGCCGAAGCCGCCGGCGCCCGCGCCGCCGAAGCCGGCGTAGCCGACCGCCGACGCCTCGAAACGTCGAACGCCCCGGGGTGCTCCCGGGGCGTTCTCGTTCGCGGCGTGTCGGGCCGCCGGAGCTACCAGACGAGGCGGGCGCCGAGCCGGAGCTGGTAGGGGCGGCCGGTCGCGTCGACCGGCTGCCAGTCACCGCCGGCCCGGCTCCGGGTGTCGTCCGCGCGGACCCGCGGGTCGGGCGGGATCAGCTTCAGGACCGCCTCGTTCACCTCGATGGCGAAGCGAAGCCGCGGCTCGCCGGAGGGGACGGGCCCTCCGAGCGTCAGGACGGAATCCGGGTCCCCGGGAAGGCGGATCAGGCTCTCCTCGCTGAAGACGCCGAGCTCGGGGGCGGCCGGCGCCGGGCGGAGCAGGTCAGCAGGGAGGTGAATGCGGAGCCCGGGCTCGTCTCCCGCGCGGGCCTTCACCGCGGGCTCGGCGACGGCCGTACCGGCGAGGAGGGACGCGACCAGCAAAAGGGCTCTCCCGCGGGGAACGAGCACGGCCCGATTCTCTCCCAGGAAGGCGGCCGGCTGCACGCACTTTCTCGCGGCCGCCTTCCGAGACGAAACGGAGCCCCGTCGAACGGCCGCCCGTCGGGTCAGTGGAGGAACGACCCCCCGTTCAGCCCGAGCGCCGTTCCGTTCGCGTAGGAGGCGAGCGGGGAGAGATAGAAGAGGATCGCCCGGGCGCAGTCCTCCGGCGTCGCGATCCTCCCGAGCGGGACCTCTCCCTCGATCTCGGCCCTGCGGGCGGCGACGTCCGGGCGCGCCATCGCCGTGTCGACCCATCCGGGGCAGATCGCGTTCGCCGTGATCCCGTGCTTCCCCTCGTTCCGGGCGAGGCAGCGGGCGAGACTCACCATCCCCGCCTTCGAGACGGCGTAGCTGGCCGCGTCGGTCTCGGCGCGGAACGCGGCGCGGGACGCGACCATCACCACCCGTCCGAACCGGGCGGCCCGCATCGCGGGGAGCGAGAGGAGCGTGAGGTGCGCGGCAGCCTCGAGGTTGACGGCCTGGGTCGTCCTCCAGCGCGAGAGAAAGGCCGCGTCGTCGGTCTCCTCGAACGGGTTCCTCACGTAGATGCCGGCGTTGTGGACGAGGAGGAGCGGGTCGCCGAGGGTGCTCGCGACCTCCCGATGGAGGCGCCGCCGCTCGTCGTCGCTCGCGAGCTCGGCCTGGAAGAGCGCGGCGGGAGGCCCGCCGGAGAGCGCGATCTCCCCGGCGACGGCCTCGGCCTCGGCGCGGCTCCGGCCGAAGTGGATCGCCACGCGAGCGTTGCAGCGCCCCAGGAGGCGCGCCGTGGCGGCGCCGATCCCACGGGATGCGCCGGTCACGAGGGCGACCCGTCCTCCGAGGTCGAGGAGCGGGGAGAGGGCGGGGGGCGTCGTCGGGCTCATCCCGGGAGTTTCGCACCCGGGGTCCCCGGGACGTCAGGCCCCGGCGCGCGCCTTCGCGAGGGCGCCGAGCGCCCCCGTGAACTCGCCGAACGGCAGGAACGAGGCGCGCGCACCGACGAGGGCCGTGACGTTTCCCAGGATCTCGACGAGGAGAGGGTTGTTCCGGAGAGTCGATCCGGCGTAGAGCACGTCGGGCCGCCGGCGGGGCGCCCCGCCGCCGGGAGGTGTCGCGAGGGCGACGGCGATCTGGCCGGCGAGGAGCGCCACGTTCTCGCCGACGAGCCCGAGGAGGGCGTGGGCGACGTCGGCAGCGCGCGGCTCGCGCGCCTTGCCGAAGTTGGCGGCGGTCAGATCGGGCATGAGGGCGATCCCACCGGGACGATAGAGGTCGCCGACGAGAAGGTCGACGCGCCGGCGGTCGCCCGTGGCCGCGAGGGCGACGAGCCGCTCGTGGTCGTCGGTGCCGAGGAGGAGGCGGCCGAGGCCGCGGAGCGTTCCGCCGCCGAGGGCCGTCCCGCCGACGCGGGCCACGCTCCCCCGGGCGCCCATCCGGAGGATCGAGGTGCCGGTCCCGAGGCTGACGAGGAGGTGGGGCGAGTGGAGCTCGAGACCGGCGCGGCGCGTGAGGAGCTTCTCTCCGGCGCCCCACGCGGCGAACTCGTCGACGATCGCCACCGCCCTCTCCGGCGCGAGCCGATCGGCGAGCGCCGACGCGCCGCCCCCGGTCGCCGCGAGGTGACGGAGGGAATGCCGCAGGAGGAAGGCGTCGAGGAGGCGCTCGTCGCCGGCCGGCGCGACGAACGACTCGAAGGCCTCGAGCGGCCGGCCCGAGGGGACCGCCACGGCCTTCGCGAGGGTCGCGCCGAGGTCGACGCCGGCGTCCCAGAGGCTCATCGCGGGGGATTGTCCCCCGTAAAGGGCCGCGACGGAGCGGGCGCCGGCGCCCGCGGGCGTCGGGGTAACATGACCGCGCTGCCGGCCGCCCGGCCGACACGGGGCGATGACGCCCGCCGGGCGCAGACGACCCGGCCGACAGGGAGACCCTGAATGCACGACTCCGTCCTCGACGCTCTCTCCGACTCGTTCGGCGACAACGCCGCGTTCGCGCTCGAGCTCTACGCCCAGTACCGGCTGAACCCGGCCACGGTCGGCGACGATTGGCGGAGGACCTTCGAGCGGTACGAGAAGGCCGCGAGATCGGTCGCGGCGTCGGGGCCCGGGGAGGCGGCGGAGGCCGCGCCCGCGGCGCCGGCCCCTGCCGCCTCCGCGACCGGCCGCCCCGCGCCGGCGCTCCGCCCGGGCGAGACGCTGCAGCCGCTCGTCGGCGGGGCCGCGACGATCGCGCGCAACATGGACGCCTCCCTCTCCGTCCCGACCGCGACGTCGCAGCGCGTGATCCCGGTCAAGGCGATGGAGGAGAACCGCCGCATCCTGAACCTCCATCGCGAGGCGGTCCGGCAGTCGAAGATCTCCTTCACGCACCTCGTGGCGTGGGCCGTCGTCCGGGCGCTCGAGAAGCACCCCGGGATGAACGACGCGTACGCCGAAGCGGAGGGGAAGCCCCAGCGCGTTCGCAAGCCGCACGTGAACCTCGGCATCGCCGTCGACGTCGCGAAGAAGGACGGAAGCCGATCCCTCCTCGTCCCGAACATCAAGCTGGCCGAGGGGCTCGACTTCGCCGAGTTCGTCGCGACGTTCGACAACCTCGTCGCGAAGGCCCGCCGCGGCGCGATCGAGCCGGAGGCGTTCCTCGGGACGTCGATCTCGCTGACGAACCCCGGGACGCTCGGCACGACGTCGTCCTCGCCGCGCCTCATGCCCGGCCAGGGCTGCATCGTCGCGACGGGGGCGATGGGATATCCGCCCGAGTACCTCGCGATGCCCGACGAGGTCGTCGCGGGGCTCGGCGTCTCCCGGATCATGGCGGTGACGTCGACGTACGACCACCGGATCATCCAGGGGGCGGAGTCGGGCGCGTTCCTCGCGACGCTCCAGGATCTCCTCGTCGGCGGCGACGACTTCTACGAGAGGATCTTCCGCGACCTGAAGGTCCCCCATCGTCCGGTCCGCTGGGAGCCGGACCGCAACCCGCCGTTCCTCGGCCGCGGGAACCGCCTCGAGGCGGTCGAGAAGCAGGCCCGCATCCTCCCGCTCATCAACTTCTACCGGGTACGCGGCCATCTCCTGGCCGACCTCGACCCGCTCGGCGTCGACACGCCCCGGTACCACGCCGAGCTCGACCCGGCGACGTTCGGCTACACGATCTGGGACCTCGACCGGAAGTTCATCACGAACGGCCTCGCGGGACGCGACCAGGCGACGCTCCGCGAGATCCTGGAGGTCCTTCGCCAGACCTACTGCGGAAAGATCGGTGCCGAGTTCATGAACATCCAGGACCCCGCCCAGAAGGCGTGGCTCATGGAGAGGATGGAGTCGTGCCGGAACCGGGCGTCGCTCTCCGCCGAGGAGAAGAAGAGGGTCCTCGCAAAGCTCGTGGAGGCCGAGAGCTTCGAGAAGTTCCTCCACGCCAAGTACGTCGGGCACAAGCGCTTCTCTCTCGAGGGGGGAGAGGCGGCGATCCCGCTCCTGACCAGGCTCCTCGACCGCGCGGCGGAGATGGGCGTCGAGGAGGCCGTCATCGGGATGCCGCATCGCGGGCGCCTCACGATCCTCACGACGGTCGTCGGGAAGTCCGTCGACCGGATCTTCGCGGAGTTCGAGGACGTCCTCGACCCGCAGTCGATCCAGGGCTCGGGCGACGTGAAGTACCACCTCGGCGCCGTCGGCGTCCACGAGGCCCCCGGCGGGAAGCGGGTGAAGCTCGGTCTCGCTCCGAACCCGAGCCACCTCGAGGCGGTCGACCCGGTCGTCGAGGGAATGGTTCGCGCCAAGCAGGAGCGCGCGGGCGACGACGCGCGCGAGAAGGTCCTGCCGATCCTCCTGCACGGCGACGCGGCCTTCGCGGGGCAGGGGCTCGTCGCCGAGACGCTGAACATGTGCCAGCTCGAGGGCTACCGGACGGGCGGAACGATCCACGTCGTCGTGAACAACCAGATCGGCTTCACGACGAACCCGAAGGACGCCCGCTCGTCGCCGTACTGCACGGACGTCGCCAAGATGGTTCAGGCCCCGATCTTCCACGTGAACGGGGACGACCCGGACGCGGTCGTCCAGGCCGTCGACCTCGCGATGGAGTACCGGAAGACGTTCGGGCACGACGTCGTGGTCGACATGGTCTGCTACCGCCGCTACGGCCACAACGAGGGGGACGAGCCGAGCTACACGCAGCCGCTCCTCTACGCGAAGATCCGGAACCACTCCTCCGTCGCGCGCCTCTACGGCGACGTCCTCGTCCGCGAGGGGGTCCTGTCCACGACCGACGTGGAGGCCGTCTGGGTCGACGCGAAGCAGGCGCTCGACAAGGCCTACGACGCCTCCGCGGCGACGCGGACACGAGGGGCGTTCTCCGACTCCCTCGTGGCGCCCGCCGCGCCCCGCTATCCCGTCGCGGAAGGCGTTCGCGACCGCCTCCTGGAGGTCGTCCGGGCCGTCTCGACGCTCCCGCCGGGCTTCGAGGTCCACCCGAAGCTGAGGCCGCTCCTGAAGAAGCGGGCCGACTACGGGAGCGGCCGTCCCGAGATCGACTGGGCGGGGGGCGAGATGCTCGCGTTCGGGCTGCTCCTCCAGGAAGGGACGCCGGTCCGCCTCTCGGGGCAGGACTCCGGACGCGGGACGTTCAGCCACCGCCACTCGGTCCTGGCGGACCCGAGGACGGGCGCCGAGTGGATCCCGCTGAACGCGATCCGCCAGCCGCAGGCGCGCTTCGAGGTCATCGACTCCTTCCTCTCGGAGGCCGGCGTCATGGGGTTCGAGTTCGGCTACGCCGTGGCCGACCCGTCGACGCTCGTCCTCTGGGAGGCGCAGTTCGGCGACTTCGCGAACGGCGCACAGGTCATCATCGACCAGTTCATCTCCGGCTCCGAGCAGAAGTGGAGCCAGACGTGCGACCTCGTCCTCCTCCTGCCGCACGGTCAGGAGGGGCAAGGGCCCGAGCACTCGTCGGCGCGCCTCGAACGCTTCCTGACGCTCTGCGCCGAGGACAACATGCGGGTCGCGAACGTGACGACGCCCGCCCAGTACCACCACCTGCTGCTGCGGCAGATGCGGGACGACGTGCGGCGGCCTCTCATCGTCATGTCCCCGAAGAGCCTCCTGCGCCACCCGAAGGCCGTCTCCCGGTTCGACGAGATCGCGGACGGCGCGTTCCGCCCGGTCCTCGACGACACGGCGTTCGAGGCGGGCGGAGCGGACGGCGTCCGACGCGTCGTGATCGCGAGCGGCAAGCTCGTCTACGAGCTGCTCGCCGCGCGCGAGAAGGCCGGCCGCTCCGACGTGGCGATCCTGAGGCTCGAGGAGCTCTACCCGTTCCCGGGAGTGGAGCTGGGCCGCGTGATCGCGCGCTACCCGAAGGACGCCGCTCTGGTCTTCGCGCAGGAAGAGCCGAAGAACATGGGAGCGTGGCGCTTCGTCATGGAGCAGTTCCTCGACGGCGCCGTGCCGGCGGCCGGCGGCCGCCCTCTCCGCTACGCGGGACGGCGGCCCTCGGCGAGCCCCGCTCCCGGCTCGCACCACGTCTTCGCGATGGAGCAGGAGGCGATCGCGGCCGACGCGCTCGGCGTCGAGACGGCAGTCCCGGCCCGCTCCTGAGGCGACGGACGGTTCGCGCGTCGGGAAGTGGCGGCGCGGGGCGGCCCGGGAAGGGTCGTCCGCGCGCCGCCTCGGGCGCCCGAGACGCTACTTCCCGGCCGTCGGACGGATCTCGCGAGCGAGGCTGCGCGCGGTGTTCTCGATGGCGATGGTCAGGGCCTGCGAGCCCATCTGCGAGGAGTCCTGACGGTCCTGCCTCGGGCTGTCATACCGGCCGGTCTTCTGGAGGACGGCGATCTTCTCGCCCTCGGGGTCGAGCGCGGTCAGCTCGGCGGTGCACTCCCCGCGGTAGAAGTAGACCGTCACCTCGACCGCGCCCGGTCCGGAGCCGCGGCGTTCGGTTTCGGTTCTCGGCATGGCGCTGCATCCGAGCAGCTGGACGCCGAGGTAGCCGTCGGCGGGGACGGCCTGCCGGAAGGCCGCCATCGCCGCCGGGTCGGTCGCCAGCGAGGAGAAGTGGGCCCGTCCGCGCGCGTCCTTCACCTCGTAGGCCTTCTCGGCCCCGAGCTGGTGGAGGAGCGAGTCCGCCATGCGGGTCATCGGGGTCGCCTCGCCGGTGTCGAGGACGACGCCGCTCATGCGCATCTCGGGATAGGTCACCTCGACCAGCGCGAGGGTCTTCCCGGGGACGACGGTCGCGGTGGAGGCGCAGCCCGCGGCGGCGAAGACGAGGACGATGAGGGCCAAGCCGGGAAGGAGAGGCAGCTTTCGGCGAATCATCTGATCATTATGCCGCGCCGGGCGGCGGGAGGACAGCCGGTCGACGGCGCGCGCGCGCCTCACCGGTACTCCTCCAGGATCGCGGCGAGGGCCTCGCGCGACGGGCGCAGGCGATCCGCGCCCATCGTCGTGAGCGGCTCCTCGACGGTCTTCAGCACCTTCGCGAAGGTTGGCTTCTCCGGCTCGAGGTAGAGAATGCCGGTCAGGAACTCCTTCGCGGCCCGGCTCCGGTGGAGCGTCGCGAGGACCTGGTCCTTGTCGGTCGGGTCGTAGTCGCGGCCGACCGAACGGAACCGGACGAGGCTCCCGTCGGGGAACGGCACGTCCTTCGTCTCGCCGGGCGGGATCTCCGCGAGGGTGTCGTCGAAGTACGGGACGAAGCCGATCTCGTGGAGCGGCTCCTCGTGGTCCTTCGAGTACTTGTAGCTCTTCGTCGACCCCTCGTGGTCGTTGAACGTGACGCAGGGGGAGACGACGTCGAGGACCGCCGTGCCGCGGTGGGCGATCGCGGCCTGGAGGATCGCCTGGAGCTGCTTCATGTCTCCGGAGAAGGAGCGGGCGACGAAGCCGCAGCCGAGCTCGATGGCGAGGCCGCAGAGGTCGACCGGGACGAGCTCGTTCGCGCCGCCCCCCTTCAGCGTCGAGCCGACGTCGGCGGTGGCGGAGAACTGCCCCTTCGTCAGGCCGTAGACACCGTTGTTCTCGACGACGTAGACGAGCGGGATGTTGCGCCGCACGAGGTGGACGAACTGTCCGATCCCGATCGACGCGGTGTCGCCGTCGCCGGAGACGCCGATCCCGACGAGCTCGGGGTTCGCGAGGAGAGCGCCCGTCGCGATCGAAGGCATCCGGCCGTGGGCGGCGTTGAAGCCCCAGGCGCGGTTCAGGAAGTAGGCCGGGGTCTTCGAGGAGCAGCCGATCCCCGAGAACTTCGCGACGCGCCGGGGCTCGATCCCGAGCTCGAAGAAGGCGGTGACGATCTGCTTCGTGATGACGTCGTGGCCGCAGCCGAGGCAGAGGGTCGACTTCGAACCTTCGTAGTCCGCCTTCGCGAGGCCGATCCGGTTCGTCTTCGGGGCGGCGGGAGCGGTCGCGCTCATCGGGCACCTCCTGCGGGGCGGGCGTGGGCGAGGACCCCGTCGACGACCGTCGTCGCGTCGAGCGGGAGCCCGTCGTACTGGAGGACGGAGACGAGGCGGGAGGCGCAGGAGGGGAGCGCGTCGCGGAGGAGGCCCGCGAGCTGGGCGTCGCGGTTCTGCTCGACGACGTAGACGATCTCGTGCCTCTCGAGGAAGGCCCGGGCCTCGTCGCCGAGCGGGAGCGCCCGGAGCCTCAGGTAGTCGAGCGGCAGGCCGTGCTCCCGCTCGAGCCGGTCGCGCCCCTCGGCCGTCCCGTAGTGGGACGTTCCGAACGCGAGGAGGCCTGCCTTCGCACCGGGGCGCTCCTCCGTGACGGGCTTCGGCAGGAGCGCGCGGCCGGTCTCGAGCTTGCGCGCGAGGCGCTCCATGTTCCTCACGTAGTCGTCCGGCTTCTCGGTGTAGGCGGCCCGCTCGTCGTGGCCGGAGCCGCGTGTGAAGAACGCGGCGCGCGGGTGGTCGGTGCCGGGGAGCGTCCGCCACGGGACCCCGTCGCCATCGAGGTCGCGGTAGCGGCCCCAGGTCTCCCTCAGGCGCTCGACCCCGTCGGCGTCGAGGACCTTGCCGCGGTCGTAAGGCGCCTCGGAGTACGGGAAGGGGTCCGCCATCCAGTTGTTCATCCCGAGGTCGAGGTCCGTCAGGACGAAGACGGGCGTCTGGAGCCTCTCGGCGAGGTCGAACGCCTCCTGAGCCATCGTGAAGCATTCCTCGGGCGAGGCCGGGAAGAGGACGGGGTGCCGGCCGTCGCCGTGGGAGTTCGTGTGGCAGAGGAGGACGTCTCCCTGCATCGTCCGGGTCGGGAGGCCCGTCGAGGGGCCGACGCGCTGGACGTCGAAGATCACCGCCGGGATCTCGGCGTAGTAGCCGTAGCCGATCAGCTCCGACATGAGCGAGATTCCGGGGCCCGAGGTCGCCGTGAAGGCGCGCGCTCCCGCCCAGCCGGCGCCGAGGACCATGCCGATCGAGGCGATTTCGTCCTCGGCCTGGACGATCGCGGCCGCGGTGTGTCCCGTGCCCGGGTCGGTCCGGTGGCGGTCGCAGAGCTCGATGAACGTCTCGCAGAGCGAGGAGGATGGCGTGATCGGGTACCAGGTGCAGACGGTGGCGCCGCCGAAGAGGCAG
>JAKPXO010000364.1 GCA_029567505.1 Acidobacteriota bacterium
TCTCGACCTCGTAGCCCTCCACCTTCGCGTCGCCGACGTTCTCCCAGTAGCCCCAGGCCGTGACGCCTTCGTAGACGGCGTTGATGTAGTCGTGGATGTTCTGGCGGAAGAGCGTCCCGCGGACGAACCAGGGCCCGCGCCGGACGTCGAACCCGGCTTCGAGGTTGTCGGCGCGTTCCGGGTCGAGGCCCCCGCGGTGGACGTAGAGGCCGCTGAAGAACGCCTCGCGGATCGTGATGCCGCGGAACGCACGGGCGTACGACCCGCGGAGCGTCAGCCAGGTCGTCGGCGTGACGGAGACCGAGACGTTCGGGCTGAAGCCCGAGTCGTCGTTCCGCGCCCCGGCGCCGACGCCGGCGACGACCTCGTGCCGGTAGGAGTCCCAGCGGAGTCCGGCCGAGAGGGCGACGATCGGGTGGATCTGCCAATGGTCCTGGAGGTAGAGGCCGAGAACGCTCGCTTCCTGGTCCGAGCTTCCCCAGAAGCGCGGCGGCGTGGCCTGCTGCGTGCCGCTCGCGTCGTCACGCCTCGCCTCGATTCCGCCGACGAGGACGTGCCGGCCGAAGCGCGCCGTGTTCCGGAGGTCGAGCCCGAAGCTCGCGAACTCCCCGGCTCCGTAGAGCGCGCCCGTCGTCGTCCTGGCGTTGTGGAACTCGGAGCGGGTCCAGTAGGCCGTGCCCGCGAGGTCGAGGGCGTCGCCGGCGGGGTCGAAGCGGTGGTTGTAGGAGACGGTGTCCCGGGACATCTCGTGGTCGGAGAGGACGTAGGTCCCGGTGAAGTTCGTCAGGTTCGGCCGTTCGTAGTAGGTTCCCTCGTCGGTCAGCCGCTCGTACGAGAGGTCGAACCGGTGCGCGTCGAAGAGGCCGGTCAGCTTCGCGTGCCCGCGCTTCTGGTCGTAGGCCGTCGGCGCGGCGACGTCGCCGTTCCCGTCCGCGTAGTCGTTCCCGCTGCGGGCGACGCCCGAGACGACGAGGCCGAGGTTCTGCGAGAGCTTCCCGTAGAGCGAGACGACGCCGCCGAACGCGTCGTCGCCGTTCAGCTCCCCGGTCGCCTTCACGAGGGCGCCGACCTTCCGGCCGGGGGGGAGGTGGTCGAACGCGTCCTTGCTCGTGAGGCGGAGCGCCCCCGTGAGGGCGCCCGCGCCGCTCGTGGCCGGACCGGCGCCGGCCTCGAGCTCGATCGCCTTCAGGAACTCGGGCTCGATCTGCACGCGCCCCTGGTGGTGGTAGAGCTCGCCCGCCTGCGCCGCGCCGTCGACCGTCACGTTCAGGAGCGTGTCCTCGAAGCCGCGGACGTAGATCTTCTGCGCGACGGACGATCCGCCGCCGACCGCGACCATCGACTCGTGGGAGAGAAGGCCGGCCTTGTCGAGCGGCTTCAGGAGAGAGACCTCCTTCTCCTCGATGAGGAAGTTCCCGGGCTCGGCCTCGACCGTGGCGGAGCCCTCGAAGCGGGTCAGCGAGAGGCGGA
Organism: Acidobacteriota bacterium; assembly: GCA_029567505.1. Classification (GTDB taxonomy): domain Bacteria; phylum Acidobacteriota; class Thermoanaerobaculia; order UBA5066; family UBA5066; genus UBA5066. The sequence continues at coordinate 1,471 of JAKPXO010000364.1, forward strand.
CGTCGAGGCGCGTCTCCCTGTCCGCACCGAGCGCGACGCCGGCCTTCGCGTACGGGGCGAATCCGGCCGCCTCGGCCGTGATCGTGTAGCGCCCTCCCGCCAGCTCCGCGACCCGGAAGGCCCCGTCGAGCGAGGTCGTCGCGACCGCGCGAACGCCGCCGTCTTCCGCGGAAACCGTGACGCGTGCTTCGGGCACGGGCGCCCCGAAGGGATCGGTGACGTTTCCGGTAACGGTGGCCGTGCCTGCGCTGCCGTGTGCGGCGAGGGCGAAGACCGCGAGGAAGACGACGAGCGAGACCGAAAGCCGGGAGCCGGGTCGGGTCGGGAGGTGAGAGTGCATCGGGTGCCTTTCAGATTTTGAGATTGACTCGCAAAAAGGGGCGCCGGATGTTAGACGCGTCTAGCGTTATTCGTCAACCGACGATTCGAGGCCCAGGATGCGGTGGCCGGGAGCGGCTCTCGGGAGGAAGCTCGCGACAATTCGAGGCTCATGGGGTTCGGAGCCTCGGGTTCGTCGTCCCGGCGACTTCAGGCCACTCTCGTTTGGCGGATTCGGTGATTGGACGCTCGGGTCCGACTCGAATACCGTCGGCGCGTGAGGATCGAGCGAACCTCCTCGTTTCGAACCACGGTCGAACGGTCCCGCTTCTTCGCCGTCGCATTCCCGGCGGCCGCGGAGGCGGACGTCCTCGACGCCGTGAAGGCCGCACGGGGCGAGCACCGCAAGGCGAACCACCACTGCTGGGCCTTCCGCGGCCGCGACGCGGCGGGAGCTCTCGTCGAGAAGTCGAAGGACGACGGGGAAGTCGGCCACCCCGGACGCCTCCTCCTGGAGCTTCTGAAGCGCGACGACCTCGAGGGCGGCCTACTCGTGTCACGAATCTTCGGGGGCGTGAAGCTCGGAGTCGGCGGGGTCTCCCGAGCTTTCCGCGAGGCGGCGGAAGGCGCCCTCGAGGGCGTGCGCTCGCCGTAGAGCGGCGTGTCGACGAGGGCATCGAGGGCGAGGAGGAGCGCGGTCCGGCTCGTCGGCGATGCCCGATGGCCGCGCGGGGAATCCGCGTCAACGTTCTCAGCGTCAATGAGATGTGGCGCTTAGACGAGACTCTTGAAAATCTAAGCCAGATTTACTAAAGTTTATTCTTGAGTCCAGCACGTTAGGTTGGCTCGAAAGGTCCGAATGCATCCATCGAAGGTTCTCCCCGTCATTCCGCTCCGCAACGCGGTTCTCTTTCCCGGAGTCAGCTTTCCGATCGCCGCCGGACGCCCCGGGACTCTCCATGCGATCGAGACCGCGATGAAGAGCCCGGAGCAGCTCGTCTTCGCCGTCACGCAGAGGCAGGACCTCGAGGCGGTGACGCCCGAGCTGCTCCACACCGTCGGGACGATCGCTTCGATCGGGCCGATCCAGCGCGGCGTCGGCGGCGCCCGGCTCCTCCTCCAGGGGAAGGCGCGCGGCATCGCGATGCGGATCGAGGAGAAGGAAGGGCGGCTCGAGGCGGTCGTCGTTGAGGCGGAGGAGATGCCGCCTCTCGACTCCGCCGACACGGCGTTCGTCGCGCTCCTGAAGGAGCTCCGGGAGCGTTCCGCGGAGCTCGCGAAGAAGCTCGGCTTGCCCGACGAGGCCGTCGGGAACGTCCTGACCGAAGCGGACGACCCCGGACGGCTCGCCGACCTCGTGGCCGGCTACATCGACATCCCGACCGCGGAGAGGCAGCTCCTGCTCGAGACGCTGCCCGTCGAAGACCGCGTCCGGCGGACGCTCGTCCACGTCCAGCGGCAGATCGACGTCCTCGACGCGCAGGAGGAGATCAAGTCGAAGGTCCAGGAGGAGCTCGGCGACCGCCAGCGCGAGATGTTCCTTCGCCAGCAGCTGAAGGCGATCCAGAAGGAGCTGGGAGAGGGCGAGGACGACGGCGACGACCTGAAGGGGCTGAAGGAGAAGCTCGACGCGCTCGTCCTGACCGAAGAGGTCCGCAAGGAGATCGACCGGGAGTGGAAGAAGCTCCAGCGCCTCTCGCGCGAGTCGATGGAAGCCCAGGTCGTGCGGAACTACCTCGAGCTCGTGGCCGAGCTGCCGTGGTCGGCGCGGAGCGAGGAGCACCTCGACGTCGTCGAGGCGCAGCGGATCCTCGACGAGGACCACTACGCACTGAAGGACGTGAAGGACCGGATCCTCGAGTTCCTCGCGGTCCGCCAGCTCCTCGGCCGGAAGACGGCAGGCGCCGCCGCGCCGTCCGCGGACGGCGCTCCCGCGGACGCTCCCGCCGGCGCCGGGGTGCCCGCCCCGACACCGGCCGGTGAGAAGCAGCCGAACCGCGGAAGGATCCTCCTCTTCGCGGGCCCTCCCGGAGTCGGCAAGACCTCGATCGCGAAGTCGATCGCCCGCGCGCTCGGACGCAAGTACGTCCGGATCTCCCTCGGCGGCGCCCGCGACGAAGCGGACATCCGAGGGCATCGGCGAACCTACGTCGGCGCGATGCCCGGGCGGATCCTCCAGGGGATGCGCCAGGCCGGGACGAAGAACCCGGTCTTCCTCCTCGACGAGGTCGACAAGCTCGGCGTGTCGTTCCAGGGGGACCCGGCCTCCGCGCTCCTCGAGGTCCTCGACCCGGCGCAGAACGACAGCTTCACCGACCACTACCTGAACGTCCCGTTCGACCTCTCGGAAGTCCTCTTCGTCGCGACGGCGAACTTCGTCCAGTCGATCCCGGGGCCGCTCCTCGACCGGCTCGAGGTCATCGAGTTCTCGGGCTACACGGAGCGGGAGAAGACCCTCATCGCCCGGAACTACCTGCTGCCGCGGCAGCTCTCGGAGAACGGGCTCGGCGCCGGCCAGCTCGAGGTGACCGACGCGGCGCTCGCGGAGATCATCTCGTCCTACACGCGCGAGGCGGGCGTCCGCCAGCTCGAGCGCGAGCTCGGGAAGCTCGGGCGGAAGGTGGCACGCCGGATCGCCGCGGGCGAGATCGAGAAGGCGGCCGTCGACGCGGCCGACGTGGCTCCGATCCTCGGCCGCAAGAAGATCCAGCCCGAGAAGATCGTCCACGAAGACCAGGTGGGCGTCGCCACGGGGATGTACTACACGCCGGCCGGCGGGGACATCATGTTCATCGAGGCGGCGCTGATGCGCGGCAAGGGGGAGGTCCTCCTGACCGGTCAGCTCGGCGACGTCATGAAGGAGTCGGCGCGGGCCGCCTGGACGTTCGCCCGCTCGCACGCCGCGCTCCTCGGGATCGACGACACTTCGTTCGAGCGTGACCTGCACATCCACGTCCCGGCGGGAGCGATCCCGAAGGACGGTCCGTCGGCCGGCGTCGCGATGGCCTCGGCCCTCGTCTCGGCGCTCTCGAAGCGGCCCTGCCGGCGGGACGTCGCGATGACCGGGGAGGTGACGCTCTCCGGACGGGTCCTCCCGATCGGCGGCGTGAAGGAGAAGCTCCTCGGCGCGGTCCGCGCCGGGATCCGGACCGTCGTCCTCCCGAAGGAGAACGTCCCCGACCTCGAGGACCTCCCGCAGGACGTGCGCGACGGGCTCGAGATCGTCCCGGTGCAGGACCTGAGCGAGGCGCTCGCCGTCTCGCTTCGCGGACGGGTCTCGGGCGGACAGCTCCGGTTCGCCGAGGAGCCGGCCGGGAACGGGACCGGCGCGCCGCCGACGCACTGAGAGCTCCCCGGCGCGCTTCACGGCGCGGCGTCTTCGTGGAAGACTCCGCGCCGTGAAGGGCGGCACCGAGAAGCGCCTCGACGACCTGGACCGATGGAAGGACGCGTTCCTCGGCGCACTCTCGGCCACGAGCCCCGAGCGCCTCGCGTTCCGGGCGGACGGCGTCGGCTGGAACGCGCTCGACGTCGTCCAGCACCTCGTCCTCGTCGAGGAGGGCGTCCTCGCCTACGCGAGGAAGAAGCTCCTCGCGCCGCCGCAGCCGATCTCGATCGTCGACCGGGGGAAGCTCGCGCTCCTCGTCGGGGTCCTTCGCTCGCCGATCCGAGTCCGGGCCCCCGTGGCGCAGGTCGTCCCGTCGGAGACCCTGCCGCTCGAGACGAGCGCCACGCGATGGGACCAGTCCCGACGCGACCTCCGGACCCTCCTCCTCGGCCTGCCCGAGGAGCGCCGCGCGGCGCTCTTCTTCCGGCACCCCGCCGCCGGGGGTCTCGACCCGGCCGGGACGCTCGTCTTCGTGCACGAGCACGCCCGGCACCACGAGGCCCAGGTCCGGCGGATCGGCCGCGCTCCCGGCGCGCCCCGCTGATCCGGGCCGGCGCGCGGGGGGAGGGCCTCGCGGCGCGGGACGCCTCGCCTCCTCAGGTCCGGGTCGCCGTCGCCTCGTGCGCGAGGAGCCACTCCTTGCGCTCGAGACCTCCGGCGTAGCCGCGGAGGCTGTCCTTTCCGACGACGCGGTGGCACGGGACGAAGACGGCGACCGGGTTCGCGCCGTTCGCCCCTCCGACGGCCCTCACAGCCGCCGGCCGTCCGACGCGCGCGGCGACGTCGGCGTACGTCGCCGTCGTGCCGGCCGGGATCTCGCGGAGCGCGGCCCAGACGTCGCGCTGGAACGGCGTGCCGCCGGCGTCGAGGGGGACCGCCTCGAGCGCGTTCAGATCGCCGGAGAGGAATCGCCGCAACGCGCTCGCGGCGCCGGCGGGGTCGGCCGCGTCCCGGAGCTCGAGCGGGCCGAAGCGGGCCTCGAGCCGCGAGAGGCGGTGCGGCACGCGTTCGGCGAACTCGGCGGCGACGAGCGCGCCGTCGCGGGCGGCGAGCCAGAACCCTCCCGCGGGCGTGTCGATCGTGGCGGTCTCGAGCGTGGTCGTCATGAGTCCTCCCGTGATGCGAGGTCGGTCCAGAGGTGGACGAGCGCGTAGGCCCGCCAGGGACGCCAGGCCGCGGCCCGCGCCTCGGCCGCGGCGGTCGTCGGGGGCACGCCCCGCACCGCGAGCGCCTTGCGGACCCCGAGGTCGCCCCCCGGGAACGCGTCGGGCTCGCCGAGCGAGCGGAGCGCGATCGCCTGCGCCGTCCAGGGGCCGACGCCGGGGATCGCCGCGAGGAGCCGTTCCGCCTCCTCGAGCGACGCGGCCGGGCCGAGGTCGAGGCGGCCGGCGGCGACCTCCCGCGCGAAGGCCCGGATCGTTTCGCCCCGGCGCGACGGGAGCCCGATCGACGCGACGTCGGCCTCGGCGAGGTCGTCCGGGCGCGGGAAGAGGTGCGTGAGGGAGCCGCGCGCGACGCCCGGAGGGAGCGGCCGGCCGAACCTCGAGACGAGGCGCGCGGCGAGCGTCCGCGCGGCCTTCACCGACACCTGCTGGCCGAGGACCGTCCGCACGGCCGTCTCGAACGGGTCCCACGCGCCGGGGACGCGCAGGCCGGGCCGCTGCGCGACGAGAGGCGCGAGGAGCGGGTCCTTCGCGAGGTGCGCCGCGATGGCGGCCGGGTCGGCATCGGTGTCGAAGAGGCGTCCGGCCCGGCGCGCCGCGTCGAGCGCCGCGCCGGGCGGGAGCCCGAAGAGGCGCACCACGATCGAGGAGCGCGCCGCGTCGACCTCCGCCTCGACGGTCCCGGCGACTCCCGCGAGCTCCGCCGTCCGGCGCCAGACCCTGCCGTCGACCGACTCGACGCCAGGGATCGCCCGAGCCCCGAGGAACGCGACGAGCGCGGCGGAATCGAACGGCGGGCGAAACGGGAGCCGTAGCGTCACGCCGGCCGGAGACGCGGTCCGGCCGGCCACGGCGCGCCGGAGCTCGGTCGGCGGGGCCCCGAACGCCGCGCGCATCGCCTCGTTGAACCGGCGCACGCTCGAGAACCCGGCCGCGAGCGCGACGTCCGACATCCGGAGCGGCGTCTCGTCGAGGAGGCGCCTCGCGAAGTGGAGTCGGCGCGTCTTCGCGACGGCGACAGGGGAGGCCCCGAGATGTTCCGCGAACAGACGCCGGAGGTGCCGCTCGCCGACGCCGAGCCGGGCCGCAAGGACGCCGAGCGGCGCGTGGTCGACGAGGCCCGACTCGATCTGGCGGAGCGCGCGGGCGACGGTCGTCGACGTCCCCGCCCAGGCCGGCGTCCCGGGAGCCGTCTCGGGCCGGCAGCGGCGGCAGGCGCGGAAACCGGCCTCCTCGGCGGCGGCCGCGCACGGGTAGAACCGGACGTTCGAGGGCCTCGGGAGCGGGGCGGGGCAGCCGGGCCGGCAGTAGACGCCGGTCGACGTCACTCCGGCGTAGAAGCGCCCCGCGAACCGGCGGTCGCGTCCGAGGAAGGCGGCGAGGCAGGACTCCCGGTCGATCTCCACGGGCGGAGTGTCGCGCAGGGGGCCGGCCGTGTCTGGCGGTTTTCGGACATGGCTGCCGCGGCAAGCCGGGTTGCGCGGTCGGGCGGATCACGGAGTCGGTTCGGTCCCTCGGGCCCGAGACGCCGCGCCGGGCGTGAGTGGGGGTATCGTCGGGCCGGAGCGAGAGCATGGTCCGACCGCACCCCCTTCCCGAGAAAGCCCGCTGGCTCGTCCTCGTCGCCGGCCTGACCGCGTCGATCCCGCTGTACGCCGTCGTCGTCTTCGTCCTCGCGACGACGGGCGCCCCGGGCGCATCCGCGCCGATAGGGCTTCGCTACGCGGTCTACGGCGCCGCGTTCGGAGCGGCGCTCCTCGCGCTCGTCCTCGCGCCGCGCGTCGGCGTCGACGTCGCGACGAGCCCGGCGTACCCCGAGTTCCTCCGGAAGACGCTCGTCTCGCTCGCGGTCGCGGAGGTTTCCGCGATCCTGGGTGTCGTCCTCTTCGTCCTCGGCCGGAACCTCGGCGACTTCCTCGTCCTCGCCGGGCTCGCGCTCGCCGTCAACCTCCTCGGGATCGTCCCGCGCGGCCTTCGCTGGTTCCGGCTGCACGAGGAGCCGGGGAGCGGCGGGGCGCCTCCGCTCGGCCCGGGCTGAGCCGTCCCGCGGCGCGCGCGGCGGGGCTCGACGGGACGGCCGGCGTCGCGTAGCGTCTCCGGCATGGCCGTCGACATTGACATCCTCTACACCGGGGGCCTCCACTGCGAGGCGACCCATCGCCCCTCCGGCTCGAAGCTCGTCACCGACGCCCCGCTCGACAACGGCGGAAAGGGCGAGGCGTTCTCGCCGACCGACCTCTGCGCGACCTCGCTCGGCTCCTGCCTCGTCACGACGATGGCGCTCGTCGCGACGCGCCACGGCATCGAGCTCGCCGGGACGACCGTCCACGTCGTCAAGGAGATGGTCGCCGACCCGCGCCGGCGGATCGCGTCGCTCCCGACGACGGTGACGTTCCCGCCGTCCCTCGCGTCGCTCCCCGCCGAGAAGAGGGCCCTCCTCGAGGCCACGGCCCGCGCCTGCCCTGTGACGCAGAGCCTCGGCCCGAACGTCGAGGTGCCGATGACGTTCGTCTGGCCCGCCTGAACGGGCGGGCGCCCGCCGTGGCCGGGGCGGGGCTGGGGTAGCCTTGCGGGATGGTGCGCCGAAGCCTCGTCCCGACCCTCGCCCTCTTCCCGTTCCTCGCCGTCGCCGCGACGGCCGCCGCCCAGGAGAACGTCGCCTTCCGCACTCCGCCCGAGGAGATCCGGAAGCTCGTCGACGCGCCGCTGCCGCCCTCCGTCCTCGTCGACCCGGCCGGAGCGCGGCTCGTCCTCCTCGACCTCCCCGGCTACAAGACGCTCGCGGAAGTCGCGGAGCCCGAGCTCCGGCTCGCCGGGCTGCGG
>JAKPXO010000384.1 GCA_029567505.1 Acidobacteriota bacterium
GGACCCACGCGTCCCACGTCGCGAGCTCCGTCAGGGAGGGGAGGCCGGCCTCGCCGCCGAGCGCCACCGCCCGGCGCGCGTCGCCCCGCCTCCTGCCTTCGCTCGCCAGCTGAAGACGGTCGAGGACCCGAAACGAGATCCACTCCGAGAACCCCTCGCGGAGCCACTGGTCCGACGCGCTGCGACGCCCTCCGACGAGCTCGTACTGAAGGACGTGACCGAGCTCGTGGGCGAGGATCGCGACCCGGGTCGTCCAGCCGGAGCGCGCGAGCCGACGCTCGTTCACGTAGACGCCGTCCGGCCTGCCGACGGCGTCGAACGTCGCCGCCGCCCGCCGGGCGATGTCGGGCGCGCTGCCCGCCTCGACGAGCCCTCGTTCGAGGGCCTGCCTCCCTTCGAAGAAGTGAACGGAGAACCCCGTGAGCGGCAGCCCGAGCGGCCCCCGCATCGTCTCCGCCACGGAGGAGACGGCCTGCGGCCAGCTGCGGATCCTCTCGCCGTGCGCCACGGCGAGGGCACCGCCGCCGGGCCAGGCGATCGTGTGAGGCGCGGAGCCGGCGCACGCGAAGAGGAGCCCCGCGCCGGCGAGGAGGACGGAGCCGAGCGCGGCCCGCCGGCCCGCGCCGCGCCGTCCGGGTCGCGAGGCGGCCCTCGTCGTCTCCACGGTCCCGGAGGATACGAGGTCCCGGCCCGGCCGACCTCCGCGCCGCCGGCGCGGATGCTAGCCTCCCGCGATGCAGAGCCTGCTCCGTCGCCCGTTCCTCAGCCAGGTCCGCCTCGCGGCCTCCGTCGCGTGCGTCCTCGCCGCCCTCGCGGCGCCGCGCGCGGCCGAGGCGTGCACGAGCTACCTCATCACGCGGGGCGCCTCGGTCGACGGCTCCACGATGATCTCCTACGCCGCCGACTCGCATGTCCGCTACGGCGAGCTCTACTTCCGGCGCGGGGGGACCTGGCCGGCCGGGAGCCGGGTCGCGCTGCGGCATCGCGACGACGACCGGCCTCTCGGGGAGATCCCGCAGGCCCCGAGGACGTACGACGTCGTCGGCTTCATGAACGAGAACCAGGTCGCGATCGGCGAGAGCACGTTCGGCGGACGGGAGGAGCTCCGGGACCCGAACGGAGGCATCGACTACGGCAGCCTCATGTTCCTCGCGATGGACCGCTCCCGGACCGCGCGCGAGGCGATCCGGACGATCGCCGAGCTCGTCGCCGAGCACGGCTACGCGAGCACCGGGGAGTCGTTCTCCATCGGCGACCCGGACGAGGTCTGGATCATGGAGATCGTCGGGAAGGGCTCCGACCTCGTCGAGGACCGGAAGACGAAGTCGAAGGTGAACCGCGACCGGGGCGCCGTCTGGGTCGCCGTCCGGGTCCCCGACGGCCACGTCTCGGCCCACGCGAACCACGCCCGGATCACGACGTTCCCCCTCGAGAACGGGACGACCTCGATCAGCTCGAGGAGCTTCGAGCGGCTCAACGACCCGCGGGTGGAGGTCGTCTACGCCCACGACGTCGTCGACTTCGCCCGCCGCAAGGGGTACTTCACCGGCCGGGACGAGGAGTTCCGCTTCGCCGACGCCTACGCCCCGATCGATTTCGGCGCCGCCCGCTTCTGCGAGGCGCGGGTCTGGAGCTTCTTCAACGGCCTCTGCGGCGGGATGGACGCCTGGCTCGACCACGCGAAGGGAAAGGACCTCGCGAAGCGCCTCCCGCTCTCGG
>JAKPXO010000403.1 GCA_029567505.1 Acidobacteriota bacterium
CTCCCCAGCGCCCCTCGGCATAGGCGACCGCGCCCGCCTCGTTCAGGAGCGTCGCGTCGCTCCCGGAAGTGGTGGCCGCAAGCGTGGCGCCGGCCCCGGCGAGATCGCCGGCGAGGCGCTGCGCGCGGGAGAGCGCGAGGAGAGTGTCGGAGTCGGCGGGCGCGGCCGCGAGGGCCGTCCGGAGCGGCTTCACCGCGTCGGCAGGCCGATCGGTGGCGAGGAGGAGCGCTCCCAGCCCACGCAGGGCGGGGAGCCACGAGGAGTCCGCCCGGAGCGCCTCGCGGTATTCCCGCTCGGCCTCGGGGAGCGAGCCCTTCTTCCGCAGCGCGGCCGCGAGGCTCGCGCGGACGGGGGCGCGGTCGGGGGCCAGCGAGGCGGCCGACATCAGCGGCTCGAGCGCGGCGTCGACGTCTCCCGCCTCGAAGAGGACCGCGCCGTACTCGGCCAGGACCGCGACGTCGTTCGGGAGGGCCCGGGCGGCCGCCGCGAAGACCTGCCGGGCCATCTTCGCGTCGCCCTCGGCCCGCGCCTTTCGACCGAGAGTCGTCAGGCGGTCCGCATTCCGGGGGTTCAGCTCGACGGAGCGCCGGAGGAAATCGAGCGCCTCGTCGAACCGCTTCTCCTCGAGGGCGACCCCGGCGAGGGCGAGGAGAGTCCCTTCGTTGCGCTCGTCGAGCCGGAGGGACTGGCGCCACATGGCGTCGGCGAGCGCCTTCTCGCTCCGGAGCGCGTACGAATCGCCGAGGAGCCGGTAGCCCTCGCTGGAGGAGGGCTCCATCTCGACGACGCGGTTCGCGGCCGCCTGGGCGGTGAGGGCGTCTCCCCGGTTCAGCGCCTCGCGTCCGAAGGCGAGGAGGTCGGTGGCCGACGAGCCACCGGCCGGAAGAGTCGAAGCGCTGGGCGGTGCGGGGGCCGGAAGGGGGGCGATCGGGACGGACTCTCCGAGGGCGCGGCGCCGGGCGAGGGCGGCCTGGTCGGAGCGGCCGGACCTCTCGTAGGCCTGCGCGAGGAGCGCCCAGGCGTCCCGGTCGAGCTTGTCGTGGGGGAAGTTGCCGAGGTCGTAGACGACCTCGGCGAAGCGGCCGTCCTTGAGCTTCTCCTCCGACGTCCGCTTCAGCTCCGCGAGGTCGGGGAGCACGGCGGGGGCGGCCTTCACGACCTCGGCCTTCACCTCGTGCCAGAGCTTCCGGAACTCGGGGGTGAAGAGCTGCTCGACGATCTCGAGGGCGGGGTCGTCGGCGAAGGCCGCCGTCAGGCTCTCCCGCGCGTCCGTCGCGTTGCCGGCGTTCAGGGCGGCGTAGGACGCCTGCATCCGGAGGCGGCCCCGCCGCTGCGGATCGGACGCGGCGGTCGCCGCCTGGTCGAACTTCACGGCGGCCTCGCGGAACTTCCCGGCCCTCGAGGCCGCGCGCGCGTCCCTCTCGAGAGACTCGGACGCCGGCTGCGCGAGCGCGGGAAGGAGGGCGAAGAGCGCGGCGGCGGCGAGGAGGAGTCGGACGCGGGTCACGCGCCGATTCTAAAGGCTCCTACTTCCGTCGAAGCTCCAGGCGGACTTCTTCCTTCTCCTGCTCGTAGACCGAGACGATCGCCTCCGCGGGCTCGAAGCCGGGCAGCCGCGCCTCGACGCGCCGATCTCCGGCGGCGACCGTCTTCTTGAGCGGCGCGTTGCCGGCCCGTCCGACCCGCTCTCCGTCGACGAAGAGCTCCGCCCCGACGGCGTCGGGGTTCACGTGGATCCAGAGCTGTCCGAGCGGGGGGAAGTCGGCCCGGACACGGACGCTCTCGCCGGCCTTCACCTCGAACGGGACCCGGATCGGGCCGAAGCCGCCGCTTTCGAACGAGGCGACGTGCCGGCCGGCGGCGAGCCGGAACGGCTTCGCGGCCAGGACGCCGCCCTCAGCGCGCCCGTCGATCGCGACGTGGGCGTAGACGTTCGAGGAGACGAGCGCCGTCCCGATCGGGACGGTCGTCGGCGCCGGGGTCGGCGTGGGAGGCGGTGGCGTGGCGGTCGGTCCCGGCGCGGGCGACGGCGTGGCCACGGGGACCGCGGTCGTCGTCGCGGTCGGGTCGACCTCCGGCCCGGGGAGCGGGCTCTGCTTCGAGCCGGGGCCGAGGAGGACCCAGGCGAGGCCGCCGCCGACGAGGACGAGGACCGCGAGCGCCCCGAGGAAGACCCTGAGGGCGGCGCGACCCGTCTCCTCGGGATGGGGCAGCGCGGGCGGCGTCGCGTCCGACTGCTCAGTGTGGAGCGGCAGATCCGCCGCGACGGACGGGCCGCCGGCCTGGCGGAGGACCCTCTCGTCGAGTCGCGCGCTCCCGAGGCCCCGCGGACCGGCCGCCGGCGGGACGTCGACGGCCGGCGGACGGGGAGGCGCGCCGACCGGTCCCGAAAGGACGGTCAGGACCGATTCGAGGTCCTCCTTCATCTCCGCGCAGGAGGCGTACCGGCTTGCCCGGTCTTTCTGGAGCGCCTTCTCGACGATCCGGACGAGCTCCTGCGGGAGGCTCGGTACGGCCTCGGCCGGAGACGGAGGTGGCTCGTTCATGATCTTGTAGAGGACCGTCGAGATGTGGTCCCCCGTGAAGGGCCGGGTGAGGGTCAGGAGCTCGTAGGCCAGGACGCCGAGGGAGAAGACGTCGGTCCGGGCGTCGACGGCCTCGCCCCGGATCTGCTCCGGCGCCAGGTAGGACGCCGTCCCGAGCGTTATCCCGGTTTGCGTCAGCGTCGACTCGGAGACCATCGACTTGGCGATGCCGAAGTCCATGATCTTCACGGTCCCGTCCTCGAGGATCCGGATGTTGGACGGCTTCACGTCGCGGTGGACGATCCCGGCCGTGTGCGCGTAGTGGAGCCCCTCGCAGATGTCGGCCAGCACGCGGACGCGCCAGGCGAGCGGGAGGTCGTCCTTCCGCTTGATCTTCCGGTCGAGGTCCTCGCCCGTGAGGAACTCCTGGACGATGAACGGCAGCCCGTCGTCGCTCAGGCCGAAGTCGTAGATCGTCGTGATGTTCCGGTGGTGCAGGTTCCCGGCGAACTCCGCCTCGCGGAAGAACCTCTTCCGGAGCTCGTCCTCGTCGCTCTGGCAGGTCTTGATGGCGACGGTCCGCTTGATGTAAGGGTCCCGTCCCTTGTAGACGGTCCCGAAGCCGCCCACGCCGACCTTCTCGAGGATCTCGTACTTGCCGACCTTCGCGAGCATGCCCGTCCGGCGAGGGTAACATGCGCTCGCGTATATTCCTCTCCCGTGAAGGCTTCGCTCGCCCCCGTCCTCCTCGCCGCCGCTCTCGGAGCCGGCGCGTGCCGGGACGCTACTCCGGCGACTTCGCCGCAGGAGCCGAGACGGACGGGCCTCTCCGTGCGCGAGGCGTTTCGGCCCCCGGACGACGGCGTCCTCACGGCTCAGCAGGTGGAGACGTTCCTGAAGGTGCGCGAGGCGACGCTCCGGATCCGGGCCACTCCGGGCGGGAACGCGCCGCTCGAGGGGGAAGAGGGGATCTCGGGCGCCTCGGAGGCCCGCGCCGCCGAGGTCCGGGCGGCCCGCTCGCTCTCGGTCCGCGTCGACGAGTACTTCTGGATCCGGGAGCGGATCCTCGAAGCCGAGGCCGCGGCGCTGACCGCGAAGCTGAACGCGGACGTCCTCGCCCTGCTCGAGAAGACGTTGTCGTCGCTCCGGGACAGCCGCCCCGCGGCCCCCGACGAAGCCTCGCGGCGCCTCCTCGACGAGCAGATCGCGAGCTTCGAGGCGGAGGCGGCGCGCGTCCGCCGCGAGGCCTCCGAGAAGGAGCCCGAGTCGGTCCGCGCGAACCTGGCGGTCCTCGCCCCGGTTCGCTCGCGGATCTCGGCCATCGAGGACGACCTCGCCGAGCTGGACGCCACCGTCGCGCGCGAGGCCGCCCCGCCCCCCGCGTCGGGCCGCTGACCGCCGGACGCGCTGCTAAACTCGTCGTTCCCGTCTCCGGAATTCGACGATCCAGAGGAGAACGACCATGCGTCTCATCGATCCGCTCCTCCTCGAGTTCGACCGCGAGTGCTCGGGCACCCGCAAGTGCCTCGAGCGCCTCCCCGCCGACAAGCTGGCGTGGAAGCCGCACGAGAAGTCGATGAGCCTCGGGAAGCTGGCCGGGCACGTCGCCACGATCCCGGGCTGGATCGGGAGCGCCCTCCTGGCGGACGGCTTCGACCTGGCGTCCGGGATGGCCACTCCTCCGCTCGGCACCCCGGAGGAGATCCTGGCGGCCTTCGACGCCTCCGTGAAGCAGGCGAAGGGGGCGATGGCCCGGCTCGACGACGCGACGGCGACCGGGGCGTGGACCCTCTCAAAAGGCGGGCAGGCCCTCTTCTCGATGCCTCGGCTCGCGCTCGTCCGGACGATCCTCCTGAATCACTCCTACCACCACCGCGGGCAGCTCACGGTGTACCTGCGCCTGCTCGACGTCCCGGTCCCGGGTCTCTACGGCCCGAGCGCCGACGACGACCCGTTCAAGTGAGGAGGCGCGCGTGCCCGTCGTCCTGACCGACCTCGCCGAGGGGATCCTCACCGTCACAGTCAACCGGCCCGAGAAGCTGAACGCGCTGAACGCCGAGGTGATCGAGGAGCTGCGCCGCGTCTTCCACGAGGCGAAGTCGAACGCGGAGGTCGGCGCCCTCGTCCTGACCGGAGCGGGGGAGAAGGCGTTCGTCGCCGGAGCCGACATCTCCGGCTTCCCGTCCCTCACGCCGGTCGACGCGCGCGACTTCGCGCGGAAGGGGCAGGCCGTCCTCGACCTCCTCGAGAAGATGGGAAAGCCTTCCATCGCCGCGGTCAACGGCTTCGCCCTCGGCGGCGGCTGCGAGCTCGCGATGGCCTGCTCGATGCGCGTCGCCGCGAGCAACGCCCGCTTCGGACAGCCCGAGGTCGCCCTCGGCCTGATCCCGGGCTACGCGGGGACGCAGCGCCTGCCGCGCCTCGTGGGGAAGGGACGGGCGCTGGAGCTGATCCTGACCGGCGACCCGATCCCGGCCGAGGAGGCCCTCCGGATCGGCCTCGTGAATCGCGTCGTCGAGCCGGCCGAGCTGATCCCGACGTGCCGCGCCCTGGCGGCGAAGATCCTCGGCAAGGCGCCCCTCGCCGTCCGCTACGCCCTCGAGGCCGTCAACCACGGCCTTGAGCTCCCGTTCGACGAGGCCGAGCTCCACGAGGCGGCCCTCTTCGGCCTCTGCGTCGCCACGGAAGACATGAAGGAAGGCGTCTCCGCGTTCCTCGGAAAGCGCCCGGCGAAGTTCGCGGGGAAGTGACCCCGTGGGCGGTGAGCTCCGTTCGTTCGGTGCGACGGGGCTCGCCGTTCCGCTCCTCGGCCTCGGCGCGGGGCTGCTCGGGGACGGTGCCCTCGACGAGGCCGAGGCCGCTCGGCTCCTCCACGGGGCGCTCGACCTCGGCCTGTCCTTCGTCGACACCGCGCCCGGCTACGGCCTCTCCGAGGAGCGTATCGGCCGCCGACTCTCGGGCCGCCGCGCGTCCTTCGTCCTTTCGACGAAGCTCGGATACGGCGTCCCCGGCGTCCCCGACTGGACTCCGGAGTGCATCGCCCGCGGCGTCGACCAGGCCCTCTCCCGCCTTCGCACCGACGTCCTCGACGTCGCGCACCTCCACTCCTGCCCGCTCGAGACGCTGCTCTCCTCGGGCGTCGTCGAAGCCCTCCTCGACGCCGTCCGCGCCGGCAAGGTCCGCGTCGCCGCCTACTCCGGCGAGAACGAAGCCCTCGCCTGGGCCGTCTCCTCCGGCGCCTTCGGCTCCGTCCAGTGCTCGGTCAACGTCTGCGACCAGCGCTCCCTCTCTCTCGTCGCGGGCGGCGGCCTCGGAGTCGTCGCCAAGCGTCCCCTCGCGAACACGCCCTGGAACCCCTCCGCCGCCCATCCCGACGACGCGGCCGCCGCGGCCTACCGCTCCCGCTGGGCCGCCCTTCACCTCGACGACCTCGGCCTCCCTCCCGCCGAGCTCGCCATTCGCTTCGCCACCTTCGCCCCCGGAGTCTCGACCGCGATCGTCGGCTCCCGCCGCCTCGAACACCTCGCCGAGATGAGCGCCCTCGTCGCGAAGGGCCCGCTCCCCGAGCAGATGCAGATCGAGATCGAAACCCGCTTCGCCGCCCTCGGTCGCGACTGGCCGGGAATGATCTGAGGCGGGAAGAGGGCGACCGGAAGCCGGAGCACGAGAACACGAGAGCACGAGAGATGACCGGGCAGAGCCGACTTCGTTCCTCAGAAGTCGCGGCCAGGAGGGGCATCCCACGGCGCTCGCCGGGGGGCCTGAGCTTCGCGCGGCCCCCCGGACCCCCCACTCGCAATCTCGGCATCGCTGCCGTTGAGAGGCCTCCGCTGCGCGCGCGCGACCCGCATCGGCGCCTCTGCGCGGGCCATCGGCGCGGCCGCGAACTCCTCGCGCTCGCCGGGGGGCTGAGCTTCGCGCGCCCCCCGGACCCCCACATTCGGTCGGAGCAACATCGCTCGTCACATGCCGAGCTCGTCAAACAGCGCGTCCGCTTTTCCCGATGGCCTGCTCGCGGAGCCGTGCGGGTACCCCGCGCGTGCTCGAACGCTCGCTCGCGGGACGCCCCTCCCGTCCGCTCACGCCACGGGTGGATCAGCGAAGAGGAAATCGAAGGCGAGGCTCGGGGCTGTTCGGGGAAGTCGGAGGTCTGGTCGGTCCCCGAGGATGACCCTCACCCCTGCTCGGAACTGACAGGGCGGTCCTTTCCGCGCTCTTCGGTCCTGCTCCGGTGGGCCGAGCCACGGGATGGGTCCCGCGAGCCGCCTCGAGCACGGCCGGGGACCCGCTCGCGATCGCGAGGACCGGGCGGGGATCAGGCCCGCGCGCTGTTTGAGCGAAGCGAGTTCGCGCGGGCCCCCGCCCGGCCGCAGCGGGCGCGAAAGCGGGTCGGCCGCGCGCAGCCGGAGGCCGTGGGAGCCACCCCGGGGCGAGGCTCTCTCCCCGGTGCTCTCGTGCCCTCGTGCTCTCGTGCCCCGGTGCCCTCAGGCTCCCTTCATCGTGCCGGTGCGAAGGAGCTGGCGGTGCCAGGCGAAGGCCTCGTCGAGGAGGTGCGGCGTGTGGCGGCCGAAGGAGGAGTTTCCCGCGCGCCTCACGTAGTCGCGGAGGGCGGGGCGGTAGTCGGGGTGGGCGCACTTCTCGATGACGCGCTCGGCCCTCTGCTTCGGCGAGAGGCCGCGCAGGTCGGCGAGGCCCTGCTCGGTGACGAGGACGTGGACGTCGTGCTCGGTGTGGTCGACGTGCGTGACCATCGGGACGATGCAGGAGACGGCTCCCTTCTTGGCGGTCGAGGGAGTCATGAAGAAGGAAATGTAGGCGTTGCGCGCGAAGTCGCCCGAGCCGCCGATGCCGTTCATGATCGCGGTGCCGTTCACGTGCGTGGAGTTGACGTTGCCGTAGATGTCGGCCTCGATCATCCCGTTCATTGCGAGGCAGCCGAGGCGTCGGATCAGCTCGGGGTGGTTCGAGATCTCCTGGGGCCGCAGGATCAGGCTGTCCCGGTAGCGGTCCATCTGCGCGTTCAGCTCGTCGACCTTCTGCGGGCTGAGGGAGAAGGCGGTCGCGGAGGCGACGCGCAGCTTCCCCGAGGCGATGAGCGAGAGCATCCCGTCCTGGAGGACCTCGGTGTAGGCCGTCAGGTCGGTGAACGGGCCGTCCTCCAGGCCGAAGAGGACCGCGTTCGCGATGTTCCCGACGCCCGACTGGAGGGGCAGGAGGTTCTTCGGGAGCCGCCCCTTCTTCACCTCGTCTCCGAGGAACTCGAGGATGTGCCCCGCGATCCGCTTCGACGCCTCGTCGGGCGCCGAGAACGGGGCGTTGCGGTCGGGCGCGTTCGTCTCGACGATCGCGACGATCTTCTCGGGCGGGCACATCAGGTACGGCGTGCCGATCCGGTCCGCCGGCCCGACGAGCGGGATCGGCTTGCGGTTCGGCGGGAGCGCGAAGCCCTGGTAGACGTCGTGGACGCCCTCGAGGCTCTCCGACTGCCAGGAATTGACCTCCAGGATGACGCGCTCGGCGGAGTCGAGCCAGACCTTGTTGTTCCCGATCGAGGAGGCGGGGACGAGCGCGCCGTCCTCGCGGATGCCGGTCACCTCGACGAGCGCGACGTCGAGCTTCCCGAGGAAACCCTGCCTCACGAACGCCCCGACGTGGGAGAGGTGGATGTCGAGGTACTCCATGTCGCCCGCGTTGATCTTCTTCCGGCAGGTCGGGTCGGACTGGTAGGGGAGCCTCAGCTCCACGCCGTCGACCATCGCGAGCGCGCCGTCGAGCTCGGGGGCGGTCGACGCGCCCGTCCAGATCCCGACGCGGAATCTCTCGCCCCGGAGGCTCGCGTCCATGATCCGCTTCGCGAGGGCGACCGGGACGGCCTTCGGGTAGCCGGCTCCCGTGAAACCGCTCATCCCGACGGTGTCGCCGGGCCGGATCATTCCGGCGGCCTCCTCGGCCGAGACGCGCCGGTCGAGAAGAGCGCGGTTCCGGATGCGCGTCGTCATGGCGTCGGTCCTCCTTCGAGCCGGCCGGCGGCCGCGATCAGAGCGGCCGGGAGAGGGTGAAGGCGCCGCGGAGGTCTCCGGCCGCGAAGCCGACGGCCTGGTCGTCCGGGTAGAGCTCCCGCACCTTCGACGCGATCTCGGGCTTGAGCGCCGAGCCGTGGCAGGTGAGGCAAGGCGAGGCGGTGCCGATCGCCTTCATGTAGCGGAACGCCGGCCTTCCTTCGACCTCGACGACCTCCCAGGCCTCCAGGGCGCCGACCTCCTCGCCCGCGGAGAGCCGCGTCGCGAACTCGTCAAGCTTCCGGGCCTCCCACTCGTCCGGCGCGTTCGCGCCGTTGCGGACCCTGCGCGACGTGCGGGCGATCTTCCAGGGGGTCCCCATCGCGGTTGCCGAGGCGATTTCGGGCGCACGGCTCCGGCAGACCTCGAGCGCCTTCACCGGGCCGCCGGCCTTCATCGCGGCGAAGAGCTCACCCTGGAGCGAGAGCATCAGGTTGCCGGCGAGGCCGCGCGCCTGAGAGGCGAGCGCCTCGGGAGCGGGGGGCTCGGCCGCGGTGAGAGGGAGCGCGAGAAGGGCGGCGAGGAACGTGCGCGAGACCTTCATCTCTTCCTCCGTCGGGAGGAGGGTAGCGCGTCAGCGGCCGGAGCGGGTCGTGCCGCGCCGCGGCGGAGCGCTGCGGGGATCGTCGGGCCAGGGGTGCTTCGGGTAGCGCCCCCGCAGCTCCTTCCGCACCTCGGGGTATGTGCGGGTCCAGAAGCTCGCGAGGTCGGTGGTGACCTGGACGGGACGCCCCGCGGGGGAGAGGAGGTGAAGGAGGACCGGAACTCGCCCCTGGGCCACGCTCGGCGTCCGGGCGAGACCGAAGAGCTCCTGGAGCTTCACGGCGAGGACCGGCGGCCCGTCGCCTCCGTAGGCCAGCGGAAGGTCCCGGCCGGTCGGCACGGGGAGCGTCGCCGGCGCATGGAGATCGAGGAGGCGGAGAGCGCGGGCGCCGAG
>JAKPXO010000413.1 GCA_029567505.1 Acidobacteriota bacterium
CGCCGACGTCACCGGCGTCGAGACGATGGACGGGGTGAAGCTCCTTCTCGGGGGAAGCGGCTGGCTTCTCCACCGCCTCTCCGGGACCGAGCCGATCCTGCGCGTCTACGCGGAGCACGAGGACGCGGCCGTCGTCGAGAAGCTCCTCTCCGAGACGACGGACGACCTGGAGCGCGCGGCGCGGGACGCGCCGTCCGCCGTGCTCCGGACCCCGTAGGGTCTCAGGCCTCGATCAGGACCCAGCCCGCGCCCGAGACGGTCACGACGGGTCCGCCCCCCAGGTCGGCGAGCGGGTCCGACTCCTCGACCAGGTCGACCGTCAGGTCGCCGCCGTAAGCGAGGAGGGAGCGGCAGGAGAGCGTCAGCGGCGTCTCGGGCGAGACCTCGAGCCGGGCCGGCTCCGCCGAGACCGAGAAGGCGACCGCCCCCGTTCCGAAGAGCTTCAGGAACGGAAGCGCGATCTGGCGGCGGAACTCGAAGGCGGGGTCCTCCCGGTAGGTCAGCTGCGCGTCGAAGCCGTAGAGGCGGGCCGGGTCGACCGAGAGGAACTCCCCGCGAAGGAACGCGAGGTGGAGGCTCCGCTTCGGGTCGACGAGAAGGACTCCCCCGGCCCCGGTCCCCCGGACGAAGAAGCGCGAGAGCGCCCCGGGGAGGCTCGCGTCCGCCTCGAGCTCGGCGACGCCGGTCCGTCCGGCGAGCGCGGTCCGCCGGACCAGGACCCCTCCCCGAAGGTCGACCGCGACGACGCCGCCCGGCCTCGGGACGAAGGAGGGGCGCGGAACCTGGGCCACGTCGGACGCGGAGCTCCGCGTCCGTGACGGGCCCGGGGGAACGACGGGCGCCACCGCCGGCGGAAGGGCGACCGAGCGCGGCGGCTCCGGGGGGGCCGGAGGCGCGAGGATCGGCTGCGTCGACGGCTCGCGGCGGGTCCGCGAGTCGTCGAACGACTCGGGCTTCACCGAGGGAACCGGCGCGCCGGGCTCCGACGGTCCCGACGCCGCGCTCCGGGCCGCCCGCGTGATCGTGTCGTCGCCGTCGAACCCCGCCTTCCGCTCGGAGCCGGCCGCCTCGAAGTGGCGGTTCGCCTCGGCGAGGCGCCCCTCTCGCTGGAGGAGGAGCCCGACCGTCAGGTGCGCCTTCCGGTGCCCCGGGGCGAGCGCGAGGACCCTTTCGAGCGGCTCGCGCGCCTCGGCCCGACCGGCCTTGAAGAGGATCAGGCCGAGGTTGAAGAGGAGCGGGACCGAATCGGCGTGGGAAACCAGGAGCCCCCGCGTGATCCTCTCGGCCTCGTCGAGATGCCCGAGGTGAAACGTGGCGAGCGCCAGGTTCGAGAGGACTTCCGGATCGGTCGCGCGGAAGCGCCGCGCCTCCTCGAACTCGCGCCGGGCGTCGTCGTAGAGGCCCTTGCGGAGGTCTTCCTTGCCTCTGTTGAGGTGGAGGAGGAAGAGGCCGTGGTCGAAGAACGGTGCGGTTCGCACGGGCTCGGAGACGCGACCGCTCATCGCGCCGCCGGCATGCGCCCGAGGAGCGGCGCCGAACGCGCGGACCTCGACGGCTCTCCCTGGTTGGAGAGGACCAGGCCGTCCGCTCCGCGGTGCAGCTTCACCGGGATCGACGGGACGACCGTCCGGGACGGCGCGATCGACTTCCCCTTGAACCCGCCCGAGAGGACCGGGAGCCCGGAGGCGCTCCCGCTGTAGACGAGCATCGCCCGCCGCACGTACTCCTGCGTCTCCGGATAGGGCGGGACACCCCGATACCGCTGGACCGCGCCCTCGCCTGCGTTGTAGGCGGCGAGGGTCCGGACGAGGTCCCCATCGAACATCCCGAGCAGGTCGGAGAGGTAGGCGGTCCCGCCACGGATGTTCTCGTGCGGGTCGAACGAATTGCTCACGCCGTACCGGCGCGCGGTGCCGGGCATGAGCTGCATAAGGCCCCGGGCCCCCTTCCGGGAGACAGCGCGCGGATTGAAGTTCGACTCGATGAGCATGACGCTCTTCACGAGGCGCGGGTCGACCCGCTCGCGCGCGGCGTGCGTCCGGATGGCGTCGTCGAAGGCGGTCGCGGCGTCCCTCCGGGCCACGAGGTAGGCGTCCGAGGGCGCGCGGCCGCCGACTTTCCAGCCGCTGCCGATGCTGTTGAAGATCACCGTGCGTCCGTCCGCGCGGCGGATCATCTTCACGTCCGACAGAGCCTCGCCCGCAAAGACGAAGAGCCCAACGGCGGCACAGAGCACGGCCCGGCGCAGCATTCCCGGGAAGTATACCGCCCGGCGGCCGGTCAGGCCGACGCCGCCAGCCTCTCCTTTGCCCGGGCGAGCCCCGCCGAGAGCGCCGCCTCGATCTTCTCGGGGTCCTTCACGCCGGCCTGCGCGAGGTCGGGCTTGCCGCCTCCGCGCCCGCCGACGACGGGGGCCATCGTCTTCGCGAGGTCGTCCGCCGAGACGCGCGCCACGAGGTCGGAGGTCACGGCCGCGAGGAGCGTCACCTTCCCCTCCGACTCGGTGCCGAGGAGGACGACACCGCTCCCGAGCTTGCCGCGGAACGTGTCGGCGAGGTTCCGGAGCTCGTTCGCGGGGAGCGTCGGGACGCGCCGCGCGAGGAGCTTCGTGCCGCCGACCTCGACGACGCCCTCCTCCCCGCCCGAGCGCTTGCCGGAGCCTCCCGTCGCGAGCTCGACCTTCAGCTTCGCGATCTCCTTCTCGCTGTCGCGCAGCTTCGCGAGGAGGTCGCGGAGCTTGCCGGGGAGCTCCTCGGCCGGCACCTGCGCCGTCTCGGAGAGCTCGCCGAGAATCTGCTCGTCGCGGTTCAGCCTCTCGACGGCGCCGAGGGACGTGATCGCCTCGATCCGCCGGACGCCGGCCGCGAGGCCGCGATCGGACAGCACCTTGAACGCGCCGATCTCGCCCGTGCGGCCGACGTGGCAGCCGCCGCAGAGCTCCGTCGAGAAGCCGGGGACGTCGACGACGCGGACCCGCTCGCCGTACTTCTCCCCGAAGAACATCATCGCGCCCTTCGCCTTCGCCTCGTCCATGGAGGTGACCTCCTTCGTGACGGGCGTGTCGCGGAGGACCTGCTCGTTGACGAGGCGCTCGATCTCGGCGATCTCGGCCGCCGTCGTCGGGCGCGTCGCGGCGTAGTCGAAGCGGAGGCGGTCGGGGGCGACGAGGGAGCCCATCTGTCGCACCGACTCGCCCAGGACCTTCCGGAGCGCCGCGTGGAGCAGGTGCGTCCCGGTGTGGTTTGCCTGAGTCCTGCGGCGGCTCCACTCGGGGACCTCGAGCGTGAGCGAGGCGCCCTTCGAAAGGGTCCCGCCCTCCACCTTCACGTGGTGCTGGACGAATCGGCCGCTCGCCGACCGGCGCGCCGACGTCATCTCCGCGCGGCCGCCGTCCCACGTGACGGAGCCGGCGTCGGTCACCTGGCCGCCTCCCTCGGGGTAGAAGACCGTCCGGTCGGTGACGAGGAGCCCCTCCGCGCCGGCTGGAAGGCTCTCGACGGGCGTGGCGGCGCCCGCGTCGACGCGGAAGAGGCCGATCGCCTTCGCGCCGGTGAGGCTCGTGAAGTCGTCCTCGGGGTAGCCGCGGAAGGCGGTCTCCCACGCCGGGTCGGCGAGCTCCTCGGGAAGGAGGGCGTCGTCGGCCTCGAACTTCGAGGCCCCCTTCGAACGCTCGCGCGCCTCCTCGAGCTCCTTCTCGAAGCCCGCGCGGTCGACGGAGAGTCCCTCGTCCTGGGCCAGCTCCTCGATCAGCTCGAGCGGGATGCCGTACGTGTCGTAGAAGCGGAAGACGGTCTTTCCGGACAGGCCCGTCTCGTCCTTCCGGCGCGCGTCGCTGATCGCCTCGCCCACCCGGTCGGCGCCGGCGGACATCGTCTTCGCGAAGCTCCGCTCCTCGGAGCGGACGAGCTCCCACACCTCGCTCTTCAGCGTCCGGTGCTCCTCACCGAAGTAGACCCCGTCGAAGACGGCGAAGACCGGCTCGACGAGCCCGCAGAGCTCGGAGCCTTCGATCCCGAGGCGACGGCCGTAACGCGCGGCGCGGCGGAGGATCCGGCGGAGGACGTAGCCGCGCCCCGTGTTCGCCGGCATGACGCCGTCGGCCATCAGCATGGTCGCGGCGCGCAGGTGGTCGGCGATGACGCGGAAGGGGGCGTCCTCCTCGGCCATGCCGCCCCGGTAGCTCTTCCCCGAGATCGCCTCGATCTTGCGGATCAGCGGCGCGAAGAGGTCCGTGTCGAAGTTGTTGTTCTTCCCCGTCAGGAGCGCCGTGATCCGCTCGAGTCCCGCGCCCGTGTCGACGGACGGCTTCGGCAGCGGCGTCGTCCTCCCCTCGGAGTCCCTCTCGAACTGCATGAAGACGAGGTTCCAGATCTCCATGACCCGGTCCCCGCGGCCGTTCGGCGTCTCGTCGCCCGGGACGTGGGGCCCCTGGTCGACGTGGAGCTCGGAGCAGGGGCCGCAGGGGCCCGTGTCGCCCATCGACCAGAAGTTGTCCTTCTCGCCGAAGCGGAGGACGCGGGAGGCGGGCAGGTATCTCTCCCAGAGCTTCGCGGCCTCGTCGTCGTCGGTGTAGACGGTCGCCCAGAGCCGCTTCGGCTCGAAGCCGTAGCGCTCGGTGACGAGCTCCCAGGCGAAGGCGATCGCCTCCTCCTTGAAGTAGTCGCCGAAGGAGAAGTTCCCGAGCATCTCGAAGAACGTGTGGTGGCGCGCCGTGTAGCCGACGTTGTCGAGGTCGTTGTGCTTCCCGCCGGCCCGCACGCACTTCTGCGCGGACGCGGCTCTCGCGTACGGCCGGCTCTCCCTCCCGAGGAAGACGTCCTTGAACTGGTTCATCCCGGCGTTCGTGAAGAGGAGCGTCGGGTCCTCGGCGGGAACGAGGGGGGAGGAGGAAACGCGGCGGTGCCCCTTCTCCTCGAAATAGGAAAGGAACGTCTCGCGGACCTTCCGGGAGGTCCAGTCAGAGGGAGTCGTCATCCGTGGGATCGCCTTTCTCTCGCAGCGCCTCGCGGACGGCCGCGGGGTCGAATCCGCGGCGCACGAGATGGTCGAAGAGTTTCCTCGACCTCGAAACGGGCGTCAAACCGCCTGGGAGGTTCCGCGCCTTCTTCTCCAGGGCGGACGCGAGCCGCACCGCCTCGCTCTCGCCTCCGAGGCCCGCGAGGGCGCGCGTCGCGTCGGCCTCGGCGACGCCTCGGGAGCGCAGCGCGGCGGAGACCCGCCGGCTCCCCCGCCCGCGAGCCGCCTCGAACCGGGCGAGCTCGGCCGCCGTGGCCGCCTCGTCGAGGAGACCGGCCGCGGCGAGGGCGTCGAGAGTCCTCGCCACCTCGGACGGCTCGTGCCCCCCGCGAAGGAGCTTTCGCTCGAGCTCGCGCCGCGGGTGGGCGCGCCGGCCCAGGAACGCGAGCGCCGCCGTCCGGCAGTCGCGGCGCGGGCGGCGGCGCGTCTCGTCGCTCACGGGCGGACCCGCCGCCGTTTCCGGCAGCGCCGCGGAGCGCGCACGGTCGACGGCCGCCCCGGCGCGGGCCTCAGGTCTGGTTCGAGAAGTCGAAGGGCGACTCCTCTCCCAGCGGGTTCATCCTGTCGGGCGCCTGGAGCGACGCGTCCATCTCCTCCTGCGAGAGGTCCGACGTCGACTGGACGCCCTGGATCCGGAGCTTGAACTCGTTCGGGTTCGTCGACCGGCGGATCGCCTCGTCGAGAGTGATGAGCCCCGACCGGTAGAGCTGGAAGAGCGACTGGTCGAAGGTCTGCATCCCGTACTGCGACGTGCCCGCCTTGATGGCGTCGACGATGTACTTCGTCTTCTCCTTGTTCTCGATGCAGTCGCGGATGTAGTTCGTCGCGATCAGCACCTCCACGGCGGGGACGCGGCCGAGGCCGTCCGCGCGCGGGAGCAGGCGCATGGAGACGACGGCCTTGAGAACGGCGGAGAGCTGGAGACGGATCTGCTTCTGCTGGTGCGGCGGGAAGACCGCGATGATGCGGTTGATCGTCTCCGTGGCGTCCATCGTGTGGAGCGTCGAGAGGACGAGGTGCCCCGTCTCGGCCGCCACGAGCGCGGTCTCGACCGTCTCGAAGTCGCGCATCTCGCCGACGAGGATGACGTCGGGGTCCTGGCGCAGGGAGGCCCGGAGCGCCGAGGAGAAGGAGCGCGTGTCGACCTCCAGCTCGCGCTGGTTGACGATCGATTTCTTGTCGCGGTGGAGGAACTCGACCGGGTCCTCGACCGTCATGATGTGCTCGGCCCGCGTCGAGTTGATGAAGTCGATCATCGCCGCGAGGCTCGTCGACTTGCCCGACCCGGTCGTCCCGGTGACGAGGATCAGGCCGCGCGTCTCCTCGCAGATCTTCTCGATGACGGGGGGCAGGAGGAGGTCGCGCACGGTGAGGATGCGGGCGGGGATGACGCGGCAGACGAGGCCGACCGTCCCGCGCTGCTGGAAGATGTTGCAGCGGAACCGCCCGAGCCCCGGCACCGAGTAGGCGATGTCGATCTCGAAGTTGTTCTTGAACTTCTCTTTCTGGCGGGAGGACATGATCGAGAAGGCCATCGCGATCGTGTCTTCCTGCATCAGACGCTTCATGTCGACGAGGGGGATCAGGTCGCCATCCACCCGGATGATGGGGTGCGCGCCGACCTTCAGATGGAGGTCCGAGGCCTTGCGCTCGACCGCGATCTTGAGAAGGTCGTTGATGTGCATGCCCCAGGTCTCCTCTCTACCCGTCCGCCGAAAGTGCCTTAGTGTGTCGAGGATAGGCTCGCCGCCCGGCCCGGTCAACGATCGGACGGGCGCCCCCGCGGGGTACCATCGTCCGATGCCGTTCGGTTCGGACAGGGTCGCCGCCGTCCTCCTCGCCGCCGGGGCCTCCCGACGCTACGGCGGCCCGAAGATGCTCGCGGAGGTCGACGGGGAGCCGCTCGTGCGCCGGGTCGCCCGGTCCTTCCTGGAGGCCGGCTTCGGCGAGGTCGCCGTCGTCCTGGCTCCCGGAGCGGACGCGATCGCGGCCGCCCTCGACGGCCTCGGCGTCCTCGTCGCGGTCAACCCCCGACCGGGGGACGGGATGCTCTCCTCCGCGCAGGCCGGGCTCTCGGCCCTCTCGTCCGGCTGCGGCCGGATCGCCCTCTCGCCGGCAGACCTTCCGGGGCTGACCGCCACCGTCCTCCGCCGCGTCCTCGGGAACCTCCCTCCCCCGGCCGCGGGACAGGTCGCCGTTCCGGAGTGCGGCGGCCGGCGAGGCCATCCGCTCGTGCTGCCCGCGAGCCTCGTCCCGCGCGTCCTCTCCTGGGAGCCGGCCCGGCGACTCTCCGACCTCCTCGGAGAGGAGGACGTCGAGGTCGTCGCCCTCGCCGGCTTCGGCCCGGAGGTCCTCCGGGACGTGGACGTGCCGGCCGACCTCGCCGCGGCCCTGAGTTGACGTCGCGCGCCGGCCCCTCTCGGGACCGGCGCGCAACGACCTTCCGCCGCCGGTGCGCGCCCGGGCTCAGACCGGCGTCAGCCAGCCGAACCGGTCGTCGACCTTCCCTTCGACGAGGTCGAAGAACGCCGCCTGGACCTTCGCCGTCAGCGGGCCCCGGCGCCCCGCCCCGACGACGATCCGGTCGACGGAGCGGATCGGGGTGATCTCGGCCGCGGTTCCCGTGAAGAAGAGCTCGTCGGCCGCGTAGAGCATCTCCCGCGGGACGGCCCGCTCCTCCACCGGGACCCCCAGCTCACCGAAGAGCGTCAGGACCGAGGCGCGCGTGATCCCCGGAAGGGCGGAGTTCGCGAACGGGGGCGTGTAGACCTTCCCCTTCCAGACGACGAAGAGGTTCTCGCCCGACCCCTCGGAGACGCGCCCCGTGTCGTCGAGGGCGATCCCCTCCTCGTAGCCGTTGACGATCGCCTCCATCTTGATGAGCTGGCTGTTCGCGTAGTTCGCCGTCGACTTCGCCATGGCCGGCATCGTGTTCGCCGCGAGACGGGTCCACGAGGAGCAGCAGACGTCGACGCCCTTCTCCATCGCCTCCGGGCCGAGGTACTTGCCCCACGGGTAGCAGCCGATCATCACGTCGACCGGGTTCGGGAAGGGGTTCACGCCGAGCATCCCGAAGCCGCGGTAGGCGAGGGGGCGGATGTAGCAGGCGTCGAAGCCGTTCGCCCGGATCGTCTCGAGCGTCGCGTCGCGGAGCTGCTCGAGGGTGTAGGGCAGCTCCATCCGGTACATCTTCCCGGACCAGGAGAGCCGGTCCAGGTGGTCGTCGAGACGGAACACCGCGGTGCCCCGGGCCGTCCGGTAGCAGCGGATTCCCTCGAACACCCCCGAGCCGTAGTGGAGAGCGTGCGTGAAGACGTGGACTTTCGCGTCGGCGAAGTCGACGAGCTTCCCGTTCATCCAGATCTTCTTGACGTCCTCGAAGGCCATGACTCCTCCCGCGGGAATGATATCCGCGGGCGGGAGGCGACCAGGCTCAGGACGGGGGGACGTCGACCAGGCGGACGAGCGCGGCGACCACGGCCGTCTCGAGCCGGAGGATTCGGCCGCCGAGGCCGACGGGAACGGCCCCGGCGGCGGCGAGGAGCCGTTCCTCCGTCTCGTCGAACCCTCCCTCCGGGCCGATCGCGACGGCGAGGTCGCCCGCCGGCAGCCGGTCCGGCGTGAGCGGCGCGGCTCCCGGTCGGGCGACGAGGAGCCCGCCGTGGCGGCCGTCGAGGAGCCCGGCGAGCGGCGCCGGCGAGGCGACCGCGGGGACGACGCTCCGGTCGCACTGCTTGACCGCCTCGGCCGCGATCCGGCGGAGCCTCTCGACCCGCGCGGCGGCCGCCGCGACGTGCGCTCGCTGGGAGCGCGACGCCGCGACGAGGACGAAGGCGGCTGCCCCGCACTCCGTCCCCTTTTCGACGGCCCACTCCACCCGGGCCGGCTCGCCGACGCCGAGGAGGACGGTGACGCGCCGGGCGGGCTCCCCGCGCGGCGGAAGGAGCGCCGTGACGGTGGCCACTCGGCCGGAGGCCGCGAGCCGCGCCGAGGCGCGTCCGCCGCGGCCGTCCAAGAGGACGAGCTCCTCGCCCGGGACGACGCGGGAGACCCGGAGGTGACGCGCCTCCTCCTCCGGCAGGACGACCTCCCGGCCCGGCGCAAGCGACACGCCCGGGACGAGGACCCGGGGCGGCACGCTCACGCGCGCTCCGAGAGCGTCCCGAGCCAGTCTCCCTCCGAGGCGAGGCGCCGGGGGCGGAGGCCGGCGGCGCCGAGGAGGGCGAGGAACTCCCCCTCCCGGGCGGCGAGCTGGCCGGACGTCACGAGCGTCCCCCCGGCAGGGAGGATCGCCGCGAGGCCGGGCAGGAGCGGTGCGACCTCCTCCTGAAGCATGTTCGCCACGACGAGGTCGAAACGGGCGTGCGCCGCGAGGCTCGTGAGGAGCCCCGCCCAGAACGAGCAGCCGTCGACGCCGTTCCGGAGCGCGTTCCTCCTCGCCACGAAGGGGGCGTCGAGGTCGAGGTCGAAGCCGACGGCCCGTCGGGCTCCTGCGGCGCGCGCGGCGAGGGCGAGCGTCCCGGCCCCGGTTCCGACGTCGAGGACGTCCCGGCCCGTCGGCTCCGCCTCGAGGAGCAGGCGAAGCGCGAGGCGTGTCGACTCGTGGGAGCCGGTCCCGAAGGCCCTCTCGGCGGGGAGGCGGAGGCGGAGGCGCGAGCCGACGCCCTCGGGCATCCGGTCGTGCGGGTCGAGGACGAACCGCCCGACGGCGACCGGGCGCTGGAGGGCCGCCGCCTCCGCGATCCAGTCCCGCTCCGGCTCGACAGCCCGCGCGAGGACCTCGAGCCCGGCCGCGGCGAGGAGCGCCTCCGCCGATTCGGCGTCTTCCTCCGAGACCCAGATCGAGAGGCGTCCGTCCCGGACGCTCCACGAAGCGAGAAGCTCGCCGAGCGACTCCTCGAGGGCCGGCTCGGAGGCGGGGTCGAGGTCGAGACGGATCGCGCCGGGCACGGCCGCGCTCAGGAAGAGAAGAGGTCCCGGAGCTTCTCGAGGAACCCCTTCTCCTCGCGCGTCGGCGAGCCGGGCTCCTCTTTGAGGACGTCCGCGAGCTTCTGGACCGCCTTGCGCTGCTCGGAGGAGAGCTTCTTCGGGACGCGAATCGTGACGACGACGTGCTCGTCCCCGCGGCCCCGGCCGTCGACCCGCGGGATTCCCTTCCCGCGCAGCGTGAACGCCCGCCCGGCCCCCGTACCCGCCGGGATCTCGAGCTCCTCCTCCCCGTGCGGCGTCGGCACGCGGCAGGTGCCGCCGAGGACCGCCGTCGGGTACGGCACGGCCCAGGTCAGGACCACGTCGTAGCCTTCGCGCCGGAAAAGCTCGTGGGGCTCGACGGCGAGGACGACGTAGAGGTCGCCGGCGTGTCCGCCCGCCCGACCGTGGTTCCCCTCCCCGGAGAGCCGGAGGCGGGCGCCGGTGTCGACGCCGGCGGGAATCGCGATCGTCAGCGTCCGCTCGCGAAGCGTCCGTCCTTCGCCCCGGCAGTCGGGGCACGGGTCCTTCAGCTTCTCGCCCGCGCCCTGGCACTCCGGGCAGGGGCGCTCCATCGCGAAGAAGCCCTGCCGGAACTGGACGCGGCCCCGGCCCCGGCAGACGCCGCAGGCGACCGCGCCGCTCCCCCCCTTGCCTCCGCTCCCGTGGCAGGTGTCGCAGCGCTCGAACCGCCTCATCGGGAGGCTCTTCTCGACGCCGAACGCCGCCTCCTCGAACGTGAGGGAGAGGTCGGCCCGGAGGTCCTCGCCGGGTGTTTGCCGCCCGCGGCGTCCCCCGCCGCCGAACCCGAAGCCGAAGAAGTCGCCGAGGATGTCGGCGAAGTCGACGAACGCGTTCGGGTCGAACCCGCCCGCCCCGCCGCGCACCCCTTCCGCGCCGAAGCGGTCGTAGCGCGAGCGCTTCTCGGCGTCGGAGAGGACGGAGTAGGCCTCCGCGGCCTCCCGGAACTTCTGCTCGGCCTCCTTGTCCCCCGGGTTCCGGTCCGGGTGGTGCTTCAGCGCGAGCTTGCGGTAAGCGGATTTGATCTGGTCCGTCGAGGCGTCACGGGCGACGCCGAGGACCTCGTAGAGGTCGCGGGAGGTCGTGCTCAACTCGGCCCTTTCGAGACTATTCCTTGTCGATCTTGTCGCCCTTGTAGAGCATCGCGGCGGTCAGGAGGCGCGAGACGCCCTGCATGTCGAGGAGCGCGTTGTCGATCTCCCCGCGCTCCTCGGACGTCAGGCACTCGCGGGAGTGCTCGAGGGTCCGCGCGATCCGGTCCCGCTCGTCGGTGCCGAGGAGCTTGCCGAACTCGCGGAAGACGCGCTCGTTTCCGGTGATCTGACCCTCGAGCTTGTTCTTGAGCTGGCGGACGACCTTCCGCTTCTGGTCGGCCTGCTTGTTCTCCTCGGCCTCCTGGATGATCTGGTCGATCTCTCCCTGGGAGAGGCCGCCCGCCGGGTTGATCTGCACCCCCTGCGCGCGGCCCGTCGCCATATCGCGCGCCGAGACGTTGACGATCCCCGAGGAGTCGATCGCGAACGTCACCTCGATCTGCGGAACGCCGCGCGCCGCGGGCGGGATGCCGACGAGGTCGAACTTCCCGAGAGACTTGTTCTCCCGCGCGATCTCGCGCTCCCCCTGGAGGACGTGGATCTCGACGACCGACTGGTTGTCGCTGACCGTCGTGAAGACCATCGAGTTCTTCGTCGGGATCGTCGAGTTGCGCTCGATCAGCTTGACGAAGATCCCACCGTGCGTCTCGACGCCGAGCGAGAGCGGCGTGACGTCGAGGAGGACGACGTCCTTGATCTCCCCCTGAAGGACCCCGGCCTGAATCGCCGCGCCGACGGCGACGACTTCGTCGGGGTTGATCGAGCGGTTCGGGGGCTTCCCGAAGATCGACTCGACCATCTGCTGGACCTTCGGCGTCCGGGTCTGGCCGCCGACGAGGATGACGTTGTCGATCTCGCCGGGCGTCAGGCCCGCCGCCTCGAGGGCGTTTCGGCAGGGTCCCGCGGTCCGCTCGATCAGCCCGGCGACGAGCGCCTCGAAGTGGTCGCGCGTCAGGACCTTGTTGATGTGCTTCGGCCCACCCGCGTCGGAGGCGATGAACGGCAGGCCGATCGTCGTCTCCTGCGTCGTGGAGAGCTCGCACTTTGCCTTCTCGGCCGCCTCCTTGAGGCGCTGCAGGGCGAGCCGATCCTGACGGAGGTCGATCCCCGTCTGGAGGAGGAAGTCCGAGAGGAGCCAGTCCATCACGGCGCGGTCGAAGTCCTCGCCGCCGAGGTACGTGTCCCCCGAGGTCGAGAGGACCTCGAACATCCCTTGGTCGATCTTCAGGATCGAGATGTCGAACGTCCCGCCGCCCAGGTCGTAGACCGCGATCGTCTCGTTCTTCTGTCCGCGCTCGAGGCCGTAGGCGAGCGACGCGGCCGTCGGCTCGTTGATGATCCGGAGGACCTCGAGGCCGGCGATCCGCCCCGCGTCGCGCGTGGCCTGGCGCTGGGAGTCGTCGAAGTAGGCCGGGACGGTGATGATCGCCTCCCGGATCTCCTCCCCGACCGCCTCCTCGCAGAACTCCTTGATCTCGCGAAGGACGAAGGCGGCGATCTCCTCCGAGGCGTAGTCCCGATCGCGGACGCGGATCTTCACGTCCCCGTTCGGGGCGGCCACGATCGGGTAGGCGAGGTGCTCGCGCGCGTGCCGGATCTCGGCGTCGTCCCACTTCCGTCCGATCAGGCGCTTCACGGCGTAGATCGTCTGGGTCGGGTTCGTGATCGCCTGCCGCTTCGCGATCTGCCCGACGAGGCGCTCCCCGTCCTCGGTGAAGGCGACGATCGACGGCGTGGTCCGGGCCCCCTCGCGGTTCGAGACGACCTGCGGCGCGCCGAGCTCGATGACGGCCACGCACGAGTTCGTCGTTCCGAGGTCGATGCCGATGACCTTGCCCACTCTCTACCTCCCGGCCCCGCGCACGTTCACGCCTCTCCGGCGGGAGCGGTCGGGACCGCCGAGACCTTCACCCGGGCGGCACGAAGGAGCCTGTCGTTCAGGACGTAGCCCTTCTGGAAGACCTGGACGACGGTTCCGTGCGGGAACGCCGCAGTCTCCTCCCTCATGATCGCCTCGTGGACCTGAGGGTCGAACGGTGCGCCCTCGGCTTCCACCTCGACCACGCCGTGCTTCCGGAGGACCTCCGTGAGCTGGCGGGCGATCATCTCGACGCCGGTCCGGAGGTCGTCCGCTCCGGACGCCGGAGCGTGCTCGAGGGCGCGCTCGAAGTTGTCGAGGACGCCGAGGAGGTCGAGCATGACCTCCGCGAGGGCGTAGCGGGTGTACTCGGCCTTCTCGCGCTCGTTCCGCTTCCGGAGGTTGTCGAAGTCGGCCACCTTCCTGAGGAGCGCCTCCCGGAGCCGACCGGCCTCCTCCTCGGCCCGGATCGCGCGCTCGCGCTCCTCGGCCAGGGAGGCCCGGACGGTTCCGGCGGGCGCTTCGTCCGGCTCCGGCGACACCGGGGCCTCCTCGATGGCCCGCGACGCCTGGGGCGCGGCCCGGTGCCGCTCCTCGACGGCGGCGACGGCCCGCGCGGCAGCCTCCAGCGCGCTCGCGACGTCGTCGCTCCCGCCGTCCTCGTCCAGGTAGACGACCTCGTCGTCCGGCGGGACGAGGCGTCCGTCGTTCTCGGCCATCACACACCCTCCGAAAGGCGCTTCGTCACGTAGCGCCCGAGCTCCTCTACGAGCGGGACGACGCGAGGATATTCCATCCGCCGTGGACCTATGACGCCGAGCGCTCCGAGGACCCTGTCGCCGCTCCAGTACGCCGTCACGACGACCGCCGTCCCCGTCTCCTCGGTGAAGGGGGAGTCCGAGCCGATGAGCACCGCCGGCTGCCCGCCCCCGGCGAGACAGTCGGTGAGGAGGTCGACCAGCCGCGCCTCCTGCTCGAGAGCGCGGTACATCCGGCGGAGCGAATCCACGTCCCGCTGGAACTCGGGCTTCTCGAGGATCGTGCCCGTCCCCTCGACGACGAGCGTCTCCCCTCCCGGCCGCTCCTCGGCGAAGGCCCGCCGCGCGAGCTCCAGGGCGCGTGCGATCCCGGCGTCGAAGCGGACCTTCTCCTCCTGCAGCGCGGCCAG
>JAKPXO010000432.1 GCA_029567505.1 Acidobacteriota bacterium
ATCGACCGCAACCGCGACCGAATGGACTATCCCGCCTTCCACCAGAAGGGCCTCTGCACCTCCACCGGCGTCGTCGAGGCCGGCTGTAAGGTCGCCGTCGGCACCCGCCTGAAGAGGGCCGGAATGCACTGGACCAACGCCGGCGCCGATGCCGTCATCGCCCTGCGCTGCTCCCGCCTCAGTGGACGCTTCGAGGATTACTGGGAACGCAGGGCCGCCCGTGCCGCCTGAGGCTGTCCGCCCGCCCAACTACGCCCATGGCCCACCACTATTCAGCCGTGCACCCGATCGGGGATCGGCTACTCCGAGTAGCTGGGGAACATGTGCACGGGGCCACGCGCGGGAAGCCGAGGCGCCGCCACGGCCGCCGCGAGCGCCAGGCCGACCCGCTGCGCCTCGCCCTCCACGTCGAGAACGTGCCGACCGGCGCCGAGCTGCTCGACCGCCCGGGCCGGGCGTCCGTCGACGCGCACACGGGAGAGATCCTCTGCGACCACGGAATACTCGGCCGACGAGAGCAGGTCGATCGGCCGGCTCCCCCGGTCGCCGCCGACAATGTCCGCCGTGACTCCGGCGACCCAGACGTTCCCCCAGTGAGGGACGAAGGAGCCGAAGACGACCTCCTTCTCCTTCCATGTCATCCCGTTCAGACGGTAGTTGTAGACGAGGACCTTCGGCTGCCGAAGCCGGAGATACGGCACGACCTCGTATGGGGCGCCCGCCCTTCGCTCTTGAAACCACCGGGCCGTCATGCTCCACGGCACCGCCATCGGCCGCGTCGCCGCGATACCGATCCCGTCGAACACCGGCTCGTCCGGGCGAGTCAGCAGGTCCACCCGGTCCATCACCATCCGCTGGTAGTTCAGGAGCCCGGGTCGGAAGGCCTTCGCGTGATGGAACCACGGGACGACGAGAAGGAAGGTCACCGCCGCGCCCGTCCAGACGACGTGACGCCAGTCTTGGGGGCGCTCGGGCGTCCAGGCTCCGACGGTGAGCCGCTCGAACAGGATGCCCCCGCAGAGCGCGAGGCCCGGTGCGATCGTGATGAAAACGTACGGGAACTTCGCTGTGTGCTGGAGGAGAAGGCCCGCCAGAGCGAGCGTCCAGACGCCGAGGGCGGCCGCCGGAGCCGACCTGTCCACCTCCGGGCCGCGCGCCTGGCGGAATCCTTCGAGGACGACTGCAACGGCGCCGCAGAGACCGAAGAGCCACGTCGCGGGATTCCGCGCGAGCGTCTCGACGAGGTGGATCCGGGAGCTCCCGTAGGTGTCGGCGACGAGCCCGACCCAGGCCCCCCAGAGAATCGTCTGGTCGACGAACGGACGGAGCGCTCCGAGATACGTCATGTAGGCAACGAGGCAGGCGAGGGGCACCGCCGACCCCACGACCACGAGAAGTAGGCGTCCGAACGAGCGGATGGCAGCACGGCCTGTCGACGGCTCTTCGCACCAGGTCCGGAAGAGCAGACCCGCCGCGAACGCGACGGAGAAGTACGCTGCCTTCTGTGTCGTGCAGAAGGCTGCGCCGAGCGCGACGCCACCACCCAGAAGCACTGCCGTGGTGATGCGCCGGGCCGTCAGCGCGAAAAGCGCAGGGAGAGCGAGGAGCGTCGACAACACGTCCGCCCGGACCGAAATCGAGCTCGTAACGAAGTTCGAGAACCCGAGTAGCAGCGCTGGAGCGAAGACGGTGAATGATTTCGACTGGAACCGGCGGGCGAGCAGCCAGGTCAGGAGGACTACCAGAGCCGACCCGGCCCACATCAACCGGCGTGCGGCCAGCGCCGCCTCGAAGGAGCCGTACTCGGGCCGGTGGGTCGCCGCGACGAGGTACGTCAGGAGAGGCATCCGCTCAAGGGAGATGTCGGCGTAGAGCCGCGCCCCGCGGGAGACCATGACCCCCACGTTCGTGTCGTAGAGCTCATCCATGATGAAGGGCAGCTGGTCGAGGAGAGTCCACCTAACGACCAACGAGAGCGTCACGCCGCCCAACAGCATCCACGCGGCCCACCGAGGGAGACCGGCCGGGGCGACCCCGCTCCCATACTCTCTAGGCTGCGGTGCGACCGGGAGATCCCCCCCTTCTTGCCCACGCCCTGCTTTCGAATTCACGGCCAGACCCCAAGTGACTCTAGCATTACCTTCACCGCGGTTCACCGGGCTTCGGCCAACCGGAGGAGCGAGGGATGCGCGCGCCGCGTGCTAGATTTCGATGCTGTGACTCTCGACGCCCTTCGCGTGGTGCGCCGCCCATCGTGCAGGCGGCGTGGCACTTCGCCGGGACGCCTATGAGCGGCTCGTCCCGATTGAGAGCCAGGCGATCCCTTCTCGTCCTCGCCGCCACGCTCGGTCTCCTCGGGCTGCTCGTCGGTCGGTTCATCAGGCTCGGGGATCTGCTCGCCGCATTCGGCCGCATCGCTCCCGCCAGCCTGGTGCTCCCGTTTCTGCTCTCCGGCGCGGCCCTCTTCCTGTCGGCGTTCCGCTGGAAGACCCTCCTGCGCGGTCTCGGGCACGGCCTTCCGTACCGGAGCTGCCTCTTCGCTGTGATCGCGACGTGGCCCATCGCCGTGCTGACGCCCTCGCGGTCCGGCGACGCCCTGCGGGCCGCGCTCGTCCGTGACCGCGTGCCCCTTGCCGCCGGGCTCGGGAGCGTCTTCGTCGAGAAGCTGATCGACCTCCAGAGCCTCGGCGTCCTCCTCGCGGCAGGAGCAGTCGCGAACGGTCGCTACCCCCTCGCGGTCGTCACCCTCGCGACTGTCGCGGTCTTCTGGGTCGGGCTCTTCCAAGCGCCGGAAGCCCTTCGACGCGTGCTCTCGAGTCGCGCGGGAGAGCAGCTTCACGCCCGCCTCGAGGCGACGACCCGGTCGCTCTCCCGTCTGCGTCGCGCGAGGGGTCCGCTCGGTGCGGTCGTCGCTATGTCCATCGCCGCTTGGCTCCTCACTGCGGCCATCGTGCACGAGCTCCTCGTCGCGGCAGGACAGGATGTCCCTCCGAGCGACCTCCTCCTCGCCTGGCCCGCTGCCGTCGTCGCCAGCGCCATCCCCCTGGCCTTCTCCGGAATCGGCGCGCGCGACGGCGTCTTCCTCGCGCTCCTCGCGTCGATCCGGCCCGGGATCGACCCGGCAGCGACCCTCTCGGCAACGCTCCTCTACCCGCTGCTGACATCCTGGACCTTCGCCGTGATCGGCCTCCCCTTCGCCGCGCGTGCCGTCGCCGCCGATCCCGACCTGCGGCGATGGAGAGACGGCCGTCCGCCGCGCAGACAGGACCAGTTCCGCAAGAGGTCCAGTGAGTGCCCGGTGAACGAGAATCACGCAGGCGTGCCCGAGCCCGAGACGGGCCGCGGTGAGGATGATCGGGGTCTGCGAGCGAGGTGATCTGCCAGCCATCCCCGACGGGCCCGTGGGAGATATCCGGCCTGCATCGCGCGCCCGGCCGATCTCGGCACGGCGCCGCGGCCCCGTCGCGGCGCGGCCGCCCGTTACGCAGGCGAGGACGACGCCAGCCGTCGTGGCCCCCGAGACGCGGAAGGTCTCGAGCATCGGTGTGATCGAGTCGGCGTTCCCGTGGCGGTCAGCGAAGTCGCGTCTCCTCGCGCGATCGAGGAGGCGGAGCGGCGTCCAGCCCGGGATGTACCCGATCGTCCGCACGACCGGCCTCTCCTGGACCGTGCGCGGTGCCGTGTCCGCGCTCGGCGCAGGGCTCCTCCGCCCTGCGGGGCGAGCGGACCCCGGACGTTCGCCCAACACCGGCTATCCAGCGTCGCGGCAGCCCAATGGAGCCGTCGCGCGAGTCCGCCCCAGCGTCCCCCGCCCTCCGTGCGACGATCCGCCGCATGGACTCGCTCCGCATCGTCCGCCGCCTCGCCGCGCTCTACCCGGAGGAGACCGCCTCACGCCTCAAGCGCGCGGTGACGGAGGGGCAGGTGACGGTGAACGGCGCGATCGTCGACGACCCGGGGGCGCTCGTGACGGACGACGACGTCGTCGTCTTCGACGTGAACCGGAAGGTGCAGCGCAAGGTCGACACGTCGCTGACGGTCCTCTACGAGGACGACGACGCCGTCGCCGTCGTGAAGCCGGCCGGACTCCTGACGCACCCGACCGAGGCGAAGGAGAAGGACTCGCTCCTCTCCCGCGTCTCGACGTGGGCCGCGAAGCGCGGGAAGGGGCGACCGTACGTCTCCGTGGTCCACCGGCTCGACAAGGAGACCTCCGGCGTCCTCGTCTTCGCGCGGAGCCGCGCGGGGCTCGTGAGCCTCCAGGGGCAGCTCCGGGCGCACAGCGTCGACCGCCGCTACCTCGCCGTCGTCGAGGGGGACCTCGAGGGCGACAAGGGGACGTTCGATTGGCCGATCCTCGAGGAGGGCGAGCGGCGGAAGCGCGTCGCCCGCGAGGGGGAGAAGGGAATCCGCGCGGTCACGGACTGGAAGGTCGTGGAGCGGCTCGGGATCGCCACGCTCGTCGAGGCGCGCCTGCGGACCGGGCGGACCCACCAGATCCGGATACACTTCTCACACGCCGGGCACCCGCTCGTCGGAGACCAGGTCTACCGCGACCCGAAGAGGCCGCCGTTCCCGGTCGCGTTCCGGCGGCAGGCGCTCCACGCCGGGCACCTCGGGTGGGAGAAGCTCGACGGGACGAGGGCCTCGGTCTCGACGCCGGCGCCGAAGGACTTCGAGGAGCTCCTCGCGATGCTCCGAAAACGCAAAGGAAAGGCCGGGCGCCCGGTGAAGCCCGGAACGCCCGGCCCTTCGAAAAGACGCTGAGCGGCTACTCGAGGACGACGAGGACGACGCGGCGGTTCGCCGCGCGGGCGGCCCGGCCCTTGCCCTGGTCGGCCGGGAGCGTGTCACCGTAGGAGATCGTCGTCATTCGCTGGATCGGGAGCTGGTGCTTCCGGGCCAGGTAACGCTTGACGGTCTCGGCGCGCTTGTCGCCGAGGGCGTCGTTGATCTCGTCCGAGCCGGTGGAGTCCGTGTGGCCCTGGATCTCCATCCAGACGGGGCGCTTGAGCTCCTTCACCTTCGCGGCGAACTCGTCGAGCGCGGCCTTGGCGTCGTCGTTCAGCTCGGCGGAGCCGGTGCGGAACTTGATCCGGTCCTCGCTGAACGTCTGCTCGAAGATGACCTGCCCCTTGGCGAGGATCCCCGCCTCCTGGGCGCGCTTGAGGGCCTCCTGCGCGGCCTGCGAGACCTTGACGATCTCCTGGCCCTGCGCCTCGACCTTCGTCTCGGTCTCCTTCTGCTTCGTCTGGAGCTCCTCGACCTGCGTCTCGACCGTCTCGATCTTCTGGTCGGTCTTCGCCGTCGCCTCGGCGATCTTCTTGTCGACCTGCTTCGTGGTGGCGCACCCGAACGCGCCGGTCACGAAGACGGCGACGCCCACGAGGGCAGCCCGGTTCAGCTTCGTCATTCGGTTCCTCCTCAACGTCCTCTGGACGACCTCACCAATCGCTCATTCGGCTCCGGGACGACGCGGCCCGAACGCGGGAGGGTCGGAACCCCTGTATCCGGCCCTCACGCGGACGGGGCGGGCCGGACCGGCCACCCTCAGTGTGAGGCGGCGGTATCTTACCGGACCCTTGCCCGTCGGTGAGAAGCCGACAAGGTATTGAGAACGAAGATCTTTTTGGATGTCGAGGACCTTCTCGGGGAGGAGCGCCGGGTCGTCCACGATCGCCATCCGCCCGCCGGTGATCCGCGCGATCCGCGAGAGGACGTCGACGTTCAGCGACCACTCGAGCGTCTGCCCGGGCGGGGGGTCGGCGATCCCTCCCGGGGAACGGATTCCGAGCGGGAAGACCGGGACCTCGACTCCCTCCATGAGACCGCCGAGCTCCTCGTCGCTCAGCTCGGAGTCGTTGTCGATCCCATCTGAGAGAAGGACGATCGCCCGGGAGCCGTTCTTGCCCTGAAGGCTCTTCTCGGGCATCAGCGCGAGCGCGTCGCGGAACGCCGTCTTTCCCCACGGCTTCACCCGGTCGGCGGCGGCGAGGATCTCGCGGGCGTCCTCGGTGAAGGGGACGATCTCCTTCACCTCCCCTTCGGCGAAGACGTAGAGCGCGAAGTCGTCCCCGGGCACGCGCGCCGCCGCGAGGGCCCGGAGAGCCGCCCGCGCCCCCTCCATCTTCCCGGCGAGGCCCATCGAGCCGGAGCCGTCGAGGAGGATGGCGTACGAGACGGGCGCGTCGGAGCTCCCCTGGAAGAGGTCGTAGGCCACCGGCACGCCGTCCGCGAGGAGCGTCACGTCCTTCTCCTTCAGGCCGGCGACCGGACGCCCCTTGCGGTCGGCGACGACGAACGGGACGAGGACGTATCCGACCGAGACATCGGCCGCCGCGCGCGCCGGCTTCTGCCGAGCCCGCGGCGCGGCGGGGCTCGAAGCCGTCGAAGCGGCTCCGGAGCGCGGAGACGACGTCTTCGGCGCGCCGGCCGCCGGGACCGGCGTCCGGACGGCCGGGCCGGGCGTCGGTGAGGTCGTCGCGGCTCTCGGGCGCGCCGGATGAGGGGTGGCGGCGGCAGCGGGCGGGACGACGGCCGTCGACGCGGGCGGCGTCGCCTTCCGGGCCGGCTGGAACGACCCGGGCCAGGGCGTCGGCGTGGGCCAGGGCGTCGGCCGCAGCGTGGGCGTGGGCGTCGGCGCCGGCCGCCCGAACCCGCCGCGCAGTCGCAGCGGCTCCTGGGCCGGAGCGGCGAGCGCACCCGCGAGGATCGCGGCGACGACGGCGAGAGATCCCTTCACCGGCGGATTGTCGCAGGCCGGCCCGACGGCCTGCGCCCGGCGGCGGTCGGTGACTCCGGAACGACATCGGCCGCGTCGAGGCGTATCGTTTCGAGGATGGCGCGCCGACACCTGGCGACGGTCTCTCCGCGGGTCGAGGAGGCGGACGCCGCCTGGGCCGCCCGGGCGGCCGGAAGCTCCGGCGGCCGCGCGCGCGTCGGCGGCATCCGCAGGGTCACGGCGCTGCTCCGGGCGGAGCTCGCCGAGGAGCCCGTCTCGGTCGCCGCGCGCTGGCGGCTCATGCGTGCGCTCTACTTCGAGGGCGAGTACGCGGCAACCGGAGAGAGGGAGGCGAAGCAGCGCTTCGTCGAGGGGACGCGCGTCGCGGACGACTGCCTCGCCCTGCTGCGCGAGCGCGCGTCCGACGGCTCCCCGCGGGACCTCTCGCGAGCCACTCCCGTCGAGCTCGTCCCGCGCCTCGCCGGCGACCCCGACGCCGCTTCCGCGTTCGAGTGGGGCGGCGTCGTCTGGGGCATGTACGCCCTGGCGGAGGGGATGCTCGCCGCCGCGCGGGAGGGCGCGGCCGGGCGGATCCGCGACCTCGCCGAGGCGGTCCTCCGTCTCGACCCCGACCTCGATGACGCGGCCGGCGACCGGACGCTGGGACGCCTGCACCACAAGACTCCTGCGATCCCGTTCCTGACCGGGTGGGCCTCGCGGACGGAGGCGATCCGCCATCTCCGTCGCGCCGCGAGCGCGGCCCCGACGAGCCTCGTGAACCGCCTCTTCCTCGCCGAGGCGCTCCACGACCTCGACTCCGCGCGGCACGACGAGGCCGTCGCGATCGCCGAGGCCGTCGTGCGGGACGCGCCCGACCCGACGTGGCTCGTCGAGCACGAGCGGGCCCGCGCCGACGCGAGGGCGCTCCTGAAGGGCTGGCGGGCGGCAGGACGCTGAGGAGCGCCCCGCCGCTCGCGGACGGGCCTTCCTAGAGCAGCTCGGCCTGGGAGAAGAAGAACGTCACCTCGCGCGCGGCGTCGGCGAGGTTCGCCGAGCCGTGCGAGGCGTTCCGCTCGATCGACTGGCCGAACTCCTTCCGGATCGTCCCCTCGTCGGCGTTCGCCGGGTTCGTGGCGCCCATGACGGCGCGCCAGTGCGCGACGGCGTTCTCCCGCTCGAGGACGGCGACGAAGACCGGACCCGACGTCATGTACGCGACGAGAGAGCCGAAAAAGCCCTTCCCGGCGTGCTCGGCGTAGAAGCCCTCGGCCTCGGCCTTCGTGATGCGGTGGCTCTTCATCGCCACGACGCGGAAGCCCTCGGCCTCGATCCGGGCGAGGATCTTCCCGGCGTTCTTCGCCTCGACGGCGTCGGGCTTGATGATCGCGAAAGTCTTTTCCAAGTTGCGCTCCTGCTGGTTCGAGGGGCGCGGGAGCGACCAACCGTCCTCGGTGGGGGCACGTCCCGCGTTCCTGCTGTCAATCCTCCCGGGAAACCCGAGGCCGGGTTTCCCGGACCCTTCCGCGCCCCGGAGCGGGACCGGACGAGGGGGTGACGTACGGGGGGTACGGCGCGGCAGGGCCGCGTGGCCCCGCCGCGCTTCGGTCTGGACTTCCCTGTTCAGCCCTTGATGGCCTGCATCAGCGTCTCGCCGATGAGGGCCGGGGAGTCGGCGACGAGGACGCCCGCGGCCCGGAGCGCGGCGACCTTCTCGGTCGCGGTCCCCTTGCCGCCGGAGATGATCGCGCCGGCGTGACCCATGCGGCGGCCGGGAGGGGCCGTCCGCCCCGCGATGAACGACGCGACGGGCTTCTTCAGGTTCGCCGCGATCCACTCCGCGGCCTCTTCCTCGGCGCTCCCGCCGATCTCGCCGATCATGATGATCGCCTCGGTCTCCGGGTCGTCCTTGAACATCGTCAGGCAGTCGATGAAGTTCGTGCCGTTCACCGGGTCGCCGCCGATGCCGACGCAGGTCGACTGGCCGAGGCCGAGCGCCGTCGTCTGGCCGACCGCCTCGTAAGTGAGTGTCCCCGAGCGGGAGACGATGCCGACCTTGCCGGGGCGGTGGATGCGCGCCGGCATGATGCCGAGCTTCACCTTCGCGGACGGGCGGATGACGCCGGGGCAGTTCGGACCAACGAGCCGCACACCGGGCCGCTCGGCGAGGAACGCCTTGGCGCGGATCATGTCGTTGACCGGGATCCCTTCCGTGATCGCGATGATCAGGGCGACGCCGGCGTCGGCGGCCTCCATGATCCCGTCGGCCGCGGCCGGCGGCGGGACGAAGAGGAGCGAGGCGTTCGCCCCCGTCTTCGCGACGGCCTCGTGGACCGTGTCGAAGACCGGGATCCCCTCGACCGCCGTGCCGCCCTTGCCCGGGGTCACGCCCGCGACGACCTGCGTCCCGTAGTCGCGCCCCGCGAGGCCGTGGTACTTCCCCTCGCGCCCCGTGAGGCCCTGGACGACGACCTTCGTGTCGGTGCTCAGCCAGGAGGCCATCTCAGTTCTCCCCCTTCTTCACCGCGGCGATGATCTTCTCGGCGGCGTCCTTCATCCCGTCGGCCGGGATGACGGCGAGGCCGGAGTCCCTCAAGATCTGCTTGCCCTCCTCGACGTTCGTCCCCTCGAGGCGGACGACGACGGGGATCGTGCAGCCGATCTCCTTGACCGCCTTCACGACGCCGCTCGCGATGACGTCGCACCGCATGATGCCGCCGAAGATGTTGATGAGGACGCCCTTCACGTGCGGGTCCGAGAGGATGATCCGCATCGCGTTCTTGACCTGCTCCTCGTTGGCGCCGCCGCCGACGTCGAGGAAGTTCGCGGGGCTCCCGCCGGCGTACTGGATGATGTCCATCGTCGACATCGCGAGGCCCGCCCCGTTCACCATGCAACCGACGTTGCCGTCGAGCTTGATGTAGTTCAGGTTGAACTTCGACGCCTCGACCTCGAGCGGGTCCTCCTCGTCGAGGTCGCGGAACTCCTTGATGTCGAGGTGGCGGAAGAGAGCGTTGTCGTCGAAGTTCATCTTCGCGTCGAGCGCCACGACGTCGCCTTCGGCCGTGATCATGAGGGGGTTGATCTCGGCGAGGGAGCAGTCGGTCTCGACGTAGGCCTTCGCGAGCGCGAGGAGGAAGGGGACGGCCTTCTTGTGGGTCTCCCCCGTCAGGCCGAGGGCGTAGGCGACCTTGCGGGCCTGGAAGGGCGCCAGGCCGGCGATCGCGTCGAACGGCTCCTTGAGGATCGCCGACGGGTCCCTGTGGGCGACCTCCTCGATCTCCATGCCGCCGAACTTCGAGGCCATCAGGACGGGCTTGCCGATCGCGCGGTCGAGCGTGATGCCGAGGTAGAGCTCCTGGGCGATGTTGGCCGCCTCCTCGACGAGCACCTTCTTGACCTTGCGCCCCTCGGGGCCGGTCTGGTGCGTGACGAGCTGCATGCCGATGATCTTCTGCGCCGCCTCGAACGCCTCGTCGGGCGTCTTCGCGAGCTTGACGCCGCCCCCCTTGCCGCGCCCGCCGGCGTGGATCTGGGCCTTGACGACGGCCTTGCCGCCGAGGTCCTTGGCGATCTGACGGGCTTCCTCCGGGCTGTCGGTGACGTGCCCCTTCGGGGTCGTGACACCGTAGCGGCGGAGGATCTCCTTCGCCTGGTACTCGTGGACTTTCATCTCGGAGACACCTCTTCCGTTTCCGTTTCGCCCGGACGGGCGGGGCGGATTCTAGTCTCAGGGCCGAGAGGAGGTCATTTCGACGTTCGGTCGCGGCCGACCCGGTTCGGCCGACCTTTCGGCCCCTCACCGGGACGCGGAGAGGAACAGCCGGGCCTCGGTCCGGATCCGCGCGGCCTCCGCACTCTCTCCCGTCGCAGCGGCGGCGCGGACGGCGCGGTCGGCGGCGAGCGAGAGGTGCCCGCGCGCCGTCACGTCGCGGAAGCGCCGGGCCCAGAGCGACGAGAAGGCCGGGGAGGCGGCCCTCCAGGCCTCGCGTCCCCTGCCCGCGCGGAGGTGGAGCTCCGCCTCGAGGAGGGCGAGGAGCTCCCCGACGTCGGACCGCCCCGCCTTCTCGGCAACCAGGTCGTGGAGGATCGCCGCGGGGTCGGCGCCCGCAGCGAGACGCTCTTCGAGGAGCCAGTAGCGGCGCAGGGACGTGGACGGCGTCACGCCCGTCGGCTCCGGCGTCGGCTGCCCCGCCTGCCAGAAGACGAGCGCCCTCATCTCGGCCCTCTGGCTCCAGTTCATGGCCGGCGTCGCCTCGACGAGAGAGAGCGCCTCTTCCCACCGCCGGAGCTCGCCGAAGGCGAGGAGCGCGTCCGCGAGCGCGTCGCCCACGATCCACGCCTCCTCCGCGTTGCCGTGGCCGAGGACGGCTTTGCGGTACCAGCGGAGGGCGCGCGTCGGCTCGCCGGCGAGGTGGAGGGCCCGGGCCGCGTCGGCGGCGACGGAGGTCGGAGCCACGGCGTCGGCGGCGATCTCGCGGAAGAGCCGCTCGCCTTCGGCGATCCCGCCGCTGGCGATCCGGAGACGGGCTTCGCTCCTTCGCGCCCACTCGAGGAGGGACCGGTCGCCCGCGGGCGCGATCGCGGCGACGGCCTCCTTCGCCGCCGCCGCGGCACCTGCCAGGTCGCCCCCCTTCTCGAGGCGTGCCG
>JAKPXO010000434.1 GCA_029567505.1 Acidobacteriota bacterium
CGGAAAAGCTTCGCTTTCCCACCGGCGCTTGGAAAACGCGGTGCGTTTCCCACACGAATCAACCCCGCTCACCCCCCCGGCAGGCCCCCGACCCCCTGCGAAACGGACATTTCTATCGAGTTCCAGGGGGTGACATTTCTATGGAGCCATGACAGCGTCATCTCCCGCGCTGTCTCCCGCGGCTCGCCGGGCCCCTCCGGCGCCCGGCGAGCCCGTCGAATGTGCCCGGCGCGGCAAACGCGGGGGCCGCCGGAGACGTAGAACGTTTCGTGATGGCTCGCATCCTCCCGCGCCTCCTTCCCGCCGCCCTTGCCGCGACCCTGGCGATCCTC
Organism: Acidobacteriota bacterium; assembly: GCA_029567505.1. GTDB lineage: Bacteria > Acidobacteriota > Thermoanaerobaculia > UBA5066 > UBA5066 > UBA5066. Next base: position 333 of record JAKPXO010000434.1, read on the forward strand.
GTCACGGCCCCCGCCGCCGCCGCCGGGAAGCTGGCCGAGGAGACGGTCGACGTTCCCCGGGAGCACCGGATCTCCCTCACGTTCGCCCACGAGAAGGCGACGATCTTCGCGCTCGAGTCGCACAACGACCCGAAGCCGGACGACCTCGAGGAGGCGCGGCAGAAGGACCCGGACGACAAGACGTGGGTCCTCCTCCGCTTCTACTACCGCAACGAGGGGTGGACGCGGCAGAAGGTCAAGGTCCGGGCGCTCCTCCTCGACGCGGAGGGGGGCGTCCTCGCCGACGTCGGCCGCTCCACGAAGCTCGCGAAGGAGAAGACGGAGGGGACGTTCAACGTCCCGATGAAGGTGAAGACCCTCGACTGGGGGAAGGCCGCTAAAATGAAGCTCCTGGTCACTTTCCTCGACTAGCGGCGGCGGACGGGCCGCCCGGGGGAGCCGGCGGAGGTCCCGAGACACAGGCCCTTCCCCGTTCGGGGGGCATGCGCTATCCTCTCGCCCCGCTCCGAGGCCGAAACGCGGTGAGGTGCTGGAGTGGTTGATCAGGCCGGTCTCGAAAACCGGTGTAGCCGAGAGGTTACCGTGGGTTCGAATCCCACCCTCACCGCCATCTGATGCTCTCGAGAAGCGGCCCCGCCTCCGTGGCGGGGAGGGTGGGTGAGAACCCACGGCCAGGTCGCGCGTCAGCGCGACCGTTTCATCTGTCGCCTTCGAATCCCACCCTCACCGCCATCTGATGCTCTCGAGAAGCGGCCCCGCCTCCGCGGATCACCTGCTCTCAGCGCTTGAGGAACCAGGACGCGAGCGACCCGGCGAGGTCGACGATCCCGCCGATCGTCCGCATTCCCTGGACTTCCCGCTCCCACCCCGAGGAGGGGAACGACGTCGCGGCCCCGACGTTCTTCCGGAACTCCAGGCTCCGGACCTCCTCGGCGAGCCTCTCGCGCTCCCGCTGGCGAACCTTGTCCCAGCCCCCCTTCTCGAGGAAGGCGACGATCGCGGCGAGCTCTCCCTTGTCGAACCAGAGGCCGTGGTCGCGGCAGCCGTCGAGGACGATCCCCGAGCCTCCCCCGTAGTTCGTCCGGTTCATCAGCTTCGCGCAGGTCGGACAGGGGCGGTAGCGAACGGCCGGAAGTGCGCCGCTCGCGCCTTTCCCGAGCGGGGCCGCGGCGGCTTCCGCGGGAGGCTCGGCGAGGCGGACCTTCGCCCGCGTGTCGGCGTCCTTCGTCACCGCCTCGAACGCCTCGCGCTTGAGGAAGAGCCCTGAGCAGCGGGGGCACTCGGCGTAGCCGACCGCGCCGAAGGCGTGGGCCACGAGGTCGAGCCGGCAGTCGGGGCAGCGCCCGGCGCCCTCGGCGACGAACGCGGGGGCCGGAAGAAGGGCACCGCACTTCACGCACCGGTCGGCCTCGCGCGGCGAGAGGGCGAAGCAGGTGACGCAGCGCTTCGTCGCGAGGAGCGAGCCGCAGTGGACGCAGGCGCGCGCGTCCTTCGCCGCGGGGGCGCCGCAGGAGGGGCAGCGGAACGTCGGGGCTTCGGGGGCCTGGAAGGCCCTCTTCTCAGGGGGCCGGCTTCCTTCTGCGCTCACGGAAGAACTCCTTCAGGATGGTCCCGCACTCCGCGCCGAGGACGCCCGGCTCGACGTGGACCCGGTGATTGAGCCGCGCGTCGCGGCAGAGGTCGCCGAGCGAGCCGACGAAGCCCGCCTTCGGGTCGGCGGCGCCGTAGACGAGCCTCGGCATGCGCGAGAGGACGATCGCGCCAGCGCACATCGCGCACGGCTCGAGGGTGACGTAGAGCGTGCAGCCGTCGAGCCGCCAGGAGCCGAGCCGGCGGGCCGCGCGCCGGAGGACGAGGACCTCGGCGTGCGCGGTCGGGTCGTGGTCGACCTCGCGGCGGTTCCGCGCGCGGGCGACGACGAGACCGTCCCTCACGACGACGGCCCCGATCGGCACGTCGCGGTGCGCCGGCGCGCGCCGGGCCGCACGCAGCGCCTCGCGCATGAACCGCTCGTCGTCGGCGTGGCTCGGTCGGCTCACCGGGCCTCCGGAAGGCCCCGGACGAGACCCGCGGCGGCCTCACCCGTCAGGACCCGGTAGGCAGGCACGTGCGCGGCCGCGTACGACCGGCCGTGATGAATCACCGGCCATCCGGCGGCGTCGGATTCGCGGTCGAGCCGGCCGAAGGCGGCACGCCCCATCGGCCCGTCCTCCCCCGCGAGGACCGCACCGAAGGACCTCCAGGCCGCGACGAAGAGCTCGGGGCCGGGGACGAAGCGGCGCGCGCTCTCGAGGAAGGCGGCGAGGAGCGCCTCGCGATCTCCGCCCGCCGCGCGGAACGGGCGGAGGTTCACGCGGACGATCGCCCCGTCGGGACGCAGCGGAACGAGGAGCGGCTCGCCGGCCCGCGGTGGTCCGAGCGTCTCCCACTCCCGCTCGAGGTAGGCCCGCGCTGCCCGCTCCGACGGAGCCGCGTGCTCGCCGCCTCGCGTCGCGTGGAAGAGCCATTTGTAGGCGTCCTCCACTCCCGCCTCCGCCTCGCGGGCGAGCGCCGCGTGCGCGAAGGACGCAAGCTCCTCCGGGGAGGGGTCCGCGGAGAGCGGCGCCGCAAGGACACCCGCGAGCGCAGCGACGAGGGCGAGCGGAGCGAACACGGCCCCAAGGTTACGGGATCGCGGGCCCACCCGTCCGCCCGAACCTCCGGGCGAGGGCCGGCGCCGCCGCCAGGAGCGCCGAGAGGAACGCGAACGCCGCGCCGGCCGCGTAGGCCCGCCGCACGCCCGCGGCGAGCTCCGTGGCGAGGGACGGCGCCCCGCCGGCCGCGCCCAGGGCCGACGGCGGGACGAACGCGTAGAGGACCGCGCCCGCCGCCGCGATGCCGAGGACCATGCCGAGCGTCCGCGCCGTGCCGAGGAGGCTCCCGACGACGCCGAGGTGCTCGCGCGGCGCGCTCCCCATGACGGAGCTGTTGTTCGGCGACTGGAAGAGGCCCGTCCCGAGGCCGAAGAGGGCGAGCCGGCCGGCGACGTCGAGCGGCCCGGCGTCCGGCGGCATCGCGGCGAGGAGGGCACACGCCGCCGCCGAGAGGAGCGCGCCCGCCACCGCCGGGCGGACGGAGCCGATCCGGTCGGAGAGCGCTCCCGCGAAGGGGGCGACCGTGAGGACCGCGAGGGGCGCCGCCGTCAGGACGAGGCCGACGCGCCCCGGGCCGGCCCCGAGGACCCGGACGAGGAGGAACGGTGTCAGGAAGACGACGACGAACTGCGCCATGAAGCTCAGGACCGAGGCCGACGCGCCGAACGAGACGGCGCCGCTCCGGAAGAGGGAGAGGGTCACCATCGGCTCCGCCGCGCGCCGCTCCCTGAGGAGGAACGCCGCCCCGGAGAGGAGCGCGAGGAGGAGGAGCCCGTGCGGCGCCGGCCCCGGCCGCTGCGCGAGGTTCACCCAGAGGAGGGCCGAGCCGAGGGCGACGAGCGCCGCCGCCGCTCCGGGGAGGTCGAGCCGCCCCGGGCGGACCGGCATCTCGGGCAGGACCCGGCGCGCGAACGCCCAGGCGGCGAGCCCGATCGGGACGTTGACGAGGAACACCGACCGCCAGCCGAGCGCCTCGGTCAGGAAGCCGCCGAGGCTCGGGCCGACGGCCAGGCCGACGGAGATGCTCGCCGCGAACAGGCCGATCGCCCGGCCCCTCTCGGCCGGCGGGAACGTCGCCGTCAGGATCGCGAGCGGCACCGACGTCATCGCGGCCGAGGCGACCCCCTGGAGCACGCGGAAGGCGACGAGCGCCTCGATCGTCGGCGCGGCCGCGCAGAGCGCCGAGGCGGCGACGAACGCGAGGAGGCCTCCGAGGAAGACCTCGCGGTGCCCGCGCAGGTCGCCGAGCCGGCCGAAGACGAGGACGAGGCCGCCGCTCGCAAGGAGGTAGGCCATCGGGACCCATTGGACCGAGGCGAGGCTCGCCCCGAACGAATCGACGAGCGTCGGGAGGACGACGTTGACGATGCTCCCGTCGATCGGCCCGAGGATCGCCCCGGCCATCACCGCGGCGAGGACCTGACGCGGGCGGCCGGCTCTCGGCGCTCCCGGCGTCACGGCGCCGCGCGCCCGGCCGCCTCCGCGAGGAGAGCGGCGAGCGAGGCGTCGTCGGGGGCGTCGAGGAGGCGGCGCCGGACGGCGGCCTCGCCGAGGCTTCGCCGCAGCTCCTCGAGCGTCCGGCGGTGCTTCGCCTCCCCCGCTCCGGGCCGCAGCGCGAGGAGGACCGCGAGCTCGACCCGCTCGCCCCCGTCGCCCCACGGAGGTGGCGGCGAAAGGCGGACGGCCGCGATCGAGTCGGCCCGCACGTGCGGCGAGACGCAGCGCGGAAACGCCACGCCGCGGCCGAGGAGCGACGGCTCGACCTCCTCGCGCGCCCAGATCGCGTCCTCCACCCGGTCGGCCACGTCGGCCCGCCCGGTGAGCTGGAGGAGGTCGGCGAGCTCCCGGATCGCCTCGTCGCGGCTTCCGCTCCTCGAGGCGGCCCGCACCGAGCCGGCGTCGACGAGCGTGCGTGCCGCGGGCGCGCGATCGACGAGGAGCGCCTCCACCTCGCCCGCGGTCGAGAGCTCGAGCGCCTCGGCGACGAGGCTGCGGGCCCCGGCGGAGCGCACCCTCCGGAACGCCGCCTTCGCCCGGAGGACGCGCGGGGGCGAGACGCTCACCTCGTCGAAGCCGAGGCCCAGGAGGAGGGGCGCCGCGAGCGGACGGCCGCCCAGCTCGCCGCAGAGGCCGATCCACTTCCCGGCGGCGTGCGCCCCTTCCACCGCCTCGGAGAGGAGGCGGAGGAACGCCGGGTGGTACGGGCTCCCGAGGTGGGCGAGGCGCGTGTCCTCACGGTCGACGGCGAAGAGGTACTGCGCGAGGTCGTTCGAGCCGACGCTGAAGAAGTCGACCTCCCGCGCGATCGCCCGGAGCGAGAGGATCGCCGACGGCACCTCGAGCATCACGCCGACGGGGACGTTCGGGTCGTGGGCGACCCCTTCGGCCGCGAGGAGCCCCTTCACCTTCTCGACGAGGGCGCGGAGCTCCCGCGCCTCCTCTGGCGTCCCGACCATCGGGAACATCACCTTCAGCGGCCCGACGGCCCCCGCGCGGAGGATCGCCCGGAGCTGGCGCTCGGCCAGCTCCGCGTGCTCGGCGTACATCCGGATCGCACGATAGCCGAGCGCCGGGTTCTGCTCGGCAGGGAGGCGCAGCCAGGCGAGCGGTTTGTCGGCGCCGACGTCGAGCGTCCTCACGATGACGGGACGGCCCTCGGCGAGGCGGGCGGTCTCCGCGAAGATCGCGAGCTGCTCCTCCTCGGTCGGCGGCTCGTCGCGGTCGAGGAACATCAGCTCCGTCCGGAAAAGGCCGATTCCCTCCGCCCCGTTCTCGAACGCGGAGGCGGCCTCCTCCACGGTCCCGACGTTCGCCCCGACCTCGATCCTCCGCCCGTCGGCCGTGACGCCGCGTGCCGTCCGGAACCGCTCGAGACGCCCGGCGGCCGTCGCCAGGAGGTCGCGCTGCGCCTCGTAGAAGCGGAGGACGGGACCCTTCGGCGCGACGACGACGAGCCCCCGCTCCCCGTCGACGACGACGTCGTCGCCCGTCGCGAGGGCCCGCTCGATCCCGTCCACGCCCGTCACGCACGGGACGCCGAACGCGCGGGCAAGGACGACGGTGTGCGAGAGCGTCCCCCCTTCCGAGAGGACGAGGCCGCGGACACGCGCCCGCGGGAGCGCCAGGAGCTGCCCCGGACCGAGGCGGGCCGCGACGACGACCGCGTCTTCCCCCAGCTCCACGGCCGGCGGCGGGGCGCCGTCGCCGGACAGGACGTGGGCGACGGCCTCGGCGACGTCGTGCAGGTCGAGCGCCCGCTCGGCGAGGAGCGTGCTCCCGCTCCGGCGGAAGATCTCGGCGAAGTGGCCTGCCGCGGCGAGGACCGCGGTGGGCGCGGCGGCCCCCTCGACGACGGCGGCCGCGGCGCGCGCGCGCAGCCCGGGGTCCTCGGCGATCGAGAGGTGGGCCTCGAGGACGGCTTTCTCCGTCTCGTACTCCGCCGCCGCGAGGCGCACCCGGATCGCGGCCGCCGCCTTCTCGAACGCGGCCTCGAGGCGGGCGAGCTCGTCCGCCTCTGTCCGGGTCCGCTCCTCGTCGAACGCGGCGCGGCGCGAGCCGACGACGACCGCGCGCCCGCGGAAGATCCCGCCGCTCGCCGGTGCCCCGCGATGGACGCGCGCCTCGGCCCGCGCGAGGACGCGTGGGAGAGGGGCGCCCGTCGCGACGCGCGCCGGCGGCCCGTCGTCGAGCCCCGGAAGCTCCTTCTTCACGAACTTCCGGAGCGCGGCCCCGGCCGCAGCCTCGTCCTCCCCCTGCACGTGCAGGGCGCACGGCTCGCCGAGCGCCGTCCGCGTCGCCACGAGGGCGAGGACGCTCCGCGCGCTCGCCGAGGTGCCGTTCGCGCGGTTCAGGAACGTGACGACCGACCGGAAGCGCGCCACCTCCTCCTGGAGGCGGACAGCCGGCCGGGCGTGGAGGCCGCCCGGGAGCGGGAACGCGAACGCGATCTCGACCGTCACGACGCCGGCCGTCCGGGTCCCGGTTCCGACCGCCCCGACCGGGCGGGCCGCTCCTTCATGCGCACTCCCTGTCTCGACATCCCGGAATTCGACCCGTCAGTCTAGCAAGCAGGTCGAGACTCCGGACTCGGCGCTCGGCCGCCGCGCCTCCTGCGCGGGGGGCCTGCGGCTTCCCCGGTCGGCGGCGATGTCAGCCCGCCGCGACCTCGATTCCGCGGCGCGCGGCGAGGTCCGCGAGGCGCGCGACATGCAGCTTGTCCTCGCCGCCGAGGGCGTCGAGGAGGCGGGCGACGCCGGGGTTGGCCAGCTTCAGCGCGTTCCGGCAGTGGCTCTCGGCGGCGGAGCGCTCGATCCGCAGCGCCTCGGTGAGCGCCTCCGCGACGGTCGGCGGGACCGCGGCGGTCCGCAGCGCCTTCGCCCGCGCCAGAGCGGCATCCACCTCCGTCAGGTCGAGCTGGACGTCGACGGAGAGCGCCGGGCTGTTCTGGACGAGCTTGCGCTGGTAGTCGACGAGGCCCGCGTGCGCCTTCTCTTCCCCCTTCATCTTGAAGAAGACGAAGGCGGCCTCCTCGTCGGCGGCGAAGACCTCCGACCAGGAGCCGTAGAGGTCCGCGAGCGACCGCTCGAGCTCGCCGAGCTTCCGAAGGACCGCGTCGATGTGCATGGGAGCCTCCTCGCCGCCGGAACGCGCGCGGGAGTCTAAGGGGCGGAGGCCGCGCGGAGAAGCGAAGACCCCGGGGGGCTCCCGGGGTCCGATCGGCGGAGGTCTTTCTTCTTCAGGGAGAAGGGGTGGTGCGCCCAGGAGGACTCGAACCCCCAACCTTTTGATCCGTAGTCAGCGGGTCGGATGTTGGGTGCATCCCGCGCCCCGTTGAGCTGCTCCCGCAAAACCCTTACAGATAGAGTGAATCTACGTTGACACGCTCGCCCGACCCGTTGACACTAACCCGGGCCGTCCGTGGGCCGGGTCCGGGAACGTGGGCCGCGGGTGACCCGGCCGGACCCTCTGACGGACGGCGGGAGGCTGCGATGGCTCTCAAGCTCACGAAGCGCGCGATCGACGCCCTGACCTCGGACGATCCGAAGGGGCGCCGCTTCTACGATTCCCAGCTCGTCGGATTCTTCGTCACGGTCTACCCCGACGGACGGAAGGTCTTCGGCGCGCGTTACGGGGGCCGCAAAGGCCGGCGTCGCGTCACCCTCGGAACCTACGGTCCACTGACGGTGGACGGCGCCCGGGAGGCCGCCTCGCGCACGCTCGCGCAAGCTCGGCTCGCAGCCATCGGGCAGGCCCCCGACCCGGCGACGACTCGGAACCGGCGACGCGAATGCCCGACGTGGGGCGGGTGGACCGCCATCTACGTGGAGCGCGTCAAGCTCGAGAAGAAGAGCGGCGCCCAGGACGAGCGCTATCTCGGGCTCTCGGAGACGAGCGGCACGCCCTTCCGCGCGTTTCGCCACCGCCTCTCCTCGCGTCTCCTCGCGGACCTGGTAGCCGACGACTTTCTGAGGTTCCGCGACACCCTGAAGGGGACGCCGATTCAGGCGAACCGATGGGTAGCCGCGGTCCGCGGCTGTCTCTCGGCCGCCGTGAAGGCCGGATTCCTCTCAGCGAATCCCGCCCGGGACATCCCGAAGTTCCGCGAGGGAACGCCGCGGCAACGGGTTCTCTCCGCCCAGGAGACGACCGCGCTCCTCGCCGCGATCGACGCCGAAGAGGACCCGCACGCGCGAGCCGGGCTCCTCCTCCTCGCGTCAACCGGAGCGCGTCTCTCCGAGGCGCTCCATGCCCGGTGGGAGGACATCTCGGGACTCGACGGGGACCGGCCCGTCTGGACGATCCCAAGCCCGAAGGCCGGGAAGCCCCAGGCCGTGCCGCTGCCCGAAAACGCCGCCCAGGTCCTCCGACGCCTTCCCCGGCTCGGACCGTACATCGTCGCGGGCCGGAAGAGCCTCGCCCCTCGGCGCGACCTCAAAGGGCCGTGGGGTCGCGCCCTCGAGCGGGCCGGCCTCGGCGGGTCCGGACTCGTCGTCCACGATCTCCGCCGATCGCACGGCTTGGAGATCTACCGGAGCTCGGGCCTCCTCGCCGCCCAGCGGATACTGCGGCACGCCGACGCGCGGACGACCGAACGCGTGTACGCGCCGATCTCTGCGGAGGAGCTCCGCGAGGCCCAGGAGCGCCGCTCGCGCACCCTGAAGTTCAGAGCGAAGAGGGCCGGGTGATGAGTCGCCCGCCGCACGCTCAACGGCGACCGCCGCACTACCCGTTGTGTCTACTGCCTTGCGGCCCGCCTCACCGCGTGTGCATGTTCGCGGCTGTCCCTGATCACCTGAGATCGCGGGATTCTGAACAAGAGCCGGCTGAAGGCTGATCAGCATCATCCCCGCCGCCGCGGAGCGGCGGCGGGCGAGGTGGTGTGTCGTAAGGTGGGCGACGGGGTCGGGCGGACGAGAGA
>JAKPXO010000144.1 GCA_029567505.1 Acidobacteriota bacterium
CGACATCCTCGTCGTCGACGAGGCCCACAACGTCGCCCCCTCGGGCCGGGGCGCCTTCGCCGTCGACTCCCAGCGCACCGTCGCCATCCGGACCATCGCCCGGCACTTCGAGCACCGCCTCTTCCTGACGGCGACCCCTCACAACGGCTACACCGAGAGCTTCAAGGCGCTCCTCACCCTCCTCGACGACCAGCGCTTCTCCCTGAGCCTCGGGATCGACGAGAAGCAGCTCGCCACGGTCATGGTGCGCCGCCTCAAGTCCGAGCTGCAGGAGCGCCCGGGCCGGCCGCCGCGCTTCCCGGTGCGCAAGCTCCTCCACATCAGGGTCCCCTACACGGCCGAGGAGCGCTCCGTTCACGAGGCCCTCCGGGCCTACGCGACCAGCCGCCGGAAATCGGCCCAGGGCTCCGAGGAGGAGTTCGCGGCCGAGTTCGTCACCAAGCTCCTCAAGAAGCGCCTCTTCTCCTGCCCGGCCGCCTTCGGCTCGACGCTCGACAAGCACGCCGCCACCGTCAGCGCGGGGCGCCGCCGCGCGGTCTCCGAGCGGCCCTCGCTCGGGGTCCTCCGGCGCGCGGCCGACCAGGTAGAGGAGAGCTACGAGGACGACCGGGAGCAGCAGGAGGCGACGGACGGCGCCGTCGAGACGGCGAGCCGTCTCTTCCGGGGCTTCAGCCCGGAGGAGCAGCAGCTCGTCCGCCAGATGCGCGACTGGGCCCAGCGGCACGCCGGCAAGCCCGACTCGAAGGCGCAGGAGCTCCTCCGGTTCCTCCGCGAGACGGTGAAGCCCGGCGGCACCTGGGCCGACACCCGCGTCCTCGTCTTCACCGAGTACCGCGACACGCTGAACTGGCTTCAGCAGCTCCTCGCCTCCGAACGTCTCGCGGAGGCTGGTCGGCTCGAGACGCTCTTCGGCGGCCAGGACCCGAAGAAGCGCGAGGCGATCAAGGCCTCGTTCCTCGCCTCGCCGGTCGACTCGCCCCTCCGCATCCTCCTCGCGACCGACTCGGCCTCCGAGGGCATCGACCTCCAGCGCCACTGCTCCCGGCTCGTCCACTACGAGATTCCCTGGAACCCGAACCGGATGGAGCAGCGCAACGGCCGCGTCGACCGCTACGGCCAGCCCGACCCGGAGGTGCGCGTCTACCACTTCGTCGACCACACCTTCGAGGAGGCCGCCCCGAGGGCCCTCGCGAACGCGGACGACAGGGGCGCCGGCCTCGCGGGCGACCTCGAGTTCCTCTACCGCGCAGCCCAGAAGCTCGAGACGATGGAGCGCGATCTCTTCGGCAAGGTGGCCCCGGTCATCGAGGCCCAGGTCGAGGAGGCGATGCTCGGCCGGCGGCGCGTCCTCGACCTCTCGAAGGCCGAGAAGGACGCCGAGCCTGTCCGCCGCATCCTCCGCGTCAACCGCGAGCTGGCCCGGCAGGTGGAGCGACTCCACGAGCGGCTCACCGAAACGCGCGAGGAGCTCTCGCTCTCGCCGGAGAACGTCGAGGCGGCCGTCGCCGCCGCCCTCGAGCTCGCCGACCAGCCGGCCCTCGTTCCCGCGAAGCTGAAGGGCCGGCCCGGCGCCCGCGTCTTCCACCTCCCGCCCCTCCGCGGCAGCTGGGCGCGCTGCACCGAGGGCCTCGCGCACCCGCACACCCAGGCGGTCCGCCCGATCACCTTCGACGCCGCCGTCGCCGCGGGGCGGGACGACGTCGTTCTCGCGCACCTCAACCACCGCCTCGTCCAGATGAGCCTCCGGCTGCTGCGGGCCGAGGTCTGGTCCGAGGAATCGTGGCGCCGCCTCAACCGCGTCACGGCCCGCCTCGTCCCCGACGGTCTCGTCGACGGTCCCGCCGTCGTCGCGGCTGCCCGCCTCGTCCTCGTTGGCGGCGACGGCCAGCGCCTCCACGAGGAGATCCTCTGGGCGGGCGGCCTCGTCTCCGACACGGGCTTCCGGCGCCTCAACGTCGGGCAGGTCGACAGCCTCGTCCGTGGCGGCACGACCGAGGCCGCCCCGGAAGCGCTCCGCAATCGCTTCCGCGACCTCTGGCCTCGGCACCGCGAGCCGCTCGCGCAGGCCCTCCAGGCCCGCATGGCCGAGAGGCAGGCCGGCCTCCTGAAGAGCGTCTCCGAGCGGGCCGAGAAGGAGAGCCGCGACATCGAGTCGCTCCTCCTCGAGCTCGAGACGACGATCCGCAAGGAGCTGAGGAGCGAGGGGCCGGTGAACCTGAACCTCTTCGTGAAGGACGAGCTGGAGCAGTACGAGGCGAACAAGCGGAGCCTCCAGGCCCGCCTCGAGCGCATCCCTTCCGAGATCGAGGAGGAGAAGAGGATCGTGGCGGCCCGCTACGCGAACCCCCAGCCGCTCCTTTTCCCGGCGGCGGTCGTCTACTTCGTGCCGGCCGGGCTGGCCGGCGGCGGAGCGCCCTGCCGATGACGGGCCCCGAGGTCCAGCGGACTCTCCTGGAGCTGCTTGCGATACGAGGTGAGCGCGAGTGGCTGGAGCTGAAGGTGAACGACGCCGAGCCGGAATCGGTCGGCGAATACGTGTCCGCGATGGCCAACGTCGCGGCGCTTCTGGGACGGCCTCGCGGCTACGTCCTCTGGGGGGTCGAAAACGAGACCTTCGCCCCCGTAGGGACGACCTTCGACCCGTCTTCCGCGAGGGTGGGCAACGAGGAGCTCGAGAACTGGCTCTGCCGCCTCCTCACGCCGCGGCCGGACGTCCGATTTCACACGCTCGAGCACGCCGGCCTTCGCTTTGTCCTCCTGGAGGTCCCGGCGGCATTCCACTCGCCGGTCCGCTTCAAGGAGACCGAGTACATCCGCGTCGGCACGTACAAGAAGAAGCTGCGTGACTACCCCGAGAAGGAACGTGCCCTCTGGGGAATCCTCGATCGAAAGCCATTCGAGCAGGGCGTCGCCCGGGAGCGTGTGACGGCCGACGAACTGCTCGGCTTCCTCGACTTTCCAGCCTTCTTCAGCCTGCTGAAGCAGCCCATCCCTCCGGGCGCGACGGGCATCGTCGACCGGCTCGTGATGGAAGGCCTCGCGCTGCCCCGCCACGGTTCGCTCTACGACGTCACGAATCTCGGCGCAATCCTCTTCGCGAAGGACCTACCCGCCCTCGGGCTCGCCCGAAAGGGTGTCCGGGTCGTCGTGTACGACGGCGTCAATCGTGTGAACACGCTGCGGGAGCAGGCAGGCGTCCGCGGATACGCGTCCGGCTTCGAGGGCCTCGTCGAGTTCATCAACGCCCAGCTGCCCCAGAACGAGCACGTCGGGCAGGCGCTCCGCAAGGAGCAGCGTATGTATCCCGAGATCGCGATCCGCGAGCTCGTCGCGAACGCGCTCGTTCACCAGGATTTCGGCCTCACCGGCACGGGCCCGATGATCGAGATCTTCCGAGACCGGGTCGAGATCACGAACCCGGGCGTACCGCTGATCGAAACGGACCGCTTCATCGACTCGCCGCCGCGTTCCCGAAACGACGCGCTCGCGGCGTTCATGCGCCGCCTCGGGATCTGCGAGGAGCGGGGAAGCGGCATCGACAAGGTCATCTCGTGGGTCGAGCTGTTCCAGCTTCCCGCTCCCGACTTCCGCCGCACCGACACGCACACCCAGGCGTTTCTCTACGCGCATCGTCCTTTCGGGAAGATGAGCTCTCAGGACAGGATCCGGGCCTGCTACCAGCACGCCGTCCTGCAGTGGGTCTCGAACGCCGAGATGACGAACGCGACGATCCGCAAGCGCTTCGCCATCTCCGACGAAAACTACGCCACCGCGTCCCGCGTCATCGCGGACGCCGTCAAGGCAGGTCTCATCAAGGCGTTCGATCCCGGGAACAAGTCGCGTAAGTACTCCAAATACGTCCCTTACTGGGCATGACCGTCATGTGCTGGTCATGTGATCCGGGAGCCGAACGAGGAGCCAAGCCCGTGAAGACAGCCCCGGAAGCCGTTGAATTCAAAGGCCTTGTCTATATCGGACCCGCCGCCGTTCATGTGATCCCGACGGCAGTCGGGCGCCGGAGGCCCGCGTGAGCGTCGCCCGCCAGCACGCCGAATGGCTCCGGCTCGTCGACATCTCGGGGCCGTTCCTCTCCGTCCCGGTCCTGAAGGACGCCTTCCCGCAGGGGCTCGACGCCCACGAGCCCGAGGTCTCCCGGCGCCTCCGCGACGGCTACGAGGACTGGCAGAGTGACCGGTCGCTCCACAAGCGCTGGGTCCGGTACGTCCTCGGCGAGGTCCTCGGCCACTCCGACGAGGTCCTCCTCGAGGGGCAGGCGATCCCGCCGGGGCTCCGGCACACCGTCGGCGAGCACCGCGAGACCCTCGCCCCCGACCTCGTCCTCGCCGAGCCCGAGGGGGGCAGGGCGCGCGTCCTCGTCCAGGTCCACCCGCCCGGGACCGACCTCGAACGCCCGCTCGCCGGCTCGCGCTGGAAGGAGTCGCCCGCGGGGCGGATGGCCGTCCTCCTCCGGGGGACGCAGGTCCGCCTCGGCCTCGTCACGAACGGCGAGCGCTGGACGCTCGTCGACGCCCCGCCGAACGCCACCACCGGCTACGCCACCTGGCGGGCCGAGTTCTGGCTTGACGAGCCGCTCACCCTGCGGGCCTTCCGCACCCTCCTCGGCCCCCGGCGCCTCTTCACCGCGGAGAAGGAGACGCTCGAGGCGCTCCTCGCCGAGAGCGCCGAGCGTCAGCAGGAGGTCACCGACCAGCTCGGCCGGCAGGTGCGCCGTGCGGTCGAGATCCTCGTCCACGCCCTCGACCGCACCGACCGCGAGTCGAAGGGAGCGCTCCTGGCCGGGGTCTCCGAGAGGGAGCTCTACGACGCCGCCGTCACGTTCATGATGCGGCTCGTCTTCCTCTTCTGCGCCGAGGAGCAGGGGCTCTTCCCGCTCGACGACGAGCAGTACGCCGGCAACTACGCCGCCTCCACCCTCTTCGGCCAGCTGAACGACGCCGCCGACGAGATGGGCGGCCAGGTCCTCGACCGCCGGACCGACGCCTGGCAGCGCCTCCTCGCCACCTTCCGGGCGATCCACGGCGGCGTCGACCACGAGGGGATGGCCCTCCCGCCCTACGGCGGCCACCTCTTCGACCCCGACCGCTTCCCGTTCCTCGAGGGGCGCCCCCGCGAGAGCCGCTGGAAGACGACCGCGGCCCGGCCCCTCCCCATCAGCAACCTGACCGTCCTCCACCTCCTCTCCGCCCTCCAGCTCCTCCGCGACGCGAAGACGGGGGAGGCGCAGCGCCTCTCCTTCCGCGCCCTCGACATCGAGCAGATCGGCCACGTCTACGAGGGCCTCCTCGACCACACGGTGAGGAAGGCCACGGCGCCGATGGTCAGCCTGAAGGGGAAGGAGGCCGAGGAGCCCGAGGTGGAGGTCTCCCGGCTCGAGGAGCTCCTCGCGAAAGGGCCGGCCGCGCTAGCCGCGGCGGTCGTGGAGCTGTCCGGGCGAACGCAGAACGCGATCAACAGGGACCTCGCGGCCGCGCTCCCGGCCGACGACGAGCACCTCCTCGCGGTCGCCTGCGAGAACGACGCGGCCCTCGCGGCCCGGGTCCGGCCGTTCGCCGGCCTCGTCCGGCGGGACGCCGACGGCCTCCCCGTCGTCATCCCCGCGGGGAGCCACTTCGTCACGGCCGGGAGCGACCGCCGGAGCACCGGGACCCACTACACGCCCCGGTCCCTCACCGAGCCGATCGTCCGCTACACGCTCGAGCCGCTCGTCTACGTCGGGCCGGCCGAGGGGAAGCCGGAGACAGAGTGGACGCTCAAGCCGGCGAAGGAGATCCTGGCCCTCAAGGTCTGCGACATGGCCTGCGGCTCGGGGGCCTTCCTCGTCGAGGCGTGCCGGTACCTCAGCAAGCGCCTCGTCGAGGCCTGGGCCGAAGCCGAGGCCGCGAACCCCGGGAAGGTCCTCATCACCCCCGAGGGAGCGATGTCGGAGGCCAGGCTCTCCGAGTCGATCATCCCGAGGGAGGACGAGGAGCGCCTCGCCCTCGCCCGGCGCCTCGTCGTCGACCGGTGTCTCTACGGCGTCGACATCAACCCGATGGCCGTCGAGATGGCAAAGCTTTCCCTCTGGCTCGTCACCCTGCAGAAGAACGTGGCGTTCACGTTCCTTGACCACTGCATCCGTTGCGGCGACTCGCTGCTCGGCGTCACCGACCTCCGGCAGATCGAGACGCTCTCGATGGACCCGTCGAAGGCGACGGCGCCGCTGTTCCTCGAGGAGGCCTGCCGGAAGGCGGTGGCGAGAGCGCGGGAGGCGCGGGAGAAGCTGGAGGGGTTCACGGTCAAGGACGTGAAAGACGCTGAGAGAAAAGAGTCGCTCCTTCGCGAGGCTGAGCAGACGCTTCGCCTTCTTTTCCTTCTCGGGGACTACGTTTCAGGTACCGCGCTCGCACGCCAACACTCTGTTCCTATTCGCACCCTGGTGACATCGATAGAGCCGCTCATCGCTGAATCCCCTTACGGTCGCTCCGCTCCGCCGGCACAGCTCATTGAGTCTACCGTTGCTTCGCTCTTGCATGAGTCGAGTGCGGACCGTCGATATTGCCATCGGCCCTTCCATTGGCCGCTCGAGTTTCCTGAGGTATTCCAGCACAGTGGCGGCTTCAATGGGCTCGTTGGTAACCCTCCGTTTCTCGGAGGGAAGCGCATGGCTCCGGCAGTGGGCGATCGCTATACCAGATACTTGAAGACGTACGTCCTTCCCGAGAAGGGAGCGGCGGACCTGTGCGTGTATTTCTTCTCGAGAGCCCTTCATTTGGTTAGCCCTTCTGGTGTAGCCGGTCTCCTCGCGACTGATACCTTCACCGAGGGTGACACTCAGCGTTGTGGTCCGGCGTCGCTTCTGAGAGCGGGAGCCACCTTCACTCGCGCCGAGCCGAGGCGGCCTTGGCCCGGCTCAGCTGCGCAAGACATTGCGGTCGTTCACTTCACGCGTGGACCTTGGTCGGGGAGATGCTTCATCGACGATCTGCCGGTGGCAGGTATCGGCCCCTATCTTTCTGAGAACGCCGCCAAGGCAGAACCTGCCCAACTCGCTGAGAGACGGGGTAGGGCGGCCATCGGCGTGTCGCTCCTGGGGGAAGGATTCATCCTTTCCGCGGCTGAAGCGCGGGAAATGATCGACTTAGATCCGAGAAATCGCTTGGTGGTTCGTCCATATCTAATCGGCCGGGACATCAGCACAAGTGAAACGCAGCGGTCGTCGCGATGTGTAATTGACTTTGGTGAGATGGGTGAGACTGAAGCGGCATCCTACAGAGCGCCCTACCGGCGCCTTGTCGAGCGCGTAAAGCCACAAAGGGACAAGCTAACCCGGCAAGTCCATGAGAAGTGCTTTTGGAAGCACTGGGATCGGCGGACTCGTTTCTTCGCTTCTCTCCGGGGCCAGACGGTACTAGTGGCGGCACAGGTGAGTAAGTACTGGGCGCCAGTCTTCGTCGAAAACAAGTACGTTTTTGATCAGAAGGTCGTCGTTTTCACGACGGAGAGGTTTGCGGATTTCGCAGTGCTTCAGAGTGAGATCCATGTCTTGTGGGCAAGGAGGGAGGGCGGGCTGAATCTGGGTCCAACACCGACCTATACGGTTAGTGGCTGTTTCAATACATTCCCATTCCCTTGGTCGGAGGAAAGCCATGCGTTCGCCGACACGGCTCGGCGAGTGGCCGAAGGCCTGGAGAGAGTCGGAGAACGCTATCACGAGCAACGTCGCACGAGGTGTGCGCAACGGGGATATGGGTTCACCGAATTTTACAACGAAATCCATGATCCCGCGGCCCAGGATCAGGGTCTCGGGAGTTTCAGAAACACCATTTCGGAATTGGCGAGCCGCGTGGGACTCGCATACGGCTGGTCCAACCTGAACCTCGGCCACGACTTCCACGAGACGAAGCAGGGAATCCGCTTCACGATCAGCGAACCGGCCCGTCGCGAAGTCCTCGACCGCCTCCTCGAGCTGAACCACCAGCGCTACGCCGAGGAGGTCGCACAGGGACTCCACGACAAGGGCTCGAAGTCAGCCAAGGCCGGGAAGAGGGGCAAGGGCAGGAAGCCCGGCTCGAAGCGCGCCTCCGCCGACACCACCGACACGCTCATTTCCCTGGACGAGGAGGAATGAACCGATGGCCCTTCTGACGACCATGAAGCCCACGTTCCGCACGGAGTGGAGGGCTCTTCCGCCGAAGGAAGCCCATCAGATCCTCGACAAGGTCGACATGCTTTCCGAGGACCCGCGGCCGGACGCGAAGGTCAAGAAGCAGCTGAAGTACATGGGCGGGAAGCTCCACCGTCTCCGGTCGGGGAACTTCCGGATCATCTACACGTTCGACGACAGGTTCGTCTCGTTGCTTGCCCTCCGGCGCCGGGACGACGAGACGGACGACGAGGACTTCGACCCCGAGTTCCTCGGCGGGCTGGATCTCGACCTTGCCGAGGCGAAGAAGCAGGCGCCCGCCTGGGAGAAGGCGGCGGGCGCGGCGGCGGGGCCGAAGCCCCTCCCGCGGCCGATCACCGAGGAGCTGCTGAAGAGCCTCAAGGTCCCGGGGAACCACTTCAAGAAGCTCCTCGCGGTGACGAACGAGGACGAGCTCTACGACTGCACGGGCGTACCGGACGAGGTGAAGCTGGACCTCCACGCCATCTTCTTCGAGACGCCGATCGACCGCGTCCTCGACCAGCCCGACCTCCTCGTTCCCGACGTGTCGGACCTCCTGAAGTACAAGGAGGGGTCGCTCCTCGGCTTCCTCCTGAAGCTGGACGCCGAGCAGGAGTCGTTCGTCGACCTGAACCTCTCCGGCACCGGGCCGACTCTCCTGAAGGGCGGGCCGGGGACGGGGAAGAGCACGGTCGCGATCTACCGGGTCAAGCGGATGCTGGAGAAGCTCCCGAAGGAGCCGAGACCGCGGATCCTCTTCACGACCTACACGAACGCCCTCGTCTCCTTCACGAAGCAGCTCTTCGAGCAGCTCCTCGGGCCGGACGCCGGGCTCGTCGAGGTGCGGACGGCGGACTCGCTCGTGAGGCAGATCGTCGGCGGGGAGTGCGGAGACAACGACGTCCTGAACGGCAACGAGGCGACGGAGACGGTCAAGGCCGTCACGGCCACGGCGACGTTCGCGGGGAACTCCCTCCAGCAGCGGGCGCAGCGGGAGACGGTGACGCGGATGAAGCCGGACTACCTCCGGCAGGAGATCTGCGGCGTGATCCAGGCGCGGGCGATCGGGAGCGTGGAGGAGTACCTCGAGGCGGCCCGGCCGGGCCGGATCGTCGGGCTGAACACGACCCAGCGTCGGGCCGTGTGGGCCGTGTACGAACGGTTCGAGACGGTCCTGAAGCAGCGCGGAAAGTGGACGTGGGAGGGGCTGCGGCGGCGGGCGCTCGCGAAGGTGGAGGCGGGGGAGTGGAACCACCCGCCGTACGACGCGGTCGTCGTGGACGAGGCGCAGGACCTCGACCCGTGCGCGCTGCGGCTCCTCGCGACGCTCTGCGCCGACCCGTCGAAGCTCTTCATCACGGCCGACGCGAACCAGTCGATCTACGGCGGGAGCTTCCGCTGGACCGACGTCCACGACTCGCTGAAGTTCCGTGGGCGCCGGACGGGCGTCATCCGGACGAACCACCGCTCGACGCGCGAGATCGGCGAGGCGGGGGCGAGCTATCTCGCCGAGGGAGAGATCGACCCGCCGGAGGCGAAGGCTCTCTACGGCCACAACGGGGTGCTCCCGGTCGTCCGTACGGTCGCCAGCCGGAACGACGAGATCGAGCTCCTCGCACGCTTCCTTCCGGGGGCGGCACGCGAGCTGCGACTCTCGACGTCGTGCGGGGCGGTCCTCGTCCCCTCGAAGGAGACGGGCCGGCCTCTCGCGGCGGCGCTGAGCCAGAAGGGGATCCCGGCCGAGTTCATGCCGGGGACCGAGCTCGACCTGAGGAAGCCGTGCGTGAAGGTCATCACGCTGAAATCAGCCAAGGGGCTCGAGTTCCCGGTCGTGGCCGTGGCGGGATTCGTGGACGGGAAGGGCGAGTCGAAGAGCGGGAAGGGGACGCCCGAGGAGGAAGAGGAGAACCTGCGGCGGGAGCGGCGGTCGATGTTCGTCGGGATGACGCGCGCGATGCGCGCGCTCCTCGTCGTCGCCCCGGCCGGGACTGCCAACCCCCTCCTCAAGGGCTTTACGCGCGACTACTGGAACGTGGGCTGAGGAGGCCCCGAGATGAGCGAAGCGGTCCGCCTTCCCGCCACGCTGCCCGGCGATCTCGACCTCGCGGCGCTGAACGCCCGGCTGCGGGCCGGGAGCGCCGCCCTCGACTGGAGCGACGTGACGGAGGCTTCAGGCGATGCCCTCGCGCCGCTCCTCGCGGGGCTCGATCTCTCCGAAGACGCGGACGCGCTCGGGCTCGAAACGGTTCCCGACGCCCTCACGGCGGCGGTGGAGGCGGCGCTGACGGCGAAGGCGCCTGCGCGGAAAGAGCGGAAGAAGAAGGCGGTCGCGGCCGCGCCCGGGTCGGAGCCGGCGCTCTGGGCTCCCCCGGCGGGAGCGGCTTCCGCCCCAGTGAAGGAGGCGGTCGAGGAGGTGGTGGAGCCCTGGGACGCGACCTTGCCCCCTCTGGCCTCTCCGGCCGCGCCTCCGACCCCGCCGCGCGTCCTGCGCAAGCTCTCGGGGACGGCGATCCGGGACGAGCTGGTGCAGCGGATCCTCCTCGAGCTGCATGGCCCGGCGGGAGGGCCCGAGGAGGAAGTGGCGGAGCAGTACGTGAGCGACCGTTACCTCGTCGGGGCGCTCGCCCCGCGGGACAGGAAACTCCGGGCCGAGGAGATGGACCGGGTCGAGGAGGGGGGCGACGGGGAGGACGAGGACGGCAAGCCGGACGCGGGCAGCGTGGGGAAGTCGCTCCTCCTCCCGTCGTCGTTCGGCCTGACGTTCGCCGTGGACGGAGCCGCCTCGAGCTTCGTCGCGACGGTCCGCTGGGGCCGGTACCAGAGGGAGGAGAGCCCCACGCTCGTCTCCGAGAAGACGGGGAGGCCCGTGAAGGTCTGGAGGCGGGAGCCGGTCGTCCGGTCGTTCTCGCTGGCGCTGGCGGAAGGGGCGATCGGCCCGGTCGCGCCGTTCGAGGAGACGCCGGCGGTGGTCGTCCAGGGCACGGCCCGCCGGCACGGCGGGGCGTGGCTCGTGAGCCTCTTCCTCGTCAACGGCCAGAGGACGCCGCCGAAAGGCTCGCCGCGGGGTCGCGACTCGGCCTGGCTCTTCCAGGCGTCTCTCGAGGTCGCGGGCGAGGACGGAGCCGCGGTCTTCGTCAGGCGTGGCGCGGACGGGGCGCGGGCGCGCCTCCTCGACGAGCGGATGACGGAGATGCTCTACCGGGACGCGGTGGAGCTGGCGGTGGGGCACGGCGTTGGAGTCCACTGGGAGCTGAAGCCGGGGGATCCGCATCGCGCCGTGCGGATCGAGACGCGAGCGGTGCCGAGGTACGAGGTGCCCTCCTCGACGCCTCCCTCGGCCGTCGAGATCCCGGGCCTCGCGGGACTGACTCTGGACATGAAGGAGCTCTCGGAGTGCGCGGCGGACGACCTGCCGGCGAGGCTCCTCCCCCTCGCCGAGGCCTACGGCGCCTGGATTGCGGGGGCCGAGGAGCGGGTGGGTCAGGCCGAGGCGTCGCTTGGCGTCTTCCCTGGCGAGACCGCGGAGGCCGTCGCCGGGTGCCGGCGTGCCGAAGCGCGGATCCGGGAGGGGATCGCCCTCCTCGCGAAGGACCCGCTCGCCGCGGACGCGTTCCGGTTCGCGAACGGGGCGATGTGGCGGCAGAGGATCCACTCGAAGCTAACCGAGAGGGTGAGGCGGGGGGCGCCGACGAAGCTCGAGGAGCTCGACGTTCCGAGGAACCGGAGCTGGTACCCGTTTCAGCTCGCGTTCCTCCTCCTCAACCTCCCGGGCGCCACGGACCTGGGGCACCCGGACCGCGTAGGCGGGGGAGCCGCGACGGCGGACCTCCTCTGGTTCCCGACGGGAGGCGGCAAGACGGAGGCCTACCTGGGCCTCGCGGCCTACGTGATGGGGCTGAGGCGCCGCCAGGGTCCCATCGAGGGGCGGGACGGGGAGGCCGGCCTCGCCGTCCTGATGCGCTACACGCTGCGCCTCCTGACGCTCCAGCAGTTCCAGCGGGCCGCGGCCCTCGTCTGCGCGTGCGAGGAGATCCGCCGCGAGGCACTCGCGAAGGACGACGCGCGCTGGGGGCGAACGCCGTTCCGGATCGGCCTCTGGGTCGGCAAGCGCGTCACGCCGAACACGACGGAGCAGGCGGCGGAATCGGTGAGGCGGTCGCGCGGGGTGGGTGCTTTCCACGGCTCCTCCGGGACTCCCTGCCAGCTCCTCACCTGCCCCTGGTGTGGCCACGAGGTGAAGTCCGGGCGCGACGTGACCGTGGAGCCGTACCCCGGAGGCCGCGCGCGGACGCTCCAGTACTGCGGCGACCCGCTCGGGCGGTGCCTCTTCAGCAAGGCGAAGTCGCAGGGGGAGGGGCTCCCGATCCTCGTCGTGGACGAGGAGATCTACCGGCAGCCGCCGTCGCTCCTCGTCGCCACAGTCGACAAGTTCGCGCAGATGCCGTGGAACGGCGCCATCCAGACGCTCTTCGGCCAGGTCTCGGGCCGTTGCGAACGTCACGGCTTCCGCTCGCCCGACCTGAACGACGCCGACAGCCACCACGCGACGCCGACGAACCCG
>JAKPXO010000469.1 GCA_029567505.1 Acidobacteriota bacterium
CTGCATGAAGTGGCGCGGCGTGAAGGACGCGGACTCGAAGATGACGAACAGCATCATGCGCGGCTCGTTCCTGAAGAACCCCGACCTCCGCCGCGAGTTCCTCTCGCTCCTCGCGGGGCGGATGAAGTAGGGAGAAGAGAGATGCTCGTCCGGCTCCTCTACGCCAGCCGCTCGATCGCCCCGATCGACGAGGCGCTCGTCGCCTCGATCCTCGAGAAGGCGCACGCCCACAACGCCGCCCACGGCCTCACCGGCATCCTCTGCACCTCCGCCGAGGGGAACGTCTTCCTCCAGGTGCTCGAGGGAGGGCGCGCCGCCGTGAACGACCTCTACGGCCGCATCCTGCGCGACCCGCGCCACACCGACGTCACGCTCCTCGACTACGCCGAGATCGCCGAGCGGCGTTTCGCGACGTGGCGCATGGGGAACGTCCGCCTGAACCGCGTGAACCTCGGGACGGTCCTGCGGTTCTCGGAGACCGCGGTCCTCGACCCGTTCGCGATGAGCGGCAAGGCGGCGATCGCGCTCCTCGAGGAGCTGATGTCGACCGCGGCGACCGTCAGCCGCGACGGCGCGTAGGCGCCCTCACTCCTCGGTCCGCGCGCGGGCCGCGATCTCCCGGAGCATCCCCCGGAAGACGAGGACGTGGAGCGGGTAGACGCCGTACCAGTAGAGGAGGCCGGCGAGCCCGGCGGGGTCGAACTCGGCGGTCTGCCGGATCGTCGCGCCCCCCTCCTCCGGGGTCACCTCGAACTCGAGCCACGCCCGTCCGGGGAGCTTCATCTCGGCGGCGAGGCGCAGCCGCCGGTCGGGCTCGATCGCCTCGACCCGCCAGAAGTCGAGAGCGTCGCCCACGGCGAGGCGCTCCGGGTGGCGGCGGCCCCGGCGGACGCCGACGCCGCCGGCGAGGAGGTCGAGAAAGCCGCGGAGGCGCCAGAGGAAATCGGCGTAGTACCAGCCGTTCGCGCCGCCGATGCGGCGGATCGGCGCGAAGGCCTGCGCCGCCGTCGTCGGGACCCGCGCCGTGCGCGAGTCGACGAGCCTCTGTCCGACCCGCAGCCCGCCGTAGCCGCCGGGCGCCGTGCCGGCCGAGGAGAGGGCGTCGGACCAGCGCGTCGCGGCGAACTCCTCGTCCTCGTTCGCGAGGGCGCGCTCCATCGACTTCGGGAGGCCCATCGGCTCGATCGCGGGGAAGAGGCGGCGGGCGGCGTCGTCCCGGACGACGGTCGGGTTGCGGACCCCCTCGATCAGCTTGCGCCCGACGCGCGCGTAGAGCGGCGTCGTCAGGCCGAGCCAGAGGCTCGAGAGGCGGGGCGTCAGGACGGGCACCGGGATCAGCCAGCGCTTCAGGCCCCGCTGCCTCGCGTACTCGCGCATCAGGTCGCCGTACGTCACCTGGTCGGCGCCGCCGATCTCCACGGTGAGCCCCTCGCCGGGATCGACGTCGAGCGCCGCGAGGAGGTAGGCGACGAGGTCCTCGATCGCGATCGGCTGGGCCTTCGTCTCCACCCAGCGGGGGCAGATCATGGCGGGGAGGCGCTCGACGAGCGACCGGATGAGCTCGAACGAGAGGCTCCCCGAGCCGAGGACGACCGAGGCGCGCAGCTCGACGACCGGGAGGCCGGAGGAGGACCGGAGCACCTCGCCCGTCTCCTGGCGGCTGCGCAGGTGGGCCGAGAGGCCCTCTCCGGCCTCGCCGAGGCCGCCGAGGTAGACGATCTTCCGCACCCCCGCGGCGCGGGCGGCCTCGCCGAAGTTGCGGGCCGCGAGGCGGTCCTGCTCCTCGAACGCGGCGCCCGCGGCCATCGAGTGGACGAGGTAATACGCGGCGTGGACGCCGGCGAGCGCCGGGTCGAGCGTCTCGCGCTTCAGGCAGTCGCCCGCGACGACCTCGGTCCCCGAGGGGACGTGGGACGCGAGGGCCTTCGGCCGCCGCGCCAGGCATCGGACGCGGCGGCCGCGCGCCGCGAGCGCGCGGAGGAGCCGGCCGCCGACGTAGCCCGTCGCGCCGGTGAGGAGGACGAGGCCGGAATGGGCGGGGGCCGGGGCTTGCGTCACGCGGCGCTCCGCCCGCGCGGCGGGAGCGGGAGGAAGCCCGAGGTCCGGCGTATGTA
>JAKPXO010000490.1 GCA_029567505.1 Acidobacteriota bacterium
TTCGGCCAGCTCTCGCCGGGTCGTCGGGGTCCGGGCCTTCGCATCCATGATCAGGCGCCGCCAGAGGGCCGATTTTGATACAGGGGCCGAACCCGCGAAGAACGTGTCCGAATCAGGGCGATCCCGTCCCGCAGCGAGGCCTCGGCCTGCTCGCGCAAAGTTGCGAGGAGCGCGAGGTCGAATCTGTCGGCCGCGAGCGCAGTCTCGAGCGAGGTGACGAGCAGGGCGTCTGCCGCTCCCTCCCGCTCCAGCATCGCCCGGAATCGACCGAATGCCCGCCTCGCAGCCGCAGCCTGGCCGGCTCGCGCCCGCGCGTCGACTTCGCCGAGCAAGGCCGTCAGCGCGTCGACGACGGCGCCCTGCTCCAGGAAGAGCGACGCAGCAGACGAAAAGCCGCGTGCCGCATCCTCGACGCGGCCGGCGACGAGAAGGGTCTTCGCCAGGTTCGAGCGGATGAACGCGTGGACGGCGGGGCGTTCGGTGCGGGAGACGCGCCGCAGGGCCCGGGCATACTCGCGGCGAGCCTCCTCGATCCGCCCGAGCCTCATCAACGAAGAGCCCGCGCCGTTCAGCGCGGACACCCAGGCGTTCCACTGCCCCTGCCTCTCGAACGCCTCGCGGGCCCCCCGGAACTCCGAGACCGCCTCCTCGTCGCGTCCCAGGTAGGAGAACGCCAGGGCCCTGGCTCCTCGGGCGCGCGCAGCGTGGGCTTCGAGCCCGTACTCCTGGAAGGCCTCCGCGGCTCGGTTGGCGAGACGGAGCCCTTCGGCAGGCCGACCGAGGAAGGTCCTGCGCTGGGACTCGGCCAGCTCGACCTGAGCGAAGCGGGGAGAGAGGCCAAGGCCGGCCGCGAACGCCCGGTAGGCATGCGCCAGGGCCCGACCACCTTCGGAGAAAGCGCCCGTCCAGTTGCAGGCCGAGCCGACGACGAGGCTGGCGACGCCGTCCACCTCGGGAAGCGGGCAGAGGCTCTCGGCCTCCACCGCGTCGTCTCCGCCCGCCGGGATCTCGGCGCGGATGCGCGCGGCGGCGGCTCGGCCGAACGACAGCCAGCGGGCCGGACGCTCCACCATCCGCTCCAATGCCTCGTCGAGGGCGTACTCGAGCGCCAGGCGCTCCTCGGGTCGAGCCAGGAGGAACGCCCGAAGGTGACCCGGGATCGTGTCCCTCTCCTCGGCGGCGGCCGCGACGAGACGCGAGGCGATCTCTTCCGCAGCGAGCGAGGCCGCGAGGGCTCTCCGCGGCAGCGCCGGGTCGGGGTGTCCCGGTCGCACGGCCGGCCGCGGACGCTCCCGGAACGGATCACGGGGCGGAAAGACGAGGTCTCCCGCGTCCTCGTTGGCGAGCTGCGGCGCAATTTCGCGCAGACCTTCGTCGATCTGCCGCAGCTCGGCGATGGCCTCGCCGCAGATGGTGCAGCCTGCGACATGCGCCAGCACGCGGGCGCGCGTCACCTCGTCGAGCGCACCCCGCACCTGGAGCAAGAGGGAGAGGTCGTCGGGGTGAGGTGTCATCCCCGAGCTCCTCGGAATCGCTCGCGCAGCTTCCGGATGCAGCGGCTCGTCAGGTTCGAGACGACCTTCGGCGAAGCCCATGTGCCTGCTCGGGCCATCTCCGACGGCGAGATCCCTTCGATATAGAGAGCCAGCACGAGTCTCCGGCAGGTCGGCGACATCTCCTCGAACGCCTCCCGGAGCAGGACTCGATCGTCGGCAGGGAGATCACGACTCTCCTGACGGGCGAGGACGCGCTCGGGCTCAGCCGTCTCCGGGCGACGCTTCCGGGACCCGTGGCGCCTGCTGCAGCGGAGGGAGAAGATCCGGAAGACGAGCCCTTCGCGGCTTCGGACGAGCTGGCGAAGGTGCATCAGGTCGATGCAGGTCTCCTGGATGACCTCTCCTGCCTCATCGCTCGAGAGCCCGAACTTCTGCCAGGCGTAGGAGACGAGCTTCCTGCGCTGCTCGGGGTCCGAGGCCAGCTCGGCGGCCGCCTCGTGACCGGAGAGCAGCCGTTCGTCCGACTCATCCACGTCTGAAGTGCCTCCGCAGGTCCGAGATCCAACGGGAGGATAGACGCGAATCTCCGGTGGGGCAGGGGGCGGCACGTCGTGAATTTCGCCCCCCGGGTGTTGGAGATCCGGGCGCTGCGGGCACTTCAGGTGGAGGAGGGAAGGCCCGTCATCGTCCTTAGAGCGAGGACTTCATCTCAGCGGGAAGCGGGCCGACCCGAAATCGCGTGTGTTGCTGCGATCGACTGGCAGCAAGGAGGTCCTGTGATTCCGAGAATCGCCCTGGGAAGTGCCATAGCCTTTCTGCTCGCAACGACTTCAGGCCCTCTCTCGGCCCAGTCGGGTCCCGCTCCCGGGAAGCTCAGCATCGGCTTCGACTCCGAAGGCGCCGTCGTCGAAGGAATCACCCCCGGCGGCAACGTCGCCTGGCTCGGCGCGAGCCGGAGTCACGA
>JAKPXO010000030.1 GCA_029567505.1 Acidobacteriota bacterium
CGCCCTCGCCGCGCGCGCCCTTCGCGACGACCCGTCGCTCGGCGCCGTCCTCGTCAACGCGCTCGGCGCCGGCGGCAACCAGATCGCCGCCCTCTTCACCGCGCCGTGACGGCGGCCGCGTGCCCCTTCCGCGTCGAGCTCGACGTCCGGTTCCCGGAGGTCGACTCCTATCGCGTCGTCTGGCACGGCAACTACGTCCTCTACTGCGAGGTGGCGCGCAACGCCCTCTGCGCAGCGGCGGGCCTCACGCCGGCGGAGGCGCTCGCGTGCGGGTGGCGGGTGCCGATCACCCGCTTCGACGTGAAGGTCCGCCGCCCCGCACGCCTCGACGACCGCCTCGAGGTCTCCTGCACGCTCCGCCCGCCCGAGACGGCGAAGCTCGAGATGGACTACGAGGTCCGCCGCATCCCCGACCGGCTCCTCCTCGCCACGGGCTTCACGCAGCAGGTCGTCCTCTCCCCGCAGGACGAGCTCCTCCTCACGTTCCCGAAGCTCCTGAAGGAGCTCGTCGGGCGCATCCTCGCCTACCAGCGCGGGGAGAGGGAGCTGACGGGAGAGAAGATCCTGGCCGGATAGGCCCCGCGAGAGCGGATTCCGCGCTTTCCCCTGAGTCCGGCGCCGGTAGCCCGTCGACGCCCCGTCGGCGTAGAGTTCGCCCGAATGGACGCGGCACGCGTTATTGCGCTCCTGAGGCCCCACCTCGAGGCGACCGGGACGCGGTGGATGCTCGCGGGTGGCCTGGCCCTCGTGGCCTGGGGCTCCACACGCACGACGGCCGACACGGACCTCCTCGTCGACGACGCCTTCCGCTCCGCCCTCCTCGCGCGCCTCGGAGCAGCGGGATTCGAGGTCCTCCAGGACACCGACGGCTTCACGAACCTCCTGCACTTCGACCGCGAGATCGGCCGGCTCGACCTGATCTGGGTGGAAGGCGAGACGAGCCGCCGGTTGTTCGCCGCCGCCGTCGAGCGGACCGGCCCGGACGCGATTCCTCTCCTCGTCCCCGCCCCGGAGCACCTCGTCGCCATGAAGGTGAAGGCGATGAAGGAGCAGCCGACCCGCGTGTTTCGCGACGCCGAGGACCTTCGGCTCCTCCTCTCCCTTCCCGATCTGGACGAGGATTCCGTCCTCGCGACGTTCGAGCGGGCCGGTCTCGGTGAGCTTCATGAGCGGATCAAGGGCGCGTCCTGAGCCCCTCGATCTCGACGCGCTTCCGTCGGCGTCTCCCGCCGTCGCCGAATCGCTCGAGAGACATCGCCCCGGGCCGATGTCGCTGCCGGAGTACGCCCGCTTCCTGAGGCAGTTCCGATGGACCGCGGAGCAGCTCCGGGCGATCCCCCTCGCCCGGGGCCCTCGGTTCACGCTCGACGCCTGAGCCGCGCCCCGCCCCCCCCTCGCACGGGACCCTTCCCCTTCGCGCCCCCGGCCGCTTACTCTCCGCGTTCTTCATCCGGTAACCGTAAGCCCGCGGGGAGAGACCTCCCCCGCGGCACTGCCGCAAGGAGGCCGCATGAGCCGACCCGCCGCCCCGAGAGCCGCGCAGAACCTCCGCGGAGCGATCCTCGTCGCTCTCTTGCTGTTCGCGAGCTTCGCGGCACAGGCCTCCGAGTGGAGCCCCGTCGGCCCGCCCGGCGGCGCGGCGTACGGCCTCGCGCTCGACCCGAAGGACGCGAACGTCCTCTACGCGGGGGCGTTCGGCGGCGGCGTCTGGAAGTCGACCGACGGCGGGGCGAGCTGGGGCCGCCTCTCGGGCATTCCCGCGCAGGAGACCGTGAACGCCGTCGCGGTCAGCCCCACGGACTCCCGGACGGTCCTCGCGGCCGGTTTCACCGCCCTCTGGCGCTCGACCGACGGCGGGGCGACCTGGAAGAAGGTCCTCGACCAGAAGGTGCAGCAGCCCGCGATGACCGGCTTCGCGTTCGACCCGGCCGCACCGGCGACCGTCTACGCGAGCGCCGACAACGACGGCTTCCCGACGGGCGTCTTCAAGTCGACCGATTCCGGCGCCACGTGGAAGCCGGCGAACGTCGGGATCAACCCGAACTCGCGCGTCCGGGGCGTCGCCGTCGCGCGGGACGGGAAGGCCGTCTTCGCGGCCTCCGAGGACGGCGTCTACCTCTCCACGGACGGCGGGGCGTCCTGGACGGTCGCCCTTCCGAGGAAGGCCGCGCACTCCGTCGCGACAGGCGCGGGCGGTCTCGTCCTCGCGGGAACGAACGGCGACGGGGTGCTCCGCTCAACCGACGGCGGGAAGAGCTGGGAAGAGACGACGACCGACGCGAAGTGGATCGGGAACATCGTCTACGCGATCGTCGCCTCGACGGCGACGCCCGGCCTCTGCTACGCGAGCATCCCGAACCGCGTCCTCCGCTCGGCCGACGGCGGCGCCACGTGGAAGACGTTCTCCCGCGGCTTCAACTGGGTGAACTTCCGCTCGCTCGCCCTCGACGAGAAGGGCGGCGCGGTCTGGGCCGGGAGCGGCCGCGACGGCGTCGTGAAGACCGTGGACGGCGGGGCGACCTGGACGACCGGCGCCGGGTTCCTGGCACTCGAGGTGAAGGCGATCCTCCTCGATCCCGCCTCGCCGAACCGCCTCTTCGTCGGCACGACTCAGGGAGGCGTCCACCTCTCCGAGGACGGCGGCGCGACGTGGGCGCTCTCGAACGAGGGGCTCACGAACCGCGCGGTCCACTCGCTCGCCGCCGATCCCTCCGCTCCCGGGACGTTCCTCGCCGGGACCCGCAAGGGCGCCTTCCGGTCGACGGACGGCGGCCGGAGCTGGACGCACGTCCTCAAGGGCGGGTGCGAGCCGGAGGTGCAGCACCTCCGCTACGCCCCTTCCGACCCGAAGCGCGTCTACGCGCACAGCGGGCGCGACTTCTGCCAGGTCGCGCGGAGCGACGACGGCGGCCTTACGTGGCGCGACCTGAAGGCGCCCCGCGATGCGAGCACGCTCCTCGGCCACTTCGCGTTCCACGTCGACGCGGCGAACGCCGACCGCGCCTTCTACAGCGACGACCGGCACCTCTACCTCTCCGCCGACGGCGGCGCGACGTTCACGACCGCGACCGGCATCCCGCCCACCTCCCGCATCCAGGCGATCGTCGCTGGGGCCGGGGCCGGCGAGCTCCTCGCCGCGACGAACAAGGGGATCTACCGCTCGGCCGACGGCGGGAAGAGCTGGGCGGTGGCAGGGCCCGGCACCGAGAAGTGGAACGTGAGGCGGATCCTCCTCGACCCGGCCTCCGGCACGTTCTACGCCGGGGCGTGGAAGGAGGGAATCCTCCGCTCGAAGGACGGCGGCAAGAGCTGGACACGGATCGGCGGCGAGCCCCCGCACCCCGACGTCGTCGCCCTCGCACTCGAGCCGAACGGAACGCTGCTCGTCGGCTTCGAAGGCGGGGGCGTCTGGCGCCTCGACGGGGCGCGCTCCATCACCCCGTCGGCCGTCACGAAACCGAAGTAGACCCCTCCGGATTCGCGGTTCCTTCCGACCGTCTCGACCCACCACCGGCCGAGGCCCGCGAAGCTCGAGCGCCGACGCGCGATTGCTGCGTCGCGGTATATCCTCGTGCACCGGAACGGGAGATCGCCAGGTCGGTCTGCGGGTCTTCCTCTCCCGAAGGGTCGGGCCGGCACGAGCGGCAGTCCGGCCGGCGGGCGAGCGACCTGGCGGACCCGTCCGGAAAGACGGTGCAGAGATGATGCCTCGTCGAGTGTTCCTCGCCTTCTCGCTGCTGGCCGCGCATCTGGTCCTCGCCGACGCCGCGGCGGCGTCCGGGCACGTCTACAGCCGCCGCTTCGGCAGCGGCTCCGACCAGGCGATCACGGCCGTGGCCGTCGACGGCGGCGGGAACGCGATCGTCGCCGGACTGTTCGCGGGCTCCATCGATTTCGGCGGCGGCTCGCTGACGAGCGCGGGGGGCGACGACGCCTTCGTCGCGAAGCTCGGCCCGAACGGGAATCATCTCTGGAGCCGCCGGTTCGGGGACGCCAGCGCCCAGAGCGCGACCGGCGTCGCCGTCGACGCGATCGGAAACGTCCTGGTGACCGGGTACTTCAGCGGCACGATCGACATCGGAGGCGCGACGCTCACGAGCGCGGGCGGGCAGGACGTCTTCGTCGCGATGTTCGACTCGAACGGGAACCACGTCTGGAGCAAGTGTTTCGGGAACTCGAGCAACCAGGCGGGCGCGGGCGTCGCGGTCGACCCGTCGGGGAACGTCCTCCTGGTGGGGACGTTCTCCGGGTCGATCGATTTCGGGGGAGGGAACCTGACGAGCGCCGGCTCGACGGACGTCTTCATCGCGAGGCTCGATGCGAACGGGTTCCACTCCTGGAGCAAGCTCTTCGGTGACGCGAGCGCGCAGACGGGCGTCGCCGTCGCCGTCGACGGCGACGGGAACGTCTTCGCGACGGGCGCCTTCTCCGGGACCGTGGATTTCGGCGGAGGGGGTCTGACGAGCGCCGGCTCGACGGACGCCTTCCTCGTAAAGCTCTCGGCGGAGGGAAACTACGTGTGGAGCAAGCGGTTCGGCGACGCCTCGGGCCAGACGGGACTCGCCCTGGCCGTCGACGCGTCCGGAGGCCCGATCCTCGCAGGTTCGTTCAGCGGGTCGGTGAACTTCGGGGGCGGGGCACTCGCGAGCGCGGGATCGACCGACGGGTTCGTCGCGAAGCTCGATTCCTCCGGGAGCCATCTCTGGTCCCGCGCCCTCGGCGGCACCGGCACCGATTCCGCCAACGGCGTCGCCGTGCACGGGGCAGGAGACGTCGTCGTCGCCGGTGGGTTCCAGGCGAGCGCGGACCTCGGCGGGGGAACGCTCACGAGCGCGGGCGGTACGGATCTCTTCTTGGCCCGCTACACCGCAGGCGGGAGCTGGCTCACGAACGCGCAGGCCGGCGACGCCGCCGAGCAGGAGTGCCGGGCGGTCGCCGTCGACGCTTCGGGCTTCGCGATTCCCGCGGGCCGCTTCCAGGGCAGCATCGACCTCGGCGGCGGAACGCTCCTGAGCGAGGGCGGTCACGATGCCTTCGCCGCCAAGCTCGGCGTCGGGACGACGCTCCACACGCTGGCGCCCTGCCGCCTCGTCGACACGCGCAACGCCGCCGGGGCCCTGGGAGGGCCGGCTCTCGAGCCCGGCCCTTCGCGACGGGTCTTTCCCGTCGCCGGTGTCTGCGGCATCCCGGCGACCGCGCGCTCGATCTCCGTCAACGTCACCGTGACTCAGCCCGCGGCCGCGGGAACGCTTCGGGTCTTCCCCGGCGACACGGCGGAAGAGTGGACCCCCACCTCGACCTCGATCTCGTTCAGCGCCCAGAAGACCCGCGCGAACAACTCCATCTGCCTTCTCTCGAAGGACGGGGCCGGCAGCCTGGCGGTGAGGAACGACGCGCCGGGGACGGTCCACTTCATCCTCGACGTGAGCGGCTACTTCGACTGAGGCCGAAGGCGGCGCCTGCGTCACACGCTCCGAGCAGGGAGTTCGTCACGCCCACCGGGAGCCAGCCGAGGCCCTCCGGCCCGGATCCGTGTCACGCCCAGCTGTCGACCCAGAGCTCCCAGACGACGGGGGCGCGGCAGGGGAGAGGAGGAGGTCGGGGGAGGGTTCCCTACTTCAGCTTCTCCGTCCCCGCGAACTCCCTCTCCGGCCGCAGCTCGTGGAGGATCGCGGCGTCGTCCTCCGTCGTCGTCTCCGTCACCATCCGCGCGACGAGGGCGCCGACGCCCGGGCCGAGCATGTAGCCCTGCCCGCACATCCCGACGGCGTCGACGTAGCCGCGGAGCGCGGCGCTCTTCCCGACGACGGGAGAGCCGTCGGGCGTCATCGGGTAGAGGCCGCGCCACGTGCGGCGGACCTTCAGGTTCGCGAGCTTCGGCATCAGGCCGACCATCCGCCGCGCGATGAGCGGCAGGAACTCCGACGTCTCGCGCCGGTCGGTCCCGATCAGCGGCGGGTCGGGCGTGACGCAGAAGATGACCTGCCCGGAGTGCGCCTGGTAGAAGTAGTAGTTCGCCGCGCCCGGCGTCCGCCGGATGTCGACGACCATCGGCTCGAGGAACCGCCGGGCCGGCTCGGTGATCCCCGCCTCGTGGCAGTCGGGGTTCACCGGGACGTCCTGCCCGCCGAGGTGCGCGAGGCTCCGCGCCCAGGCCCCGGCGGCGTTCACGACGCAGGAGGTGGCGTAGCCCCCCTTGTCGGTCCTCACGCCGACGACGGCGCCCTTCCTCCGCATGATCGCGGTCACCCGCTCGTTGAACCGGCACTCGACACCCAGCTCGACGGCGCGGCGGTGGAACGCCGCGGAAGAGAGCATCGGCGAAGCCGAGCCGTCCTCCGGGGAGAAGGTCCCGCCGAGGAGCCCGTTCGCGTCGAGGCCCGGCGCGAGCTTCAGGAGGTCGTCCTTCGCGTACCAGTCGATGTTGAGGCCCGCCTTCTTCTGGACGACGAGGAGCTCCTTCAGGGTCTTCTCCTCCTCGGGGCGGTAGGCGACGAACATGTAGCCGCCCTGCCGCCACTCGATGTCGAAGCCGCGCGTCTCCTTCCAGGTGGAGAACGTCTTCAGCGAGTCGAGACAGAGCCGGATCTTCGCGGGCGAGGAGTGCGTGGCGCGGACTCCCCCGATGGCGGCCTTGTTGCTCCCCTGCCCGGCGGAGGCGAACTGGTCGAGGCAGAGGACCTTCAGCCCCTTGCCGGCGAGCTCCATCGCGGTGGGCATGCCGACGCTCCCGGCGCCGACGACGACGACGTCGTACACGGACGAGGCCATCAGACGCCTCCCACGAGCGCGCCGACCGCCGTCGGCACCGCGTCCTTCGTCGGGCCCTCGCCCGTCACGACCCCCGCGAAGGCGCCGAGCGGCACCTCCATGAAGACGGGCCGCTGCGTCAGCGGCGTCACCTGGGCGAGCGGCACCCCCTCCTCGCGGAAGATCCGCGCGATGAGCGTGGGGCAGGTCTTCCCGCCGCAGGCGCCCATCCCGGCGCGCGTGAGCGCCTTCAGGTGGTTGAGGTCCCGCACCCCCTCGCGGATGAGGCCCCGGATCTGGCCGGCGGTGACCCGCTCGCAGCGGCAGACGACGTCGTCGTCGCCGATCCGCTCGACGTTCTCCTCCATCGCCGCCGAGACCCACGGCTCCTGAACCTGGATCCCTGCAATTCGCTTTGCGATTTCGGAGGGGGCCTTTACCTTCACGAGGAGGGCGTGGTCCGCGAACTTCGGCGCGCGGACCTTCACGACCGGCACGTGACCGAGGACGGCTCCGAGCGTGTCGAGGACCGTCACCATGTCGCCTTCCTGGATCTTCGCCTTCGGGAACTCGTACGGGATCGAAACGAGGAGCCCCTCGGCGTCCTTCTTCCGGAAGTCGACGAGCGTGATCGCGAGGCCGGGGCAGATCGCGACGCACTGCTCGCAGGCGATGCAGGCGCTCTCGTCGAACGTCGGGAGGCCCAGGATGTCGTCCCCCTCGATCTTGATCGCCCCCTTCGGGCAGATCGAGGTGCAGGGGTTGCACGGGATCTCCTGGGAGCAGTGGAAGATCGGGAAGACGCCCGTCTCGTCGGCGGGGATCTCCTCCGTGATGACGGCGCCGGGGCGGGCCTTCAAGACCTCGGCCGTCCGGAGCCACTCCGGCGGCACCTCGCCGACGTCGCGCCCGAGCGTCCGGGCGATCTCGGTGCCGCGGATCTTCCCGGTGAAGATCGCCGCGCTCGCCTCGGCGATCTCCTCCGCGTCGCCCGCCGCCACGACCGGCAGGCCGAACTCCCTCGCCTTCTTCAGGAACTCGTCCACCGGGTCGAGGCCGACGGCGACGAGGAGCGTGTCGCACCTGAAGGTCTTCTCGGTCCCCGGGATCACCTTCCAGGACGGGTCGAGCTTCGCGATCGTGACGCTCTCGACCTCCTCCGTCCCGTTCGCCGAGACGATCGTGTGGCGCGTGTGGATCGGGACCCCCATCCGCGCGAGCTTGTCCCTGTGGACCTTGTAGCCGCCGCACTCCTCGAGCGCCTCGCAGAGGCCGACGACCTGGATCCCCGCCTGGAGGGCGTGGTAGGCGCCGATGAGGCCGACGTTCCCGCCGCCGACGACGAAGAGGCGCTCGGAGGGCCTCACGAGGTCGCGGTTCACGAGCGTCTGGAAGGCGCCGGCGCCGTAGACGCCGGGGAGCGTGTTCCCCTTGAAGACGAGCGACTTCTCGCGGGCGCCCGTCGCCACGAGAAGCATCTGCGGGCGGACGAGGACGTAGTGGTTGTCGCGCAGGACGCCGACCTTCCGGTCGGAGAAGACGGCGAGGGCCGTCGTCTCGGTCCAGATCCTCACGCTCGGGTAGGAGCGGACCTCGGCCTCGAGCTTCTTACCGATGTCGAGGCCGCGCGTCCCCGCGTGGCACGCCTCGATCGAGCCGAAGAACTTGTGCGTCTGGAGGACGAGCTTGCCGCCGAGGGCGGCCTTGTCGTCGACGAGGACGACGTTCACGCCCGCCTTCCCGAGCTCGATCGCGGCGGCGAGGCCGGCCGGGCCGCCGCCGAGGATCAGGCACTCCGTCTCCACCGTCTCGACGTCGTGGAAGCGGAGGTCGCCGTCCGCCTCGAGGAGGGCGGCCTTGCCGTCGAGCGGCTCGACGGCCATCCCCTCGGCGACGCGCACCATGCACGACTTGACGCTCAAGCCGTTCGCCACGACCGAGCACTGGGCGCACTGGCCGTTCGCGCAGAAGATCCCCTGCGGCGAGCCGTCCTTGTGGTGGTGCCCGAAGATGCGCACCCCGTTCGCGAAGAGAGCCGAGGCGATCGTCTCGCCCGGCCGCGCCTTCAGCGTTTCGCCCTTCCACGTGAAGGGCACGACCGCCTCGCCCGGGATCGCGAGGATCGGGTGTTCCTGGATCCTGTAGTCCGACATGAGGCTCCTCGTCCCCGGCTCGCCGGCGCCGCGGGACCGCGGTCGCCGGGAGGGGGGGTCGGGCGCGCCCTCTCGGGGGCGGCCCAACAGGCGAGGATAAGGACGACGGGGGTCGGCGTCCAGAGAGGAGAAGCCCTTCTCGCGTCGTTTCCTCCCCGATCTCGTCCGTCCTCTCACTATGATCCGCGAATGAACAGGACTGGCATGGTCCCAGATGAGGCGGCCCGCGGCGCGTCCGCGGCCTCGGACTTCGACGTCGTCGTCATCGGCGGCGCGATCGCGGGGGCCTCCACCGCGATCCTCCTTCGTCGCCGCAATCCGGCCCTCCGAGTCCTCGTCGTGGAGAGAAGCGAGGAGTTCGACTGGAAGGTGGGCGAGTCGACGGTCGAGATCTCCTCGTACTTCCTGATCCGCGTCCTGAAGCTCTACGACCACCTGAGCCGGGAGCAGCTGCCGAAGCAGGGCTTCCGATACTGGTTCCACAACGAGAGGGCCACGCGGGTGCGTGACGCCTCGGAGGTCGGGCCGACGCAGCTCGCGCGCACGCCGAGCTTCCAGCTCGACCGCGCCGTCCTCGACGGCCACCTCCTCCGGACTGCGGAGGAGGAGGGGGCCGAGGTCTGGAGGCCGGCGAAGGTCGTCGACCTCTCTCTCGGAGGCGGGGACGGGAGCTCCGTCACCGTCGAGAAGCCCGACGGGACGAAGGCCGTCGTCCGGTCGAGATGGATCGTCGATGCCACCGGGCGCCAGGCGCTCCTCGCACGGCGGCGCGGCGGCGTCACGCCCGTCGAGAGCCATCCGACCTCGGCCATCTGGGTCCGCTACCGGGGCGCGAAGGACCTCGACGGCACCGCGGTCGTCGGGACGGATCCGGCCGACGCGTTCGCCCGCGGCGTCATCGCGGCCCGGCGCCTCGCGACGAACCACTTCACCGGCTGGGGCTACTGGATCTGGTTCATCCCGCTCCGCGGCGGAGAGACGAGCGTGGGCCTCGTCTGGGACAAGCGACTCGTCCAGCCCGAGGGTGCGACACCGCTCGAGAAGCTGAAGCGCTTCCTCGACGCGAACCCGCTCACGCGGGAGCTCGTCGAGCATGCCGAGCCCGTCGACGGGGACTGCCGCTACTACGGCCACCTCCCCTACTTCGTCGACCAGTTCATCGGGCCGGGGTGGACCTGTGTCGGCGACGCCGGCGGCTTCCTCGATCCGTTCTACTCGCCGGGGCTCGACCAGATGTCGTTCTCGGTCCACACGAGGGTCGACCTGATCCTCGAGGCGCTCGCGGGGACCCCGGCCGCCGAGATGGAGCGGAGGTACGAGGACCACAACCGGCGCTACGACCGCTTCTTTCGCTACTTCTACGAGTCGATCTACCGCGACAAGTACTACATCATGGGCGACTACGACACGATGACGATCGCCTTCCTGATGGACACGGCCCTCTACTACCTCGTCGCGGTCCACCCCGTCTACAACGAGTCGGCGGCCCGGCTCGGGATGCCCCCGTTCTACGGCGACGGCGCGGAGCTCGGCCTCTGGCCGATGCGCTTCTACGCGCGCCGCCTCGTCGCGATCGCGAAGCGGAAGAAGGCGCTCGGGATCTACGGCAACCACAACGCCGGGCGACGCCCACGATTCGTCGGCTTCACGCTCCGCACCGGCGCGCACGTCATGCTGTGGCACGGCCTCCTCCGGTGGGCGAAGGCCGAGCTCGCGAACGCGCTGACGTACGTCGTGCGGCCGACGCCGCTCGAAGGACCGCGTCCGGACCTCCCGCCGCGCGCCGTGGCGACACCGGACGGGGGCGCCGAGGCCGCCGCGCATGGCTGAGGCGCCCGCCTCCTCTCGCTTCGACGTCGTCGTCTGCGGCGGGGGGCCGGGCGGCTCGACGACGGCGACGCTGCTCGCACGCGCCGGCTTCTCCGTCGCGCTCTTCGAGCGGGAGAGATTCCCGCGCTTCCACATCGGCGAGTCGCTCCTGCCGTGGAACGTCCCGCTCTTCCGGAGGCTCGGCGTGCTCGAGAAGCTGGAGGCGACCGGGCCGCAGGTGAAGTACGGCGCCCGCTTCTACCACCAGGGGACGGACCATGCCCGCCTCGTGAGGTTCGCCGACGCCTTCGACGGCGCACCGGCCTCGGCCTTCCAGGTGAAGCGGGCGGAGCTCGACACGCTCCTCCTCGATCACGCCCGCGCCTCGGGCGTCGCGGTGAGCGAGCAGGCGCGAGTCGAGGAGGTCCTCTTCGAGGGCGAGAGGGCTGTCGGCGTCCGCGTGAAGGTCGAGGACGACGCGCCCCGCGAGGTGAGGGCGAAGGCGGTGGTCGACGCCACCGGGCGGGACGCCCTCCTCTCGCGCCGGCTCGGCGGGCGCCGGAAGGACCCGAAGCTCGACCGCTCGGCCGCGTTCGCCCACTTCTCCGGCTTCCGCCGGGCCGAGGGGCCGATAGGAGGCGACATCA
Organism: Acidobacteriota bacterium; assembly: GCA_029567505.1. Classification (GTDB taxonomy): domain Bacteria; phylum Acidobacteriota; class Thermoanaerobaculia; order UBA5066; family UBA5066; genus UBA5066. The sequence goes on from JAKPXO010000030.1 coordinate 11,360, forward strand.
TCGTCGTCACGACGGCCGACGGCTGGTGGTGGCTCATCCCGTTCTCCGACGGGACCGTCTCCGTCGGCGTCGTGATGCCGTCGTCCCGCTTCGCGAATCGGCCGGGGACGGTCGAGGAGCTCTTCGAGGCGCGGATCGCCGCGACGCCCGAGGTCCGTGACCACCTCGAAGGGCACTCGCGCCTCGGCGAGGTGCGCGCGATCCCCGACTACTCCTACCGGACGCCGCGCACCTCGGGGGACGGCTTCTGCCTCGTCGGAGACGCAGCCTGCTTCCTCGACCCGGTCTTCTCGAGCGGCGTCCTCCTCGCGATGTCCTCCGGGGAGATGGCCGCGGAGGCGATCGGCCGGGCGCTCTCGCGCCGCGGGCGGGTCGATGCGGCGGACTTCCGCGCGATGGAGAGGCGGTACCAGCGTGCGATCGGCCGCTTCAGCAGCTTCGTCCACGGCTTCTACACGCCGCACGTCCTCGAGACGTTCTACACCGACTCGCCCTGGCCGCTGGTCACGGGCGCCGTTACGACCGTCCTCGCCGGCGCCGTCTTCCGCCCGAGCCTGAAGTCACGGCTCGGCACCGCGGCGTTCCGCTTCGCCTCGCTCCTGATCCGGGCGAAGCAGAAGGCTGCCGGGGCCGGCCCCTTCGAGAGAGCGACCGGACTCCTCGAGTAGCGCCGCAGGTTCGATCCTGCCAGATCGACAAGGAGGCCTCCATGAAGTCGCCCGCGTCCCGCATTCGGAAGCTCCTCTTCGCCGTCGGCGTCGGCTCCCTCCTCGCCCTCCCCCTTCCCCTCCGCGCCGAGGAGCCGAAGAAGGCCGCGCCCCCCCCGCCACCCCCGTCCGCCCCGCCCACGTCCGGCGCCGCCGCCCTCGAGAAGCTGAAGGCGCTCGCCGGCGACTGGGTCGAGATCGAGCCGAAGGTCGGGGAGAAGGGGGCCGTCGCCGTGATGTACCGCGTCACGGGCGCCGGCTCGGCGGTCGTCTCGACGCTCGCTCCCGGCACCCCTCACGAGATGGTCTCGGTGTGGCACCGCGACGGGAACGACCTCGTGATGACGCACTACTGTGCGGCGCAAAACCAGCCGCGGTTCCGGACGAAGACGGTGCCGGCGAACGTGATCGCGATGGAGTTCGACGGCGGCACGAACCTCGATTCCGCGAAGGACGTGCACATCCATGCCGTGAAGGTCGAGCTCCTCGGAGAGGACGAGATCCGCGAGACCTGGATCGGCTGGAAGGGCGGCAAGACCGAGGAGCCGCCGCTCGTCCTCCACCTGGCGCGGAAGAAGGGCTGAACCTCCCGCCGGAGCGCCGCACCCTCCCGGGTCGCGGCGCTCCGCTCGGGCTCCCCGTCCTCAGGCCTCCGCGAGCATCCTCCTCCGGTCGCGGTACGCCACGCCGCAGACGGCGAGGAAGACGACCTCGACGAGCGCGACGAGAACCATCCACTTCACGATCGGCGAGTCGCCCATGCCGTAGGAGTGCATGCCGACGTTCAGGACGTAGTTCACTCCGAGGTACGTCATCAGGATCGTCTGGAACGCGAGGATGCTGATGGCCGCGGCCCCGAACGTCCCGATCACCTTGTCGACCTTCAGGTGGAGGATCGCCATGTACGCGAGGAACGCGACGAGCGACCAGACCTCCTTCGGGTCCCAGCCCCAGTAGCGGCCCCACGACGAGGCGGCCCAGACGGAGCCCGTCAGGATCCCCGCGAGGAGGAGGATCGACCCGACGTGCATGTACCAGTAGAGGAGCTCGTAGAGCCTCTCGACGAGCGCCCCCTTCCCCTTCCCGAACGCCGCGAACGCGAGCTGCATGTGCGCGACGACGACGCCGAGCGCGAGGACCGCGTAGCCGACCATGATGATCGGGACGTGGATCGCGAGCCACGGCGTCCCGGCCAGGACGGGCGCGATCGGGTGGATGAAGCGGTCCATCGGGAGGAGGTCGGTGAGCGCCATCGTCAGCGCCGACATCGCCGCGGCGTTCAGGACGACGGTCCGGTTACGCATCACCAGGTAGGCGATCACCGCGAAGAGGCCGACGCCCCACGCGAGGAAGAGGAGCGACTCGTACATGTTCGCCGCCGGGATCCGCTCCCCCGCGGCCCACCGCATCCCGATGCCCCACGTCATCACGCCGAAGCCGACCGCGAGGAGGGCGAACGAGGTCCAGTCGAGGGCCTTGCTCGCCTTCGACCAGGCGACGATCGAGACGACGAGCGAGGCGAGGAGGACGATCCAGGAGAGCTTCGCGGGGTTGACGCGGTTGTAGAGGATCTCGCCGTCGATCTTCTTCGCCGTCGGCCAGCCCGGAAGGCGCGGGCCGTTCGCGAGGGCGAGGAGCGCCTCTTTCGTCAAGCCCTCGGGGCGGTTCCAGCGCGCCTTCGGTCCCTCCGCCGCCGGGATCGGCCGGACGGTCTCCCGCTGGAGGAGCCCGTAGAGGACGTTCAGCCGGTTCTCGAGCTTCTCGGCGTCCTTCAGGACGCCCCGGCGCGGCTCCTCCCGCTGCGCGGCCATCCCCGCCTGGCGGATCAGCCCCATGAGGCGCTGGTTCGAGACCAGCTGCTCGAACGAGACGTGCTTCGTCCCCGCCGGGAGCCCCGCCGCCGCCGCCAGCGCCTTGCTGCCCACCTTCACGACCGGCGTCGTCGCGGCCGAGCGCGGGTCGAAGAGCCAGCCGGTGAACGTCGCCGCCGGGTCCTCCCCGCGGAAGGCGTGCGACCCCGTCACGTTCCAGACCGTCTCTCGCGCGAGCGTGTCGAGCGGCATCGTCCGGCCGTCGTGCTGCACCGGGAGCCGGCGGAGCGCCTCGAGCTCCGGCGTCGCCGCCGGCGCCGCGAGCGGCAGGAGCGCGAGGGCGAGGAGGAGCGCCTTCCCCATCGTCGGGAGCGACATGCCGCCCTCTGCGACCTTCGCCTCGAGCGCGGCCCTCTCGCGGTCCCGCTCCCGCGCCTGCGAGACGCGCGTCACGAGGACGAGGATCATCCCGAGGACGACCGCGACGTACCCGGCGAAGACGACGAGCTGGCCCGGGTCCTTCGAGACCGAGAGCACCGTCGCCTCGCGCCCCCCCTGCTGCTGGTAGCTCGACTGGAAGAGCGTGTACCCGCGGTGGTGGAGCGGGTGGTTCATCCAGATCCGCGCCGGGAACGACTTCCCGGTGTCGGTGTCGGTGATGACGACCTCGCTCGCGAATCCGGCCGGCCGCATCGTCCCCGGGTAGGTGTCGAGGACGAAGTCGACGAGCTTCACGGAGAACGGCAGGTCGTGCCGGGAGACGACGTTCCCCTGCGCGTCGTGGTTCTCGATCGTCGCGCCGTTCTCCCCCTCCCAGAGGCCGAGCTGTCCCTCCACCTTCCAGAAATAGGTGAGCGTCGCCCCCGCCAGGATGAGAAGGAGCGCCGCGTGCGTCGTGACGAACCCGGCCCGCTTCTTCCCCCACGGGAAGAGGTTCGCGAGCGAGCAGGCGACGTTCAGCGCGAAGAGCCCCTGCAGGCCGAGGAACCACCACGAGTAGTAGACGACCCGCTGCGCCGTCGCCGCGTCGGTCCGCGACTCGAGGATCGTCCCGATCGACAGCCCGATGAGCAGCACGACGAGGAGGCCGACGGCGAGCTTCAGCGAGGAGAGCGTTTCCACGAGCTTCTTCAAGAGGGGCTCCGTCCTGGGGCCCGCCGCTCGAGCGGCGGGCCTGAAATCCCGGGATGATCCCACCCGCGGGGGGGCCTGTCGAGGAGACGACGGGGGACCTTGCGGGCTCCTTCGCGTCCGTCGTCGACCCATCAGGCGTACGTCTCCCTCGATCCGGCGTTCCGTGACTCCCCTCACCTCCCCGCCACCCGCCGCCAACCCGCCGCGCACGGTCGGCGTCCATTCCCTCGAGACGCAGCTCGAAGGAGGACTCGACGATGAATACGAAGCGCATCCGCACTGCCCTGGCCGGCGCCCTTCTCTCCCTCGCCCTCTTCGCCCCCGCCGCGGAGGCGGCTCGAGTCGTGGTCAAGGTCGGCCCGCCGGCCGCGCGGGTCGAGGTACGGGCAGGCGCCCCTTCGCCGCGCCACGTCTGGGTCGGCGGCTACTGGCGCTGGGACGGCCGAGCGCACGTCTGGGTCGCGGGCGGCTGGCAGCTTCCGCCACGGCACCGGGCTGTCTGGGTCGACGGCCACTGGAAGAAGGTCCGCGGCGGCTGGACCTGGGTGCCTGGCCATTGGAGGTGAGCCCTCCCGGCCGAAAAGGAGGAGAATCGAGGCGAGGCGGCCTTCCCCGGCAGCTTCCCCGGGCGGCCCCCCCGGAACGCCCGCCGATCTCGAACCGAGCCGGCGGGCGTCGTTGCGTCCGGGAGATGGCGGCCGCGCGAGTCGCGCTCGTCTCGCCGCGTGAGGCGACGAGCCTCAGCCGGGAGCGTCGTGCTTCGGGAAGGTCGCCACGGCGCGGGTCGGCCCGCCAGACGGGGAGGCGAGGGTCAGCTCGCCGCCGTGCGCGTGGACGATTCGCTCCGCGATCGGGAGCCCCATGCCGGTTCCGGCCGGCTTCGTCGAGACGAAGACGCGGAAGACGTCGCCGCTCCCCCCACCGTCGATGCCGGGGCCGTGGTCCGCGACCGTGAGACGCCAGAAGCGTCCGCCGTCCTCGACCGCCACGTCGACCTCGCGCGCCCTCGCCCCGACGGCCTCCACGGCGTCGAGCGCGTTCCCGACGAGGTTCAGGACGACCTGCTTGACCCGCGCCGTGTCGAGGAGCGCGGGGGCGCCGCCCGGCCACGGCCGGAACGTGAGGGCGATGCGCCGCGTCCGAGCCTCGGGCCCCAGGAACGCGACCGCTTCCGCCGCCGGCTCGTTCAGGTCGGACGGCACCGTGACGAGCGGCGAGGGGCGGGCATAAGAGAGGAAGTCGGAGAGGAGTCGCGCGAGGCGCCCGGTCTCCACCCGCGTGGCGGACGCGAGCTCGGCGGTGGAGAGGCCCGAGGAGCCCTTCTCGAGCTGCTCCTCGAGGAGCTCGAGGTTGAGGCTCATGGCGTTCAGGGGGTTGCGGATCTCGTGGGCCAGGCCGGTCGCCATCTCCCCCAGCTCGGCCCGCCGCTCCGCCTCGATGCGCGCCGCCTCGACGAGGCGCGTCCGACGGACGAGGAGCATCAGCGCCCAGGCGGCGGCGAGGATGCCGAGGAAGGAGACGAGCGCCGCGGCGAAGATCCGCTTGTAGAGCTTCACCCGGAGGACCTCGACGCGCGCCTCGAGCTCCCGCTGCGAGACGCCGACCTTCAGCGTGCCGAAGTCGCCGATAGGGACCTCGATGCCGTAGGGGTCGGCGATCTGGGCGGTCGTCTCGGTGGAGCGCGAGGCGGGCTCGAGCGGGCTCGTCGAGATCGTCTGGCCCGCCTCCGGGTGCGCGCCGGCGCGCTCGGGCCGCGAGAGGACGCCGGAGTAGGCGTAGACGAGCTGGTTTCTCGAGTCGTAGACGCGGACCTCGGAGAGGATGCGGCGCTCCGCGAGGGCCGAGCCGACGAAGACGTCGAGGTCCTCCTGGTTGACCTTCAGCGTGTAGAGATCGCCGGAAGCCCGCTCGGCGAGGCCGCGGGCGATCCGCTGGGCGTCCTGTCGCGAGTAGAGGAGCGCCTCGTCGACGACGTCCTTCGAGAGCGTCTTGAAGAGGAGGTGCCCGAAGAGGAAGACCGACCCGGCGGTCAGGAGGCCGACGAGCGACAGGACGGCGGTGAGGTTCCGGCGGAAGCGGCGCGCCTCGGGATCGGACACGGTCCCGAGTTTACGTGCGCGTACGCTATCCTCCCGCCTCGCCGTGAAGAGCCCCGAACCGACAGAGCCCCCCCCGGCCGGACGGAAGCGCCTTCGGCCCGAGCTGGCCTTCCTCCTGAAGTTCGTCCTCCTCCTCGTCCTCTTCTTCGCCGTTACCGCGCCGAAGCCGATGAACGACGCGTTCGTGGAGCCGTTCACGGCGGGCGTCGCGAAGGTGGGAGGTTTCGCGGCCGGCCTCTTCGGCGAGAAGACGACGATGGTCGGAACGGCCATCATCTCTCCGCGATTCGCCGTGAACGTCCGGACGGGGTGCAACGGCCTCGAGACGATCTACATCTTCTTCGCCGGCGTCCTCGCGTTCCCCGCCCCGTGGGGCCGCAAGCTCCTGGGCCTCGTCGGCGGCTTCCTCGCCATTCAGCTGCTGAACGTCGTGAGGATCGTCAGCCTCTTCTACATCGGGGTCTACTTCCCGAAGCACTTCGAGGACTCCCACATCGTCGTCTGGCAGGCGATCGTGATCCTCTTCGGGGTCGCGCTCTTCCTCCTCTGGGCGGACCGGTATGCACGACCGAATCGACCCGCGGCTCCGTAGGCTGCTCACCAGGCTCCCGCTCGCTGCGGGGCTCGCGATCCTCCTCTGGTTCGCGCTCGTCGGCCGCCCCTGGGGCGCGCTCGTCACGCGGGCGTCCGAGGGGTGGATCCGCGCCGCGGAGAGGACGAAGGTGACCCGCCTCGCGTTCGAGGACGGCATGGTCGTCGTGCAGAGGGCCGACCTCTCCTCCCGGTCCGAGACGCCGGCCTTCTCGGCCGCGCCGATGACGGCGAACCTCGTCCTCCTGCTCGCGCTCGTCTTCGCCACACCGCGCGACCTGCGCGCGAGCGCGTACGCGGCCCGGGTCGCCGCCGCCTTCGCCGCGCTCCTCCTGACCCAGGTGCTGCACCTCTCCTTCGCCGTCCAGACGCTCTACGCGACGCAGCTCGGCGCCTGGAGCGTCGCGACGTGGCCGCGCTGGCAGAGGGAGGTGGTCGCGACGGGACGCTACTTCTTCGACATCGTCGGGAAGTTCGCGGTGCCGTTCGTCTTCTGGGCGCTGACGCTCCGGATCGGCGAGGACGCGGAGGCCGGAAAGGGAAACGCCGCCTCCGGGAAGAGGCGGCGTTCGAAGGGGAAGGGCTGAACCGTTCGGCCCCCCAGCCACGATCCAGGACCGCTGTTAGTCCTGCCGCTTGAGGTACCGGAAGTCCTTGATGTCGTACTCCTTCATCTTGGCGATGAGGGAGCCGCGGGAGATGTTGAGGAGCCGGGCTCCGAGCGACTGGTTGCCGCGCACCTTGCGCATGACGCGCTCGATGACCTGGCGCTCGACCTTCTCGACGATCTCCTTGAGGTCGTCGCTCTCGGCGAGCGTCAGCTCGACGTGCTCGTCGCCGAACTTGGCGTCGAGGTCGGAGAGGCGGACGGGGCCCGTGCCGAGCTGGGCCGCGAGGCGCCGGACCTCGTTCTCGACCTCGCGGACGTTCCCCGCGTAGTTGAAGTCGAGGAGAGCGTTCATCGCCTCGACGTCGTAGGCCGCCGCGGGCGGTCCACCGTGTCGCGCGGCGAAGGCGTCGAGGAGCGCCGGGATGTCCTCCTTGCGATCGCGGAGCGTCGGGAGGCGGAGCGTGAGGGCGGAGAGACGGTAGTAGAGGTCGTCCCGGAAGGTCCCCTCCTCGACCGCCCGCGTGAGGGGCCGCGAGGAGGTGCCGATGACGCGGACGTCGACGGGGACGGACCGGCCGCCGGGCGCGACGACCTCGCGCGCCTCGAGGAGACGGTAGAGGAGCGCCTGGGTCGGCGCGGGGAGCTCGCTCACCTCCTCGATGAGGAGGGTCCCGCCGTCGGCCTCGAAGAGGCGCCCCGGACGGCGGCGGCGGTCGGGCGGACCCGCGGTGCCGAGGAGGTCTTCCTCGAGAGCCGCCGCGGTGGAGGCGGTCGCGGAGATCCTCACGAGCGGGCGGGGACGCCGCGGCGAGAGCGCGTGGAGCGTCTCGGCGACGAGCGTCTTGCCGGTGCCGACGTCGCCGATCACGAGGACCGGCGCGCGGGCCGAGGCGATCCGCTGGAGGGAGACGCGCAGGTTCTGGATCGCCAGGGAGGAGCCGACCACGGCGGTGACGGGGTCCTCGAGCGGCGCGGTCACCATCGCCGCGGGGGCGTGGGCGCTGGTGCGCTCCCCGAACGGCGCATCGGCGCGCTCGGCGTGGACGAACCCGATCGCCGCGGCGAGAGCGACGCCGAGGTCGTTCAGAAGCGGGTCGGCGGCGAGCTCCATCGGCAGGACGAGGAGGCCCACCGCCTCGGCGCCCGGCCGCGTCACCGGGTAGACCCGGAGGCGCATGCCCGCTTCGAAGATGTCGGTCGGTCCGCCGGAGGCGAAGACCTCGTCGACCGAGCGGCGGCCTAGCCGCGGGAGCGTCCCCTTCCAGATCGCGGCGATCGCCTCTCCCGTCGAGCTGTCGGCCACGGAGAGGAACGCGACGCTGTGGACGGGCGTGGAGGAGGAGAGGTACGACGCGACTTCCTGGAGCCTCTCCTCCAGTGTGGCCGAGGCGCGGAGCCGACCGAACAGCTCCCCCCAGACGTCGGCCAGCCGGAAGCCTTGCGCCGCCGAGAGCGAGCTCGGACGGCTCTCCGCCGGCCGGGCCGCGTGGACCGGCTCGTACGTCCTCGGCCGCGGCTCGGGCACCCGCGGGGCCTGGGCCGCGGGCGGGGCCGGCGGGGGCGGCGGCGGCGCGAGCGCGGCCGCGGCGACCGAGAAGGCGTCCCTCCCGCGCGGCGGCGGCGCCGCGAGACGGTTCGGGTTCGGGGCAGGACCGTTCAGCAGAGTGATCGTCGCCTCGCCAATCTGGATACGGTCGCCCGCCGCGAGTGCAGCGGACTTGACGATCGCTCCGTTCAGGTACACGTCCGAGCCGGGCGCCGTCCCGAGGACGTCCAGGCGGAGCTCCTCTCCCGCGACGGAGATGCGGGCGTGCCGGCCGAGGACACCTCGTGCCCTCACGACCAGATCGTTCCCGGACGAAGCGCCGAGATGGATCACGTCGCGGTGAACCTTGCGGATCTCCGACTCGCCACCCGGCTTGCGGACCTCGAAGCTGAGCATGTTTTCGGGCCTCCGATTCGGGAGGGGGTGCCTCGCGAACGGACGGAAGGCTACCACGGAGACAGGACGATTGTCCTCGAAGCGTCGACAAAATCTGAACGGGCCCGACCCTCTAGAATCCCTCCCCGGTGAGACGATGCCCCGCCCGCTGACCGACGCCGTTCCCTTCAGCGCCCCGCGCGACGGCGACCTCGAGGCGCTCGTGGCGACGCTCGGCGCCGCGCTCGCTCCCGACGCGTTCGAGCTCGTCCTCCTCTGCCCCGTCACCGGCCGCAGATTCCGGAGGCGGCTCGCGGGGGGGCGCGATTCGGGCCTCCGACCCGCCCCGGCCTCGCGCAACGGCGGGCTCCCGAACGGCAACGTCCTCACGGTCCCGTTCGGCGAGGAGGAAGGCTGGCGCGGACGCCTCTACCTCGTGAGGCGGCGCTTCCGCCCCTGGACCGGAGCCGAGTCGATGCGCTTCTCGCTCCTCGCCCCGCTCGCCTGCCAGCTCCTGACGCGCCTCGCGGAGGCGCCCGCGGCGCGCTGCGCGCGAGAACGCCTCCTCGCCCTCGCCGAGGCGACCGAGGCGCCGGCGATGATCGTCGACCGCGGCGGGACGGTCCTCTACGCGAACGGCGCGGCCGAGGAGCTGCTCTCCCGCGACTCCGACGACGGCCCGGCCGTCCTCTCCGGCGACCGGCGGACGATCCCGCTCGCGTCCCGGCTCCTGCAGCTCGCGGCGCGGGAGAACCCGACAACGGAGCGGATGGCGCTCACCGACGGCCGATGCCTCGAGGCGCGGATCGTCGACTGCCCCGGCGACGGCACGTCCGCGGCCCCGCCGGCGCGCATCGTCCTCCTGAAGGAGCGGGCCGCCCCGACGATCGACGACGTGAGGCCCCACCTTCACGCCCGCGGCGTCTCCGACCGGGAGGCCGAGGTCGTCTCGGGGGTGCTGCGCGGCCTGCGCAACTCCGAGATCGCCGGCGAGCTCTTCATCAGCGAATACACCGTGAAGGACCACCTCAAGCACGCGTTCCGCAAGCTGTCGGTCGCGTCCCGCGGGGAGCTCCTCCGCGCCCTCCACGCCGTCCCCGGCCGCCCCCCGGCGCGTGTCGCCTGAACGGCGGCCCTTCCGACGGCCCTTCCCGGCACGACCCCCCTCCGTCGTGGTAGGGTCGCCCGCCTGACGCTGCCATGTTCCGACTGAAAAAGCTCGAGATCCACGGTTTCAAGTCGTTCGTCGACCGAACGTCCCTCACCCTTCCGTCCCGCCTCACCGCCATCGTCGGGCCGAACGGCTCCGGCAAGTCGAACATCTGCGACGCCGTGATGTGGGTCCTGGGCGAGCAGTCGGCCCGTGCCCTGCGCGGGACGACGATGGAAGACGTCATCTTCAACGGCTCCGCCCGGCGCAGGCCTCTCGGGATGGCCGAGGTCTCGCTCACGCTCGAGTCGCGCGGCGGGCAGTGGGCGGACACCGGCGGCGAGGTCGTCCTCACCCGCCGCGTCACCCGCGACGGGACGAGCGACTACATCCTCAACGGCCGCAAGGCGCGCCTGAAGGACATCCAGGACCTCCTCCTCGGCACCGGCCTCGGCGTCCGCGCCTACGCGATCATCGAGCAGCAGAAGATCGACCTGATCCTCTCGGCCAAGCCGCAGGACCGGCGGCGCCTCATCGAGGAGGCCGCGGGGATCTCGAAGTACAAGATCCGGAAGCAGCAGGCCGAGGTGAAGCTGGAGGAGACCCGCGCGAACCTCCTCCGCCTCACCGACATCGTCTCGGAGATCGAGCGCGCCTGCACGTCGCTCAAGCGGCAGGCGTCCCGGGCGGCCCGCTGGAAGGAGCAGGCCGACGTCCTCTCGGGCCTGAAGAAGCGCCTCCTGCGCCTGAAGTCCGAGCGGCTCGTCGCCGCGACCGAGGCCGCCGAGGCGGCGCTGAAGTCGACGACCGACGCGGAAGGGGCCGCCCTCGCCGAGTCGGGCCGCCTCGACGCCGCCTTCGAGGAGGCGCGTCACGCCGCCGAGGAGGCCGAGCGCCTCCGGCGCGAGAAGGCCGACGCGTTCGCCGCCGCCCGCGAGGCGCTCCTCGCGGCCGAGGCCGCGGTCACGGCGGCTGCCCGCGAGGCCGAGGAGACCGAGGCCCGCAGGGAGCTGGTCGGCTCGCAGCGCACCGAGGCGGAGGAGGACCACCTTTCCTCCGTCGAGGAGGCGACGAAGGCCGAGCAGCTCCTGGCCGAGGCCGCCGAGGAGCTCGCCGCCGCCGAGGCGAAGGCGAAGGAGACGGGCGAGGCGCTCGCCGCCGCGACCCGTGACGAGAGCGACGCCACCACGCGGAGGGAGGGCTCCCGGCGGGAGCTCCTCGCCGCCGCCGCCCGCGCCACGGAGGCGACGAACCGGGAGCGCGAGGCCGCGCTTCTCGTCGACCGCCTCGGCTTCGCCCTGACGAAGGTCGAGGAGCGGAAGGGGCGCGCCGAACTCCAGCTCCAGGAGCGCCGCGCCGCGATGGAGGCGGCGCGCGACCTCGAGGCCGAGACGAACGAGCGCCTCGCCGAGGCGCGCCGGCGGCTCGAAGAGGCGGGCGTCTCACGGAGGTCCGCCGAGGAGCGGCTCGCCTCCCTCAAGGAGGAGCGCGAGCGCGCGACGCGCGCCTTCCACGCCCTCGACAAGCGCCTCGGCGCCCTCGAGACCCTTCTCGCGGCGCGCGAGGCGGGCGGCGAAGCGGCCCGGCGGGCCCTCGAGACTTCCGGCGCGAAGGCCGACGGCGTCCTCGCCGACCACTTCGACGCCGAGGAGGGGTTCGAGCACGCGCTCGACGCCGCGCTCGGCGGCGCCCTCGAAGCCCCGGTCGTCCGCGACCGCGCGGCGCTCGCCTCGCTCATTGAGACGGTCCGCGCCTCGCACCTCGGCACGGCGCGCTTCGTCCACCCGATCCCCGAGACGCCGTTCCCCCTCAAGCCCGCGGACCCGCGGGTCCTCGGCCTCGCCCGCGACCTGCTGACGGCGCGGCCCGGCGACGAGGCGCTCTCGGCCGCCCTCCCCGACGCCCTCGTCGTCGCTTCCGTCGACGACGCCCTCGCCCTCGCCGAGCTCCTGCCGGAGCGGACGTTCGTCACGAAGGACGGCGTCGTCGTCCGCGGCTCGATCGTCGAGGCGGCCGGCACCGAGGTGCCGGGCGAGGGGCTCTTCACCGTCCGGCGCGACCTGAAGAACGTCGGCGCCGAGAAGGACACCCTCTCCGAGCGGCTCGCCGCCCTCGAGGAGGAGATCTCCGGGACGGGCGCGCAGGCGGGCGAGGCGGCGCAGGCCGTCGAGCGCGAGATCGCCGCGTCGCGCCGCGCCGAGCGGGAGCACTCCGAGGCGCTCGCGCGCCTCTCCGCCGCCCGCGACGAGGCGACCCGCGCCGAGCGCGAGGTCGCGACGATCCTGGAGGAGGAGAAGCAGCTCCGCGCCGACCTCCTGCGCGTCGGCGAGGAGCGTGCGAAGGCGCTCGAGCTCTCCGCGCAGAAGACCGGCGAGATGACCGCCATGGAGGCCGCAATCGCCGGCCTCGAGAGCGGCCTCGAGTCGGCCCGCGCGGTCCGCCTCTCGGCCCAGCAGGCCGACGGCGAGGCGCGCGCCGCGCGCGACGTCCTCCGCGAGCGGCGGCGGGCCGCACAGGAGGCGTTCCAGACCCACCGGAACCGGGCCGACGCCGCCGCCCGCCGCCTCGCCGAGCTCTCCCAGCAGATCACCGCTCTCGGCGAGCGGAAGGAGCGCGCCCTCGCCGCCGGCGAGGAGGCGCGCGAGCGGCGCGAGGAGGCGGTCGTCGCCGCATCCGAGGCCGAGGCCGCCTTGAAGCAGTCCGACGCGGCCGCGGTGCAGCGCCGCGGCGGTCTCGAGGAGCTCGACCGCGGCGCCCATGCGGCCCGCGAGGCGCTCGACGCCGCGCGCCGCGCCCGCTTCGAGGCCGAGCTCGTCGTCGAGCGGCGCCGCGGCGACCGCGAGCACCTTTCGGAGACCTGCCGCGCCGAGTTCGGCGTCCCGCCCGAGGAGCTCCCGCCGGTGGAGCGGGCGGAAGGCGAGCCCGAGCCCGACGACGAGGCCCTCGCCGCGATGCAGGAGGAGGTCGTCCAGAAGACGGTCGCCCTCGAGCGGCTCGGCCCCGTCAACCACGCCGCGCTCGAGGAGTTCGACGTCGAGAGCAAGCGGCTCCAGGAGATGTCGACGCAGAAGCTCGACCTCGAGAAGTCGCTCGATCAGATCCTCGAGACGATCCGGACGATCAACCTCACGTCCTCCGAGCGGTTCACCCAGGCGTTCGTCGCGATCAACGCGAACTTCGCGCAGGTCTTCCAGAAGCTCTTCGGCGGCGGCACCGCCTCGATGCAGCTCCTCGACGAGAGCGACCCGCTCGACTCGGGGATCGAGATCATGGCCCAGCCCCCCGGCAAGCGGAACCAGACGATCGGGCTCCTCTCGGGCGGCGAGAAGGCGCTCACCGCCGTCTCGCTCCTCGTCTCGATCTTCCGCTACAAGCCCTCCCCCTTCTGCATCCTCGACGAGGTCGACGCCCCGCTCGACGAGGCGAACATCGACCGCTTCACGACGCTCCTCAACGAGCTCTCCGAGGAGACGCAGTTCGTCCTCATCACGCACAGCAAGAGGACGATGGAGACCGCCCAGGCGCTCTACGGCGTCACGCAGGAGGAGCCGGGCGTCAGCAAGATCGTGTCGGTGCGATTCGACTGACGCGGATCAGCCGGGGGTCCGGGGGGCGCGCTCGGACGCCACGGCGGGCGACCGTGGAAATGTACGAGGCCGGCCCATCTGTCGCAGAATCCGGACGGGGAGGCAGAGTGGAGATCTCCTGGTTCGTCTCTCGCGACGGTCAGCCGGCAGGTCCGTTCTCCGAGGCAGAGCTCGTCACGGCGGCCCTGGCGGGCGAGATCGGACCCGACACGCTCGTCTGGCACGAGGGGATGCCCGCCTGGACGCGGCTCATCGACGAGCCGTCGGCCCCCTCGCTCCCCGGCATCTCGAGACGGATGACGGACTGCTCGGAGTGCCGGCGAAGCGTCCCTCTCGACGAGACGGTCCCCTTCCGGGGCCACACCTTCTGCGCCGCCTGCAAGCCCGTCGTCCTCATGCGGATCGAAGAGGGGCTTCCGCCCTGCCAGGGGCCGGCGTTCGCGCGGTTCGGGACCCGTCTTTCGGCGAGGTTCGTCGACATGCTCGGTCTCTGGATCGTCACCACGGCGATCCAGATCCCGATCGTCGGGATTCCGCTCATCACGCAGATCACGCCGGACTCGCCGGGATTCTGGGTTCGGCAGATCGCCGCCATGCTCGTCGGCGTCGCCGGGAACGCCGCCTACTACATCGTCCTGCACGGCCGCTCCGGGCAGACGCTCGGCAAGCGGCTCATGCGGATCCGGGTCGTTCGGGCCGACGGCTCGCCGCTCGGGTTCGGAAAGGCCACGAGCCGGTTCTTCGCCGACATGCTCTCGTCGATGACGCTCTTCATCGGCTACCTGATGGCCGCGTTCGACGAGGAGCATCGGGCCCTCCACGATCGCCTTTGTGACACGAGGGTCGTCGAGCTCCGATGACCGCATCGCTCACCTGCGGCAGTTGCCGATCCCCGATCGCCCCCGAGCGCCTCGGCATGGACGCGACTCTCGCCTGCGAGGCCTGCGGGGCCCTTCACCTCGGCGAGGTCTTCCCGGCGTTCCACCGCGAGCGTCCCGCCGGCGCGACCGGCGAGGACGTCGAGGCGGCGGGGGAGGCGACCTGCTTCACCCACTCGAGGAAGCGCGCCGTCGGCGCGTGCGGGCGCTGCGGAGCCTTCGTCTGCCGGCTCTGCGAGCTGTCGATCGCCGGAGAGAGGCTCTGCCCCCGTTGCCTCGACACGGGCGTGGCGAAGGGGACGATCCCGAGGCTCGAGACCGGGCGGCTCCTGCACGGCCGGATCGCGCTCTCGCTCGCGACGCTTCCGCTCCTCGTCTTCTACTTCACGCTCCTGACCGCGCCCGCCGCCATCTTCGTCGCGATCCGGTTCTGGAAGGCGCCGAGGAGCCTCGTCCGTCCTTCGCGCGCGGGGCACGTCGTCGCGGTCGTCCTCGGTCTCGCCCAGCTCGTGGGCTGGGCGTTCCTGGTCTCGATGCTCTTCCGGATGCTGACCGAAGGGAGGGGCGCGTGATGGTCGAGTACCGGAAGCTCCCGGGCCGCGGCCGTCGATTCACGAGCCCGCGCTGGCTCGACGTCATGGCGCCTCGCACGACCGTCTGGCTCGGAAGCGACCACCTCCTCGTCGTCGACGACACCGGCTACTCCGAGCGCTACAGGCGATTCCCATACGCGGACATCCAGGCGATCGTCGTTCGCCCGACGAAGACCTACGGGACCGCCGCCGCCGTCCTCGCCCTGCTCGCGGCCGTTCCGCTGGCCGGGAGCTTCCTGACGGGCGAGGTCGGCGCGTGGATCCTCCGCTCGCTGGGCGGGGTCTTCCTGCTCATCCTCGCCGTCCACGCCCTTCGGGGACCGACCTGCCGGACGACGCTTCAGACGGCCGTCCACGTCGAGGAGGTCCCCTCCTGGAAGCGTCTGCGCGTCGCACGCCGCGGGATCGCGCGTCTCCGGCCGCTCCTGCAGGCCGCCCAGAAAGAGACGGTTCCCGCGACGCCCCCTCCGACGTGAGCGCCCCGCTCGTCCTCCCGTGCTTCCGCCACCCCGAGCGCGAGGCAGCGGCCCGTTGCCCCGCCTGCCGGCGGGCATTCTGCCGCGAGTGCGTGACGGAGCACGACGGGAGGGTCCTCTGTGCGTCGTGCCTGAGGGCGGCGGCCTCTCCGGCGGCCCCGCCGCGCCGGCGGATCGCCGAGCGGTTCGCAGCCGCGGCCGGCTTCCTCGCCGCGTGGCTCTTCTTCTTTCTCCTCGGGCGGCTCCTCGTCGCGCTGCCGAGCTCGGCCGGGGAGGGGGCAGGCTTCGGTGACCCGCCGACCAGATCGGAGCCTCGGTGAGACCGAAGGCCTCCGGAGACGACGCGCCCCGGGCCCTCGATCTGCTGGAGGACGGGGCGTTCCTCCTCGCCAGCGCCTCGCCCCGCGCGCTCCTCCTCTACGCCGGCGGGACAATTCCGTTCCTCGGGGCCGCGCTCCTCCTGGGGTTCGACCTCGCCCGCGCCGGCGGTGCCTCGGCCTCTCTGCCGGCCGCATCGTTCGGTCTCGCGCTCCTCTTCGTCGTGATGAAGACCGCGCAGGCGCTCTTCTGCGAACGCCTTCGGGTCGAGGGGCTCTCGAGCGCGGCCCTCGACACGCCGCCCGGCACGCTCGCGATCGCCGCCCGCCAGGCGGCCCTCCAGCCCTGGAGCCTCGTCCTCCTGCCGCTCGCGCTCCTCGCGACGGTCCCCTACGGACTGACGGCGGCCTTCTTCCAGAGCGCCGTCGCCGAGGGCCTTCGGGGCTCGAGCCTCGCCGATCTCGCGGCTCGAGCGCGGCGGCACGCGGGCGTCTGGCAGGGCCAGAACCACGTGCTCCTCCTGGTCCTTCTCGCGTTCCGCATCTTCGCCTTCCTGAACGTCTTCGTCCTCCTCGTCGTCCTCCCGCTCCTCCTTCGGACGCTCGCCGGCGTCGAAACGGACCTCTCGCGCGCGGCCGGACACCTCCTCTCGCTCCCGCTGCTGGCCGTCTCCGCGGCAGTCACCCACCTCCTCGTCGACCCGCTCGTGAAGGCGGTCTACGTCGTCCGCAGCTTCCACGTGGAATCCCGGCGGACGGGCGAAGACCTCCTCGCGGCGCTCCGGCGCCGGGGCACGGCGATGGTCGTCTTCCTGCTCGCCGCGCTCCCCGCGCGGGCCGCGGCTCCCTCGGTCGACCCCGCGAGCCTCGACCGCGCTCTCGACGAGGTCCTCTCCCGACGCCGCTTCGCCTGGCACCTGCCGAAGGAGCCCGCCGCCGGCGGCTCAGGGGTGTTCGAGGACGTCGTTCGGGGGCTCTGGGAGATGGTGTCCGGCGCGGCAACGGCCGTTCTCCGTCTGCTCGATCGGCTCGCCCGGGCGATCGCCGAGAGGCTGCGCTGGGGGCGCGCCGAGGGCTCGGACAGAGCGTGGGCCTTCGGGCTGGCCGGCGAGCAGCTCCTTCTCCTCACCGCTCTGGCCGTCGTCGCCGGAGCGCTCGCTCTCCTCATCGTCCGGATCGTGCGAAAGAGGCAGCTCCGCGCGCCGGAGCCCGCCGCGCCCACGCCCACGCCCGAGATCGACCTCCTCGCCGACACGGTCGCCGCCGATGCGAAGGAGCCGGAGGAGTGGCTCGCCCTGGGCGACGAGTGGATCGCGAAAGGGGACGGACGGCGCGCGGTGCGGGCCCTGTACCTGGCCGGGCTCGGCGCGCTCGCCCGCGGCGAGCTCGTGAGGCTCGCCCCGCACAAGTCGAACGGCGACTACTCCCGGGAGCTGGAGCGGCACCCGGGCGCGTCACCGAGCCTGTCGCCCCTCTTCGGCTCTCTCGCCACCGAGTTCGATCGCGTCTTCTACGGGACCCACCGGGTGAGCGCCGGTTCGCTCGCCGCTTTCAAGGAGGACGTCCGTGCACTCCGGGCCCTCGCGATACCGTAGGAGCTCGGGCATCCTCGCGGCGCTCCTCTGCGCGACGGTCGCGGCGGGAGCGTACTTCTTCCTGGACCTCGCTCTCGCCCGCGGCGACGTCTACCCTCCCTATTCCTCGTTCCGAAGCGACCCCCTCGGGACCCGCGCCCTCCTCGAGGCGCTCGCGGAGCAGCCCGGCCTCGATGTGAGGAGGCTCCTTTCTCCTCTTCCAGCCGAGCCGGACGCCGGCGCGGCCGTCGTCTTCGTCATCGGGCCGACGGTCGAGGCCTTCGCGGAAGCGACGACGAAGGAGCTCGAAGAGGCGGAAGCCTTCCTTCGGGCCGGGGGACGGCTCGTCCTCGCTCTCCGCCCCGTCGGCTCCACGGACATCCCGGGGACGGCTCCCGGCGTCGGGAAGGAGCCGGCCCGGCGGCCGCGTCCGGCCGTGGGACTCGCGAGTCGCTGGGGGGTCGCGATCCGGCGGGCCGGGAGCGCTCCGGTCGCCGCGGCCCGGCGGGCGCCGGGCCCCGACGATCCTCATGGCTCGCTTCCCGAAGCCCTCACGTGGCGTTCCGCCGCCCGGCTCGAGCTCGGCTCGGACCGCTGGACGACGCTGTACGCCATCGACGACGCACCCGTCGTCGCGTCGCGGCGCTTCGGGCGGGGGACGCTCGTCCTCCTGACCGACGCCTCCCGTCTCACGAACGCGTCGATGCGCAAGGAGCGCGCGAGCGTTCTCCTCGCTCACCTCGTCGGCGAGAAGACGACGGTCCTCTTCGCCGAGACGCACCTCGGGGTCGAGGAGCGAGAGGGCGTGATGGTCCTCCTCCGCCGGTACCGTCTCGGCGGCCTCCTCCTGGCCGCTCTCCTCGTCGCGGGCCTCTGGGCGTGGCGGAACGCGACGGGGCTCCTGGCGCCGCAGGAGGCCCCCGGAGCGATCCCCGGCGCGGGCGGGCGAGATTCCTTCGAAGGGCTCGTCCGTCTCCTCACGCGGGGGATCCCGCCCTCGCGTCTCCTCGACGCCGCTCTCGCGGAGTGGAGCCGAACGTCGGGGACGCCGACCGGCGAGATGCGCCGTCTCGCCGACGAGGCCCGCCGCACCACCGAGATCCCGGCTGCGTACGCCGCGCTCTGCCGCGCAGCCCATCCCGAAGCCCGTGCCCGAAAGGAGCCCCATGCCTGAACCCGTCCAGGACGTCCTCGCCCGCGCCCGAACGGAGATCGGAAGGGTCGTCATCGGCCAGGAGCGGGCCGTCGACTTCGCCCTCGTCGCCGTGCTGGCGCGTCAGCACGCCCTCGTCGAAGGCGTGCCGGGGGTCGCCAAGACCCTCCTCGTGCGGACGCTCGCGCAGGTGCTCGGATGCGACTTCGCGCGGATCCAGTTCACGCCCGACCTGATGCCCGCCGACGTGACCGGCTCGAGCGTCTTCGATCTGGAGCGCCGGCAGTTCACTCTGGTGAGGGGGCCGATCTTCACGACGTTCCTCCTCGCCGACGAGGTGAACCGCGCCCCGGCGAAGACGCAATCCGCCCTCCTGCAGGCGATGCAGGAGCGGCAGGTGACGATCGACCGGGAGACCCACCCGCTCTCGCCGAGCTTCACCGTCTTCGCGACCCAGAACCCGGTCGAGTTCGAAGGGACCTACCCGCTTCCCGAGGCGCAGAAGGACCGCTTCCTCCTGAAGATCCCGATGTCCGTTCCGCCGCGCGGTGACGAGCTGGCGCTCGCGCGCCGCACGCTCGGTCCCGACGCGCCCGAGGAGGTCCTCGCGCGAGGGGAGGTCCGGCCCGTCCTCGGGACCGGAGAGCTCGAGTCCGTCCGGCCCGAGATCGCCGCGGTCGTCGTTCGCGACGAGCTCGTCGGCTACGCCGTCGACCTCGCGCGCGCCACGAGAGAGGAGGAGTCGGTCCTCCTCGGCGCCGGACCGCGCGCCACACAGGGGCTCCTCCTCGCCGCTCGCGCTCTCGCGGCGATCTCGGGACGCGACTTCGTCACCCCGGACGACGTCAAAGCGCTGGCGGTCCCCGTCCTCGAGCACCGCCTCGTCCTCCGTCCCGAGTTCGAGATCGAGGGGCTCGCTCCGGCCGAGGTCGTCGAGCGGGTCCTGCAGAGGGTCCCCGTCCCGAGATGATCGTCCCTTCCCAGCGGCTCCTCGCGTTCACGGGCGCGACGCTCCTCCCGCTCGCGCTGGCCTTCGCCGCGTCGCCGGAGGCCGCGCCGGCTCTCGGAGGGCTGGCGCTGGTCGGAGCCGCCGTCGCCGTCGCCGACGCCCTCGCCGGCCCGCGCCGCCTGCGGGCCCTGCGCGCCGCCTTGCCGCCCGTCGTGAGGCTCACGCGGGCGAAGCCGGGCCGCGTGGAGGTGACCGTGGGCGGAGCTCCGATCGGGGGCCTCCGAATCGGCCTGCCGCTCCCATCGGAGATCGAGTGCGAGAGCCCGGAACGACGCGTCGCGGAGAGGACCGCGGATTCGAGCGCGGAAGATACGACCGTCCCGTTCGAGGTGGTCCCCCGAAGAACGGGCCGCTGGGCCGTCGCCGGCCTGCGCGCCGAGGTCGCCTCTCCGCTCGGCTTCTGGGACCTCCGCACGAGCCTCCCCGCCTCGACCGAGCTGCGGGTCTACCCGAACCTCCTCGCGGAGAAGAAGGCCGCGGCGACGCTCTTCCTGAACCGGGGCCGCGCCGGCCTTCACGTCCGTCGGCAGGTCGGAAAGGGACGTGAGTTCGAGAAGCTGCGCGACTGGGTCGCCGGCGATGCCCGTGAGGACGTCCACTGGAAGGCGACGGCACGACGCGCGCGGCTCGTCACGAAAGAGTACCGGACCGAAACGACCCAGGAGGTCTACGTCGTCGTCGACGCCTCGCGGCTCTCCGGGCGTCCGGCGCTCGATGCCGCGGGACAGCCCGGCTCGACGACTCTCGACCGGTTCGTCGCCGCCGCTCTCCTCCTCGGCGCCGCGACGGAGCAGCAGGGGGATCGGTTCGGCCTCGTCACGTTCGCCGATCGCGTCGAGGGCTTCGTGAGGGCAGGGAGCGGCCGCGCCCACTTCCGCGCCTGCCGCGACGTCCTGGCACTCCTCGCGCCCCGTCCGGTCGTCCCCGCCTTCGACGAGCTCCTCCCGTTCCTCGCCGGTCGCCTGTCACGGCGGAGCCTCGTCGTCCTCCTCTCCGAGCTCGACGACGCCGCCATCGCCGAGACCTTCCTCGCCGGGGCGCGCGTCCTCGCGCGACGACACCTCGTCCTGGCCGTCAGCCTCCTTCCCGCGACGGCGAGGCCCCTCTTCGGCGGGGAGGATCGCGCCGCGACGGTGGACGACGTCTACGCGCGGCTCGCGGGCCATCTCCAGTGGCGGACGCTCCGGCAGCTCGAGAGGAGCCTCGCGAGGCTCGGCGTCACGTTCGCCCTCCTCCCGCACGAATCCGTGGCCGCCGACCTCATCGCCCGCTACCTCGCCGTGAAGGGACGACAGGCCCTGTGATCCTCGACCTGCCCCGCTTCGTCGCGTCCGCCCGACCGCGCTGGACCGAGCTCGAGAGGCTCCTCTCCGCGCTCGAGGCCGAGCCCGACGCCGAGCGCGACCTCGCGTTCCTCACGCGGCTCCACTTCCTCTACGAGCGGGCCGCAGCCGACCTCGGAAAGGTCCGGACGTTCGCGTCCGAGCCCGAGCTCGTCCGCCACCTCGAGGCGCTCGTCGCGCGCGCCTACGCCGAGGTGCACGAGACGCGCGACCGGAGGAGCCGCCTCTCCCTCCGGAGCCTCGCCGGCATCGTCCTCCGGGACGCGCCACGGGCCGTGAGGCGCCATCCGGGCGCGCTCCTGCTGGCGACCCTCCTCACCGTCGCAGGGATGGCGTTCGGCGCCCTCGCGCTCGGCGTCGACCCCGCCACGAAGCGGGTCCTCGTCCCCTTCGAGCACCTCTCGGGCGACCCGGCCGAGAGGGTCCGCCTCGAAGAAGGCGGCGAGACGCGGCACGCGGACGGGCATCGCGCCGCCTTCTCCTCGACCCTCGTCACGCACAACGTCCGCGTCGCCGTTCTCGCCTTCGCCCTCGGCGGCACGGCGGGCGCGGGGACGGCCGTCCTCCTCTTCCACAACGGCGTCGTCCTCGGAGCGGTCGCGCTCGACTACGTGCGCGCCGGGCAGACGCGCTTCCTGCTCGGCTGGCTCCTCCCGCACGGGACCGTCGAGATCCCCGCCTTCCTCCTCGCGGGACAAGCGGGCCTCATCCTGGGAGCGTCGCTCTTCCGCCGGAGCTCGCGGTCGCCGCTCTCCGCCCGCCTGCGCAGCGTCCTGCCGGACCTCGTTGCGATCCTCGCGCTCGTCGTCGCGCTCCTGGCGTGGGCTGCGATCGTCGAGTCGTACCTCTCGCAGCACCACGAGCCGACGCTTCCCTACGGCCTGAAGGCCGCCTTCGGGCTCCTCGAGGGGAGTCTCCTCGCGGCCTTCCTCCTCCGGGCGGGGCGGGAGCGGGAGGAGCCGTGAGCGGGCGCTCGCTCTCGATCGTCACCCCCGAGGGGATCACGTTCTCCCTCCCCCTCGCCGGTCCCCTCACGCGATTCCTCGCCTGGCTCGTCGACCTCGCGGCGATCGCGGCGCTGACCGTCCTGTCGCGGCAGGCCGTGCTCCTCCTCGGCGCGGCGGGAGAAGACGTCCTGCGCGCGCTCACGATCCTCCTCGGCTTCGCGGTGACGATCGGGTACGGCATGGCGACCGAATGGTGGCTTCGTGGCCAGACCCTCGGCAAGCGCCTGCTCGGCCTGCGCGTCGTCGACGCTTCGGGGCTGAGGCTCAACCCGTCGCAGGTCGTCGTCCGGAACCTCCTGCGCGCGCTCGACGCCCTACCGGTCTTCTACGCCGTCGGGGGGGCGGCCTGCTTCCTCTCACGCCGGAGCCAGCGCATCGGAGACCTCCTGGCGGGGACCGTCGTCATCCGAACGAGGCATCCCGCGCTCCCGGACCTGGAGGGCCTCTTTCCCGCGGAGGCCAACGCCCTCGCCGCCCACGCTCTCGTCTCGTCGCGGCTGAAGCAGCGGATATCGCCCGGAGAAGCCGCGATCGGACTCTCCGCGCTCGCGAGACGTGACCAGCTCGACGCCGACGCGCGGGTCGCGCTCTTCGCCGCGCTCGCCGAGCGCTACCGTTCGCTCGTGAGGCTCCCGGAGGAGGCGGTGGACGGACTCTCGGACGAGCAGCTCGTGCGGCAGGTCGTCGACGTCCTCTACCGCGGCGCGAAGCCGTAGGCCTTCGCCCGGATCCGAGACGCCGCCTCCGATCGCCAGGACCCGTTCCGACGTCCGCCGACGATCGCGACCTGCGTCCGGAGGGACGCCGGCCCTGGCCCTCCGCTCGTCGCTCGGCTTCGCGATCGTCGGATCGTAGACTGCGGGGGACGGGACATGATCCAATGAGACATGCGCCGTTCGCTGCTCGTTCGAGCCGCTCTCCTCGCCGCTCTCCTCTCCTTCCCCGCCTTCGCGTCCGATGACGTCGACGTCCGGAAGGGCGGAAGCCTCTGGGCGCGAATCGAGAAAAGTGGGTCGGTCCGGATCGACGGCGTGATCGTCGGCGAGATCGAGGACGACGGGACGATCCGCGTCGAGGGCCGGATCGCCGGCCGCATCGAGGAGGACGGGGAGATCCGCGAGGACGGGACCGTGCGGACACGCGTCGAGAAGGACGGGACGCTCCGCCGGAACGGGACGGTGATCGGGCGGATCGAGGAGGGCGGCGCCATCCGCCGCCACGGCACGATCTGGGGAGAAGCCGTGCCGTGCTGCTCCTCGTTCGACGACCTGCGCCGCCTGACGGCGCTCCTCCTCTTCTTCGACCGCAGCTTCTTCGTCCGCTGAGGGAGGCCCCGGGCCGGCCCGGCGCGCGTCAGTCGATCCGGAACGACTTCCGCGCGCGAATGGTCAGCCCCGGCTTCCTCGTCTTCACCTCGACCCGGTGCCACGTCCGCGGCCGCTGGTCGGCCGGCGTGAACGTGAGGAAGTACTGGTTCTCGAGCTCGGTCACGACCTCGCGGAAGACGTCGGGGAGAGACTTGATCGAGGAGATGAACCAGGCCCGCCCGCCCGTCTCCCGCGCGAGGCGGTCGAGCCCCCGGAGGAGCGCGCGGACCTCCGCGCTTCCCTGGGCCACGGTGAAGACGCTCGCCTCCGTGGCACGCGCGAGGTCGACGACCTGGTCGACCGACATCCGGCTCCGGTTGTCCTCGCCGTCGGTGAAGAGGACGACCGCACGCCGTCCGCTCGACTCCCGGAGCTTCCGGAGCGCCACGGCGGCGGCGTCGTAGAGCGCGGTCTCCCCGCTCACCCGTGCGGCCTCGAGCGCCTTTCGCGCCGCGGTGCGGTCCGTCGAGAAGGGAGTGAAGCCGACGACGTTCGACGCGAACGTGAGGACGGCGGCCCGGTCGTCCGGCTTGAGAGCGGCGAGGAACTCGAGCGCCGCCGCGCGCGCGCTCCGGAGCTTGAGAGCCATGGAGCTCGACTGGTCGAGGACGAGGACGACCGAGAGCGCGGAGTTCACTGACTCGAACGTCTCGATCTCCTGCGGCTGGCCGTCGACGAAGACGGAGAAGTCCTCACGCGCGAGGCCCCTCACGTAGGCCCCGCCGGAGTCGGTGACGATCGGCGAGAGCGAGACGACCCGGGCGTCGGCGGTCGCCGAGAAGCCGAGGCCGCGCGTCCTCACCCGGGAAACCGCGGCCTCGCCGCCGTCGCGGCGGAGGACGGCCTCGATGCGATGCGGACGCGGGGCGGTCCCCGCGCTCCACGTGAGCGTCCATGGCTCGCCGTGGATCGTCCCGGCGGGCCGGCCGTCGACGAAGACCTCGACGACGTCGCCGGCCCGGTGCCCCGTGAGCCGGACCTCGACCGTCGACTCGCCGAGCGGAATGTCGTCGGGCCCCGGCCTCACGATCCGGAGGGAGGGTTCCTCCTGGGCCCGCGCCGGGCCCGGCGCGAACGCGACGAGGAGAGCGGCGAGCGAAAGCAGAAGGCGGCGAACGATCGTCGTCACGGTCCCGGGACCTCCATTCGGCGGACGCGGCCCTCCGAGAGCGCGGCGCCGACGACAGCGTCCCTCTGCGCGGGCCAGAAGGAACCGGACGTCGCCGCGAGGGGCCGCCAGTCGAACGCATAAGCCATGCGCGCACGCCTCATCAGGTCCTCGAGCGCGGAACGGAGGACGAGAGGGACGAGCGCGGCCGGATCGCCCGCATCGGAGACCGACCTCGCCACGGCGATCGGAAGGTCGTGGAGGCGGTCCCCGAAGACCTGCGGCACGCGGTACTCGGAAAGGCGCTCGTAGGACGGCAGCGTGACGTCGCCCAGGCGGCTCCGGCCCTCCCAGTGGAAGGCCCTCGGCCCGAGCTCGGCGAGGAGCGCCCCCGCCCTCGCTTCGCCGAGGCGCTCGACGCGACGGGCCCAGACCTCGCGCGCTTCCCGCGCCGCCGGCACGTCGGGCAGCGCGCCGTCGGCCCGGAGCGCGAGGCGCCGACCGATCCGCAAGAGGTCCGACGGCGAGAGGTCGTCGGCCGCCACGGCGGCCCCTTCCCGGGCGAGACGGTTCCGCCGGGAGGCCGGGAGGAGGTCGCGGGCGAGCCGGCTCCAGGCGTCGTGCCGCTCCGTCTCGGGAAGGCCGGCGAGGGCGACCGGAAGCTGCTCGGCGGACCGGCAGGCGAGCGCCACGAACCGCAGCCCCTCGTCGTCGAGCCGCGCCGGCGTGAAGAGGACGGAGGGGAGGACGAGCCCGGAGCGGACGGCGTCGTTCGAGAGGAAGCCCCCCGCGTCGTAGACGAGACCCTCCGCGTGAAGGAGGCCCAGGGGGGCTCCGATTCCCGCCCAGCCCCCCGCGAGCCTCAGGGGCGCCCCTTCACCGGGCGTGTCGATCCGAGCCGGCTGGAACGGCGAGGGGAGCACGATGCCCTTGCGGGGGCCCCACGACAGTGAGTGCCTCTTCACCAGGAGCGAATCGGCGAACAGAAGGTCGCTCGAGTCGAGGACGTGCCCTGCGTAGACGTGGACGGCGAGCGCCTCGAGCGTCCGCTCGGCCCGGAGCGCGTCGAGGCGCGGGAGGCCGGCCTCGAGGAGGGCGAGGACGTTCTCGCGCGTCGCGGCCTGGAGCGTGCCGAGGACGTGGCGCGCGCCCGAAGCCGTCGCCGCGACTCTCTCGTCGGCCTCCCGGGCCGGAGGGATCGCGCCGAGGCTCTCGAGGAGCGCGCTCACCGCGGCACGAGTCGCCTCCGCGTCCCCCGCGCGCGCGGAGGCGGACGCGCTCTCGCGCTCGGCGGCGGCGCGGGC
>JAKPXO010000062.1 GCA_029567505.1 Acidobacteriota bacterium
GAGAACGCGCTCGCCGAGATCGCCGCGCTCAACGCGACGCTGGAGGAGCGGGTGGCGCGGCGGTCGGAGGAGCTCGCCAGCGTGAACGTGGAGCTCGCGAACGCCGCCCGCGCCAAGGACGCCTTCCTCGCGAGCATGAGCCACGAGCTCCGGACGCCGCTGACGGGGATCCTCGGCGCCGCCGAGCTCCTGCGCGTCGGCGCGCACGGGCCGCTGAACGAGGCGCAGCTCCGGACGCTCCGGACTCTCGAGGAGGCGGGGCGTCACCTCCTGTCGCTCCTCGCAGACCTCCTCGACCTCGCGAAGATCGGCGCGGAGCGGCTGTCGCTCCGCGCGGACACCTGCGACCTCGCGGACGTCTGCGAGTCGGCCCTCTCGATGGTGAGGAACGAGGCGCAGCGGAAGGGGATCGTCCTCGCCCTGCGCGCCCCCGACGCGTCGGTCCGCTTCGGGGCCGACGCCCGGCGGGTCCGCCAGGTCCTCGTGAACCTCCTGTCGAACGCGGTGAAGTTCACGCCGGACGGAGGGACGGTGGAGCTCTCCGCGCTGGGCGACGCCGACGGCGGCTGGGTCCGGCTCGAGGTGAAGGACTCCGGCCCGGGGATCGCGGACGAGGACCTCCCGAAGCTCTTCCAGCCCTTCACCCAGCTCGACACGCGCCTCTCGCGCGAGCACGCCGGCACGGGCCTCGGCCTCGCCCTCGTCCGCAGCCTCACCGAGCTGCACGGCGGCCGCGTGGAGGTCGAGTCGGCGCCCGGGAAGGGAAGCCTCTTCCGCGTGACGCTCCCCTGGCGCCCCCCGAGCGGTCGCGGATCGGGGGCCCACCGCGTCCTCGTCGCGGAGCCGCTCCCCGCGCCGGGCGGCGGGGCCGCGGCCCGGGTGCTCCTCGTCGAGGACGACGACGCGAACCGGACGATCCTCGGCGAGTTCCTCCGGACGCGCGGCTTCGTCGTCGAGGAGGCGGCCTCGGGGACCGAGGCGCTGGAGCGCGTGGCGGCGTCCCGGCCCGACCTCGTCGTCCTCGACATCCAGCTCCCGGGCATGGACGGGCTCCAGGTCATCGCGCACCTCCGGGCGGGCGCCGCGGCGCCGCCTCCCGTCCTCGCGCTGACGGCGCTCGCCATGGCCGGAGACCGGGAGCGGATCCTCGCGGCGGGGGCCGACGCCTACCTGGCCAAGCCGGCGCCGCTCGCCGTGCTGGAGCAGGAGGTGCGGCGCCTCGTCGGGCCCCGCGGCTCGAGAGAGAACGCCTCGGCCATCAGCTCGGTGAAGTAGAGGACGGGGATTCCGGGCGGATCGGGGGCGCCCTCGGGGAGCGTCGCGGCTCGGGACCGGAGGTTGTGACGGCAGCGAGGGCAGGCGACGGCGATCACGTCGACCCGCCGCTCGGCGGCGGAACGCAGGATCCGGCCGACGAGCGAGGCGGCGACCTCCGCGCTCGCCTCGGAGGCGCGGCCCCCGCAGCAGTGAGACCGGAGAGGGAGTTCGACGACGTCGGCCCCGAGCGCATCGAGGAGCCGCTCGAATCGCGTCTCGAACCCGGCGGACCGGCTCTCCCGCGCCTCGCCGTCGCGGACGGCGAGGCAGCCGTAGTACGCCGCGACGCGTCGCCCCGCCAGCGGGCGCGAGACTCGGGCGCGCACGGCCTCGGGCCCGACGTCCCCCCAGAGGACGTCGAGGAGGTGGCGGACGCGGACGGCGCCGGGCTCGCACCGGAACCCCTCCCCGGCGAGATCGGCATCGACCTGCTGGCGGAGCTCGGGATGCGTCGCGAGGGCCTTCCGGGCGCGGGAGAGGTTCCGGAAGCAGGCGGTGCACGGGCTGACGACCGTGGGCGGACGCCGCGGGAGGGCGCCGCGGCCGAGCCGGGCGGCGAGGGAGAGGATCCTCGCGACCCGCGCGTAGGCCGGCAGGCCGTTCAGGGCGAGGGCTCCCGGCGCGCCGCCGGTCCGCTCGTCCACGACCTCGAGCTCGAGCCCGAGGGCACGGACGGCGTCGAGGAGCCCCGCGTCCCCCTCCCGCCCCGACGGAGGGCGGAAACAGCCCGGCTCGTACCCGTACCGTGCGCCCGACTCCTCCACGCGCTCGATGATTGGGCCGCGGAAGCCCTCCGCACCATGATCCGGGCGCATCAATTCGGCGCCCGCGGGCGCGCGATCGCCGCGGATATACTGCCCTCACTTCGACAGGACGGACCGAAGCCGCGCGGGCGGGGGGCCCGGATCGCGCGAGCGGGGAGGTGTTGGTGACGCTTCCGGGCATCGGCGTGACCCTCGGGCGCTATCGGCTCGAGGAGCGGATCGGGGCGGGCGGGATGGCCGAGGTCTGGCGGGCGCTCGACCTGGGGCTCGAGCGCTTCGTCGCCCTGAAGGTGATCTCGCCGGACGCCGTCCAGTCCGACCCGTCGTTCGTCCCGCGGTTCCTGCGCGAGGCGAGGCTCGCGGCGCGGCTGGAGCACCCGCACATCATCCCGATCTGGGACTTCGGCCAGTCCGACGAGCTCCTCTTCCTCGTCATGCCGCTCCTGCCGGGAGGGTCGCTCCGGGACCGGGCGCGGGAAGGGGTCCCGGCCCTGGTCGCGATGGACTGGCTCGAGGCGCTCGCCGCCGCCCTCGACTACGCGCACGGCGAGGGGATCGTCCACCGCGACGTGAAGCCCGCGAACGTCCTCTTCGACCGGAACGGGAGGCTCTTCCTCGCGGACTTCGGGCTGGCGCGCGAGTCGGGGAGCGCGAGCCTGACGGTGGCCGGGACGGTCCTCGGGACGCCCGTCTACATGTCGCCCGAGCAGGTGAAGGGCGAGCCGGCGGGGCCGCGCTCCGACCAGTACGCCCTCGGCGTCCTCGCCTACTACCTCCTCGCGGGGACGCCGCCGTTCGAGGCGAACTCGGTCTTCGTCGTCATGGAGAAGACGCTGCGGGAGGAGCCGGCGCTGCCGTCGGACATCAACCCGGGGCTCCACCGCTCGGCCGACTACGTCCTGCTGAAGGTCCTCGAGAAGCGCCCGGAGAACCGCTTCGAGTCGTGCCGCGAGTTCGTCGAGGCGCTCCAGCGCGCCTCGCGCCGCGGAACCGACCCCGGCGTGAAGACGCGCGCCTAGCGCGCGCCGACCCGATCCACTGCTCGAGTGCCGCTAAGATGGGCCTCGCCGTGGCTCTTCACACTCATTGATGTTTCGATGACGACGCTTCTCCCCGGCACTCTCGTCTCCGCGCGCGGCCTCCAGTGGGAGGTCGTCTTCTCGCAGCCGGCGGGGGAGGAGACGCTGTACCGGCTCCGCTGCCAGGAGGGGTCCTTGCGCGGCGCCGAGCGGGACTTCCTCTCTCCTTTCGAGAAGCTCGAGCCGGTCTCCACGGACCTTCGCCCCGAGCGGGCGGCCCCGCTCGCCGACTGGCGCCTCTTCCACCAGGCGTTTCTCCTCGACCAGGCCCTCGGCCCCGCGGCGTTCCAGGCGGTACAGCCGGGGCGCCTCGCGATCCAGCCGTATCAGCTCGTGCCGGTCATGCGCGCCCTCCGGATGAGCCGAGCCCGCCTCCTCCTCGCCGACGGCGTCGGCCTCGGAAAGACGGTCGAGGCGGGCCTCGTCCTCGCCGAGCTGATCGCCCGGCGGCGGGCCCACCGCATCCTCATCGTCTCGCCCGCCGGCCCGCTGCTTCAGCAGTGGCGGCGGGAGATGCGGGACCGCTTCGGCCTGCGGTTCCGGGTCCTCGACCGCGACAGCCTCCAGGAGATTCGCTTCGGCTCGGAGCTGACATCGAACCCCTTCGCCCAGGTCTCCTATGGCCTCATCTCGATCGACTTCGCCAAGCAGGAGCCGGTCCTTCAGCAGATCGAGGGGGCGCAGTGGGACGTCGTCGTCATCGACGAGG
>JAKPXO010000106.1 GCA_029567505.1 Acidobacteriota bacterium
AGCCCGGCGCGATCCGCGTGGAGCGGCCCGCGAAACCGAAGGCGGACTGAGGGCCGGCCTCCGGCCTCAGCCGGGCGCGAGGGCGAGGATCGCCTCGAGGACTCCGCCGGCCACCGCCCGAGCCTTGTCGGAAACGGTGAAGCAGTGCTCCCGCACGCCGCGTGGGTCGACGTCGGCGACCTTCAGT
Source organism: Acidobacteriota bacterium (assembly GCA_029567505.1). Classification (GTDB taxonomy): domain Bacteria; phylum Acidobacteriota; class Thermoanaerobaculia; order UBA5066; family UBA5066; genus UBA5066. The sequence continues at coordinate 188 of JAKPXO010000106.1, forward strand.
CCGGCGGGGGTCGGGAAGCCGGGCCGGATCAACCCGCGGAGGACGCCTCCGATCGACGCGCGGGCGACGGCGCCCCCGATGGCGAGGACCGGCTCGCCGGCGGCGACGAGATCCCCGATGGCGCGGAGCGTCACGACCTCTCCGGTGGCGGGGGCCCGGACGACGCGGTCGGCGGCGTGGCCGGCGATCGGCCCCGGGACGGCGGTGTCGGCCTCGGCGCGCCCCGCGAGGAGAACGCGGCCGAGGGCGTGCCCGCGGTTCGTCTCGACGACGGCGTGCGCGTCCCGGCCCGCCTCGAAGCCGGGGCCGAGCGCGACGACGACCGGGGCGAAGTCGATCCGGGTCCCGAGGTTTCGCTTCGCGAGGATCGCGTCGACCACGGCGAGGGGCGCGAGGCGCGGCACGAGGCGCGCCTCCGGGTCGACGACGATCGGGACGACGGCGGCGTCCCACGCTGCGGGGGGCTCCTCGTATCGGACGGCGCGGACCTCCTCCACCTCGGCCACGCCGTCGTAGACGGCCTCCGAGAGGCTCACGGTGCGCCGGATCGCGCTCGGCCGGTGGAGCTCGAGCGCGACGACCCGGAAGCCGGAGCGGACGAGCCGGACGATGCAGCCGGTGGCGAGGTCGCCTGCGCCGCGGACAACGACGAGGCGTCCGCCGACGAGGCTCACGCGGCGGGCCCCGGCGGGATCGTGAAGAAGACGCGCTCCGCCTCGTCCGCGCCGCTCAGAAGGACGAGGTCGGCCCCGAGGGCGCGGAGCTGGCCGGGGGAGGGGAGGTAGGGCGACTCGTCGACCTTGTTGAGGAGGACGACGCGGGCGCCGCGCGCCCTCTTGAAGAGCCCCTCGGGATGGCGCGCGAGGGCGACGACGTGATCCCAGCCGATCGCGGCGCCGGGAAGGCAGCCGGCGACGGCCGCGAAGTGCTCGGGGCGGTGGACCGTCCGTTCGTCCATCGGCCAGCCGAGCGCGTCGAGGCCGAGGACGCCGACGGTGAGCCCGGTCCCGGCCGGGACGACCGGTTCGTGCTCCGCGGGGGCCTTGATCGGGAGCCGTTTCGAGCCGTCGGCCTCGACGAGGACGACGGGCCAGACGGACGCGAGGCGGGCGACGTGTGACGGGTCGATCCCCTTGAGCTTCCGGGCCGGCTCGGCCGGCCGGGAGACGAGGAGGGTCACTCCGGGATCGCGTGCCGGGAGCGGGGCGTCGTCGCCGGGCCGCTCGAGGGCCGGGAAGTGAAGGACCCGCTCGACGGGCGCTCCCGGCTCCTCGCACGGGTCGGCGAGATGGGTCGTCGTCGTCACGAGGACCGGGCGCTCGTCCGTCGCGAGCTCGCGCGCGAGGTGGAGGAGGAGGCTCGTCTTGCCGCCCGCGCCGACGAACGACACGATGCCCCGGCCCTCCGGCAGGAGCGGCAGGAGGAGGTCGGCGAGCCTCAGGACGCGCTTCGTGGCCGCCTCCTCGCGAGGCTCGCCGCGGCGACGCCCCGCCTCGCGGCGACGAGCTCGCCGACGATCGAGACGGCCAGCTCCTCCGGCGTCTCCGCGCCGATGTCGAGGCCGATCGGCGCGTTCACGGAGGCGACCCTCTCCGGGTCGAAGCCGTCCGCGATCGCCTGGTCGAGCATGAGCCGGACCTTCCTCCTGCTCCCGATCATCCCCGCGTAGCGCCAGGGCTTGCCGAGGACGGCCCGCAGCGACTCGAGGTCGGCGAGATGGCCGCGCGTGACGATGACGGCGTAGGCCGAGGCGTCCCAGGGGAACGCTTCGACGACCTCCGCGTAGCCGCCGTGGCGGGTCTGTACACCGGCGGGGTAGCGCTCCGGAGCCAGGAACTCGGCGCGGTCGTCCGCGACCGTCACGGCGAACCCGACGGCGTGCGCCGCGGCGGCGACCGCCCGGCCGACGTGGC
>JAKPXO010000107.1 GCA_029567505.1 Acidobacteriota bacterium
CCCCGCCTCGCGCGGGTTGACGGTCGGGATGATCTTGAAGACCGAGCCGTTCCCGAAGCCGGAGGCGGCGCAGATGACGAGGATCGTCGCGAAGAAGCCGTCGAAGGCGTCGGGGCGGAGGAACCGGGTCAGGCTGAAGCCGCCGACCGCCATCACGCCGATCGCGATCGCCGTCATCCTCCCGGCGCCGAGGCGGTCGGCGGCCCAGCCGCCGACGGGGCGCATCAGCGTCGCGACGAGGGGAGCGAACGGGGCGTACAGGAGCGGGCTGGGGGCGCCGCCGGGGGCGTCGGCGAAGACCGACTGGATGATGAGGGGGAGCGAGGCCCCCATCGCCACGAAGCAGCCGAACGTGAGGAAGTAGAGCGCCGAGATCGTCCAGGTGTGGAGATCGCGCGCGACGCCGAGCTGCGAGGAGATCGTCTTCGGCGCCATCGGGAAGTCGCGCGTCCCGAACCAGACCGCCGCCGTGCAGAGGAGGATGACCGGGATCCAGACGAACGCGGCGTTCTGGAGCCAGACGTCCTGCGTACCGCCCGCCTTCAACCTCAGGGAAAGCGACCCGCCGCCGAGGGCGCCGAAGATCCCGGCGGCGATGACGACGGGCACGAGGAACTGCGCGACGGTCACGCCGAGGTTCCCGAGGCCGTTGATCCCGAGCGCCGAGCCCTGCTTCGACTTCGGGAACCAGAGCGTGACGACGGCCATGGAGGTCGCGAAGTTCGCGCCCGCGATGCCGGTGACGGCCGACCAGAAGAGGAGGACCCCGAACGGCGTCGTCGGGTCCTGGACGGCGATCCCCGTCCCGACGCAGGGGACGACGAGGAGGAGCGTGACGGCCGCGAGCGTCCGCCGGCTGCCGAAGCGCGAGACGAAGACGCCGTAGGGAATCCGGAGGAGGGAGCCGAGGATGACGGGCGTCGCCGTCAGCCAGAAGCGCTGCCCGGCCGAGATCCGGAAGCCGGCGTCGGGGAGCTTGATCGCGATCGCCGACCACATGAACCAGACGGAGAAGGCGAGCGTGAGGGAGACGGCGCTGATCGCGAGCGTCCGCCAGGCGAGCGCGGCGTCGGGGAAGCTCTCCGCCGCAGGGCGGGCCGCGACGGCGCGGATCGGCCGCGGCAGGTAGCGGAGCGACGCCGCCCCCGCGAGGAAGAGGACGAGCGAGGCGTGGAAGGCGGGCCAGACGATCGAACGGTCGCCGCCGAGCGCGGTGTTGAGGCCGGCCGTCAGGAGCCAGACCTGGAGCGAGACGATGAGGACGAGGAGGAGGATCACCCCGAGGAGGACGGTGTTCGTCTTCGAGGGGTGGGCCTGCTCCTGGGCGCGGCGGAAGTCGGTCACGCGCCCTCCTTTTCCGGCGCGGCCGGCGGGGCGGCAGCCTCGGCCGGGACCTCCGGCGGGACGAGCCAGACCTCGTCGCCGCGGACCTCCACGGGGAAGGAGCGGAGCGGCCGCGGCGGCGGCCCCTGGAGGACCGCGCCGCTCAGCGGGTCGAACGCCCCGTTGTGGCAGGGGCACTCGATCTTCCGCGAGCCATGGTCGAAGAAGACGGCGCAGGAGAGGTGCGTGCACTTCTGCTCGAACGCGCGGAAGAGCCCCTCCTCGAGGCGGATGAGGATCCCGGGCTGATTCAGGCCCGGGATCGTGAACTGCGTCATCCCGCCGACCGGGATCTCGGCGAGGGCCGCGAGCCTCACCGGCTCCGGGATCGCCGCGGGAGGGAAGAGGGCGTCCTTCGCCGCGACCCAGCCGCTCCCGACGGCGAGGCCGCCGGAGGCGAGGACGAGGAACTTCGCGAACTCGCGACGCGTGACGTGCTGCGCCTCGACGCGCTCGAGGGGGAAGTCGACCTCCCAGGCGGGGCGGGCAGGAAGGCCTTCGGGGCGGTCGCTCACGGCGCCTCCGTTCCGTCGACGACGAGCTCGGTCGAGCCCTTCGGCATCATCACGTTCACCCGCGTCCTCACCTTCTGGAGGCCGAATCGGAACTCGTTCACGGGGGAGCTGTTCGGGCGCATCGAGGCCATCCGCTCGCGCGGGCCGTACCAGAGCGCGCCGCTCGGGCAGACCGTGGCGCACATCGGCCTTCGCCCCGCGCTCGTCCGGTCGTAGCAGAGGTTGCACTTCATCATCAGCTTCATCGGCTCGATCTTCTTCGGGACGCCGAAGGGGCAGGCGAGGACGCAGTTGCTGCAGGCGATGCAGCGGGCCGCGTTCGCCGAGTGGACGACGCCGAGCTCGTCCTTGGCGATCGCGTCGGCGGGGCAGACGCGGGCGCAGGTCGGCTCTTCGCAGTGCATGCAGACCTGCACCGAGGTCTGGGGGCTCATGGCCCGGTCGACGTAGTCGACGTGGATCATCGCGAGCTGGCCGTTCGTCTCGCACTCGGCGCAGGCCATCTCGCAGGCGTGGCAGCCGATGCAGCGCTGCGGGTCGAGGAAGAACTCCTCGTGGCTCCGGGAGGCGGTCGTCGTCATCGCTCCTCCCGCCTCAGACGCTCGCGTGCGCCTTCGCCTCGGCGGCGGAAGGGGCCTTGCGGCCCGTCGGCACGAGCCGGCAGGCGCTCACCTTGAACTCGGGGATCTTCGAGACGGGGTCGAGGAGGCCCGAGGTGAGGAGGTTCGCCGACTTCCGTCCGGGCCAGTGGTACGGGATGAAGACGGTGTCCTCGCGGATCGTCGTCACGAGCTGGGCCGGGAACTCGGCGGCGCCGCGGCGCGTCTCGACCCTCACGAGGTCGCGGTCGGCGATGCCGAGCGTCTTCGCGAGCGCCGGGTGGATCTCGAGGAGCGGCTCGGGGTACTGCTCGACGAGCTTCCCGATCCTTCGGGTCTGCGTCCCCGAGAGGTACTGCGAGACGACGCGCCCCGTCGTCAGGATGACGGGGAAGTCGGGGTCGGTCACCTCGCCCGGGTCGCGGTAGCGGACGGCGTTGAAGTGCGCCCGGCCGTCGGGCGTCGCGAACTTCCGGTCCTCCCAGAGGCGCGGCGTGCCGGGGTGGTCGACGGACGGGCAGGGCCAGAAGACGCCGAGGTTCGCCTCGATCTTCTCGTAGGTGATCCCGAAGTAGTCGGCCGTCCCCCCCTTCGAGGCGGCGCGCAGCTCGTCGAAGATCCGCTTCGCCGTGAAGAGCGATCCCTCGCGCGTCCCGGCGAGCGGCGCCGGGGCGGCGAAGTCGAAGAGCTCCTCCCTCCCGAGGCGCCGGGCCAGGTCGAGGAGGACGTCCGTGTCGCGCCACGCGTCCGCGGGCGGGTCGATCGCGGCGCGGACGCGCGTCACGCGCCCCTCGGCGGTCGTGACGGTCCCCTCCTCCTCCTCGTGGAGCGAGCCGGCGAGGACGACGTCGGCGTGCCGGGCCGTCTCGGAGAGGAAGAAGTCGATCGCCGCGAAGTACTCGAGCTTCTCGAGCGCCTCGCGGACGAAGCTCGCGTTCGGGAGCGACACGAGCGGGTTGAAGCAGATCGAGAGGAGCCCCTTGATCTCGCCCCGGTGGATCGCCTCGACGATCTCGTACGCGGAGAGCCCCTTGCCGGGGATCTCCGGCTCCGGCACGCCCCAGACCCCGGCGATCCACTCCCGGTGCTTCGGGTTCTCGATGTCGCGGTTGCCGGGGAGCTGGTCGCACTTGTGCCCGTGCTCGCGGCCTCCCTGGCCGTTCCCCTGCCCGGTGATCGTCCCGTAGCCGCAGTAGGGCTTCCCGATCCGCCCCGTCGCGAGGACGAGGTTGATCGCCGAGACGACGTTCTCGACCCCCTTCGTGTGGTGCTCGATGCCGCGCGCGTGGAGGAGGAAGCTCGTCTTCGCCGTCCCCCACCACTCCGCCGCGGCCTCGATCTTCCGCCGCGGGATGCCGGTCACCTCCTCGGCCCAGGCGAGGTCGTACCCCTTCACCGCCTCGACGGCCTCCTCGAAGCCGGAGGTGTGGTTCGCGATGAAGTCGTGGTCGAGCTGGTCGCGGTCGACGAGCTGCTTGAGGATCGCCCCGAAAAGGGCCGAGTCGCGGCCGGGGCGGACGGGGAGGTGGAGGTCGGCCGTCCGGGCGAGCGGCGTCATCCGCGGGTCGACGACGATCAGCTTCGCGCCGTTGTCGCGCGCCTGCCAGATCCAGTGCGTGAGCGTCGGGAACGTCTCGCTGACGTTCGCCCCCGCGACGAGGATCACCTCGGCCTTCGCGAGGTCCGCGTACGTGTTGCTCGCCCGGTCGAGGCCGAACGCCTTCTTGTTCCCGGCGCCGGCGCTCACCATGCAGAGGCGGCCGTTGTAGTCGAGGTTCCGCGTGCCGAGCGCGAGGCGCGCGAACTTCCCGACGAGGTAGCTCTTCTCGTTCGTCAGCGAGACGCCCGAGAGCATCGCGAAGGCGTCCTTCCCGTGCTTCTCCTGGATCCGCCGGACCTCGGAAACGGTCCGGTCGAGCGCGGCGTCCCACGACAAAGGGCGGAACCCCTGCCCCTCGACCCTCTCGAGCGGGGAGAGGAGGCGGTCGGGGTGGTTGTTCTGCAGGTACCGCTGGACCCCCTTCGGGCAGAGGCGCCCCTCGTTGAACGGGAACTCCTCCCACGGGTCGAATCCGACGATCCGGTTGTCCTTCACGAGGAGCTTGATCCCGCACTGCATCCCGCAGAAGCAGCAGTGGGTCGGGACGACGCGGTCGGGCTCGTCGCGGCCGGGGAAGCCTTCCTTCGGCGGGAAGCCGAGGCTCGGGCCGAATTGCGCGACGAGGGCCTCGGGGGAGACGGGGAGGCGTGCCATTTCGTTCGCTCCTCTCAGCCGAAGAAGGCGCCCGACTCGGTCCGGGCGGCGAGGTGGGCCTTCGCGAGCGCGGCCCGCTTCCCCTGCGGGGAGAGGTCGAGGTGCGAGCCGCCGCCGGCGAGGCGGTAGTCGTAGCCGAGCTCGGCCGTCACCTGCTTGAGGTCCTCGACGTGCATCCGCGACGCAAAGGCCTCGCCGGTGTGCGGGCAGACGGCCTGCTCCCCGGCCTCCCCCTCGCGCTGGTAGAGGGCGACGCCGAGCTGCGCCGGCCGCTGGAAGACGTGGAAGAACTTCCCGAACGGGAGCCAGAGGAGGAAGAGGATGACGGTGATCGCGTGGCTGATCGCCATGAAGGGGTGGGCCCGCCCCTGCATCAGCTCGTAGTCCCACGTCAGCCCGAGGCCGGTGACGGAGATCAGGACGAGGAGGACGAGCGGCATCAGGTCCATCTCGAAGGTCTGCGTCGAGATCTGCCCGGCGTCGGTGATCCGGCGCCGGAGGAACCCGAAGACGCCGAGGAGGACGAGGACCGACGACCAGTTCAGGGCGTGGAAGAGGTTCAGCGCCACGAAGCCGCCGAGCGGGAAGTCGAAGGCGTGGAAGCCGAGGAGGTGCGCCTCGTAGACGTCGATCGTCCCGGCCTTCAGCGTGAAGTGGACCCAGCCGAAGACGAGGGGGACCGTGATCGCGAAGGCCGAGAGGCAGCCCCACGCGAGGAGGACGTGCGCGAGTCCCCGCTTCGGGCTCCGCTTCCAGATGAAGCGCTGGAGCGCTAGCTCGTCGACGAGGCGGCGGGCGAGCTCGGCGAGGTAGGCGGGGAAGCGGGGGGAGAAGAGGAGGCGCCAGCCGGCCCGCCAATAGAGCCGCGTTGGCGGACGCTGGAGCCAGACGGCGTAGCGGTAGACGATGCCGAACGCGGCGAAGAGCGTCGCGAAGAGGTACGCCGCGAGCGCCCCGTCGAAGTTCTGCAGGTTCCTCGAGCCCGCGACGACCGAGGCCGCGAGGAGGGCCGAGGCGAGGAGTGCCCAGCCGAGGGCGCGGAGGTTCAGCGTCGAGAGCATGGACGGACTCTAGGGAGGCCCGGGTCCGCTGAGAAGGGCCCGCGTATGACGCGGGTCATGCGGCGGGAGGGATTCCGGGCCGGGTCAGGAGGCCGGGGGCTTCCGGGCCGGCCAGATCGCGAGGGCGACGCCGGCGAAGATGAGGGCGGCGGCGCCGAAGATCCGGGGCGAGGGCTCCTCGCCGAGCGCGAAGAAGGCGAACGCTCCCGCGAAGACCGGCTGGACGTAGATGAAGAACGCCGTCGTCGAGGCGCTCGTCCGGGCGAGGGCCCAGGCGTTCAGGGCGTAGGAGCCGACCGTCCCGAGGAGGACGACGCCGACGAGCGACCCGACGGCCGGGCCGGAGAGCTCGGCGGGGCGGAGGCGCGAGAGCCCCGGGAGGGCGAGGAGGAGGATCGGCAGGGCCCCGTACCGGAACGCCTGGGACACGAACGAGAGGGCGGGGCGGCGGACGAGGACGTCGCGCGCCCGGACGAGGAACCAGGCGTAGGCGACGGAGTTGAGCGTGACGAGGAGGTCGCCGACGAACGTCCCGTGGCGGAACGAGAGGTTCGCGGGGTCGAGGAGGAAGAGGACGCCGCCGAACGCGATCGGGACGGCGAGGAGCCGCCGCGGCGAGGGGCGCTCCCTCCGCGAGAGGAGCCCGACGAGGATCGTGAAGACGGGGACGGTCGCCACGAGGAGCGTCGCGTGAGTGGCGGTCGTGAGCGAGAGGCCGGTGATGAAGAGGACCTGGTTCGCCACGACGCCGAGGAGCGAGAGGAGCGCCACCTCTCCCTTCTCCCGGAGCGTCTGGCGCGGCTCGGGGCCCGAGAAGGCTCGGGCCGCGAGCGAGAGGAAGAGGGCCCCGAAGAGGGCACGGAAGGCCGCGAGCGCGAACGGCTCCATCTCCCGCATGGCGATCTTGCCGAAGACGGGGAGCGTCCCGAAGAAGAGCTGGACGAAGAGGAGCGCGACGTAGGGAGCGGCGCCCGGCTCGCGGGCGCGAGTTTCAGCGCCCAAGCGGGACGGCGGCCACGCGTCCCGCGGCCGCGCCCTCCTTCGTCGCCACGGCGAGCGCCGTCCCGGGCTCGTCGTGCCCCTTCTTCACGTAGGCGAGAGCGACGCGCGCTGCGCGCCGGGAGGAATCGACCGCGCTCGTCACGTTTCCAACGGTCTCTTCGCCGGCGCGCACGTCGTCGCCCGGGGCGGCGGCGCAGCCGATCGGAAGGAGGAGGGCGACGAGGCGCCGGTTCACGTGGCCGTAGGTCCGGATCCGCGCGACCGTCTCCTGTCCGAGGTAGCACCCCTTCGTATAGGAGATCGCGGTCCGCTCGAGGCCGGCCTCGTTCGGGAGTGTCGTCTCCGTCAGCTCGGCGCCCCAGCGGGGGAGGCCGGCCTCGATCCGGCCCGCTTCGAGGACGTCGGGGGAGACGAGTGCGGCCCCGCGGGAGGAGAGGAGGTCGAGGAGCGCGGGGACGGCAGTCGGTGAGGTGCGAACGTCGAAGCCCGGCTCGCCGGCGCGCGAGACGCGGACGACGCGGACCGGGACGCCGTCGAGCGAGCCGGCGGCATGCGCGTAGTCGTCCGGCGCGGGCTCGGGTAGGCCCGCGGCGAGCAGCACCTCGGCCGCGGTCGGGCCCTCGAGGTGGACGACGCCGGTCTCGCTCGTTTGGTCCCGAAGGACCGACCGGCTGAACGGGACGTAGCCCTGGAGGATTCCGAGGAGCGGTTCGGCGAGGGAGGGGTCGCAGTCGAGGAGGACCTCGGACTCCGAGACGCGGAGGACGGCGAGCTCGGCCCGCATCCTCCCCTTCGGCGTGAGGAGCGCCGCGTGGCAGCCCGACCCGGGGGGCAGGGCCTTCACCTCGTTCGTGACGAGGCCGTGGAGGAGCTCCGCGGCATCGGGACCCGAGACCGCGAGGGCACCCCGTCCGGTCACGTCGACGGCCACGACCGCCGCGCGGAGGGCCTCGACTCCTTCGTTCGATGAATCGCTGATCGGCATCCGTTCGATTCTCGCATGTGTCGTAATATGAGACGCTTGAACGAAGCCAGCCAGAAAACCCGTCCCACGCGCCGCCGTCGCCGGTCGACGAAGTCGGGCGCCACGGCCGCCGCGGAGGCGGCCGCCACCCCCACCGCCGACGTCACGTTCTTCGAGACCGAGGCCTTCTCTCCCGCCACGACGACGATCGTCGAGACCGTCGTCCCCGCCGCACCCCCAGTGAGCATGAGCCAGGAAGACCAGAAGCTCGCCCTCTTCATCGACATCGACAACGTCATCATCGGCCTCAGGGAGAGCGGGCACCCGAAGTTCGACGTCAAGCTGCTCCTCTCGCGCCTCCTCGACAAGGGGAAGATCGTCATCAAGAAGGCCTACGCCGACTGGTCCCGGTACGCGGAGTACAAGCGGGCCTTCCACGAGTCGGCCTTCGAGCTGATCGACATCCCGCAGCACAAGATGACCGGGAAGAACTCGGCCGACATCCGGATGGTCGTCGACGCGATGGACCTGGCCTCGAACAAGGAGCACATCACGACCTTCGTGATCGGCTCGGGCGACTCGGACTTCTCGCCCCTCGTCTCGAAGCTGAAGGAGAACAACAAGACCGTTCTCGGCTTCGGCGTGAAGGGCTCGACGTCCGAGCTCCTGATCGAGAACTGCGACGAGTTCATCTACTACGAGGACCTCGTCCGCGAGCAGGTGAAGGTCCCGGCCGTCGCGGGGCTCCCGGAGAAGAGCCGCGAGGTCTTCTCGCTCCTCATCGAGTCGATGCAGGCGCTCCAGCGCGAGAACAAGGAGATCCTCTGGGGCTCGATGGTCAAGCAGACGATGCAGCGCAAGAACCCGAGCTTCTCCGAGTCGTACTACGGGTTCCGCGCGTTCTCCGACCTCCTCGAGTCGGCCCAGAAGCACCGGGTCATCACGCTCCGCCGGGACGCCAAGAGCGGCTCGTACGTGATCACGGGGTACGGGCCGGGGACGGCCCGCTGAAGGCGTGAGCTGTCGTCCGGGTCTGCGGGACGTGCCGCGTTCCGGCCGGTCCGCGCACTAGAATCGGGCATGGTGCGTCGGTCGGCCCGGGCCGTCGTCCTCCTTTCGGTCGCGCTCGGCGCGTGCGGCGCGCAGCCCCCTCCGCCCGCGCTCCTGGTCGCGATGGAGCAGGACGTGCGGACGCTCGATCCGCATCGCCACGACGACAGCGTCACCCACTCGGTCCTCGCGAACGTCTACGAGCCGCTCGTCACGTTCGACCCGCAGATGCGCGTCGTCCCGGCGCTCGCCGAGGGGTGGAGCAACCCGAACGACCTGACGTGGCGTTTCCGTCTACGTCCTCGCGTGCGCTTCCACGACGGCCTTCCGCTGACGGCGCGAGACGCGAAGTTCAGCCTCGAGCGCGCCCGCCGTTTCCGGGCCGCGCCGCACCTCGAGTCGCTCGAGAGGATCGAGGCCGTCGACGACGAGACGCTCGAGATCGGCACGTCGGTGCCGGAGCCGGTCCTGCTGAACAAGCTCGCGGGGGTCGGAATCGTCCCGGCCGGGACGCCCGAGGAGGTCGCCGTTCCGGTCGGGACGGCGGCCTACCGATTCGTCTCGTGGGTGCCGGGGAAGGAGCTCCGCCTCGTGGCGAACGAGCGCTACCGGGACGGCGCGCCGCCGATCCGGGAGGCGCGCTTCCGGGTCCTTCCCGACGCGACCGCGCGGGCCGCCGCGCTCGCGGCGGGGGAGCTCCACCTCGCGCGGGAGCTCAAGCGGAAGGACCTGGACGGCGCGGGGAAGAACGTCCGGTTCGTGAGCCACCCGGGGCTCGTCGTCGTCCTCCTCGGGACGCGGTTCGACGTGCCCGGTCCGCTCCGCTCCCGCGACGTGCGCCGGGCGATCTACCTCGCCATCGACCCGCAGGAGC
>JAKPXO010000111.1 GCA_029567505.1 Acidobacteriota bacterium
ACGTTCGGCTCAGGCCCAATGGTATTCCCGCTCATACGTAACAATTCTACCACTCGAGAGCCATACTCATCCCACGGGTTGCCCGAGCCTCAGCTCGAGCGCCACCGGGAAGACGCGCACGCCGCCGCGGAGGGCAAAGCGGCGCGGGACGATCTCACGGAGGACGCGGTCCCTCTCGCGGGCGAGCTGGTCGCGCAGCTCGTGGTAGTGGAGCGTCCGGCGGCGAAGCTCCTCCTCGCGCGCGGCGATGGAGCGCTCGAGCTCGTCGAGGCGGGCGGACGCGCCGAAGAGGAGCCCCTGCTTCTCCTCCTCGCGGAGGCGCGAGAGCTCCTTCTCGAGCCGCGCGACGCTCTGCTGCTCGATGAGGGTCGAGAGCTCGCCCTGCCGGCTGACGAACCGCTTCCGCTCTTCCTCCAGCTCCTCGGCGCCGCGCCGCGAGACCTCCGACGAGAGGTCGCGCTCCAGCGCCTCCGCGTGCGCGCGGAGGCCCGCCTTCAGGTCGTCGAGGAGCGGGCCGGCGAGGTCGCGCGCCGCCTCGACGTCGGCCGCCGTCGGGATCTCGGCCCCGGCGCGCCAGCCGCGCGCCGGGCGATGCGGGAGGAGCGGGCCGAGGCGCCCGTTTACAACCGGCCAGGCGAGCGTCCGGACCCAGTGGTGGAACGCCTCGCGCAGCTCGTTGACGGCGAGCTCCTCGACGGTGAGGAGGACGACGGCTTCCGCGCCGGCGGGGAGCGCGGCGCGCGGGATGCGCCGGACGGTCCAGCGGGAGGCGGCGAGGCCCGAGCCCGGGAAGCGCGCCCGAGCCCAGCTCGCGAAGACCCTCTGGAAGACGGGGTGCCCGAGATGGAGGAGGACGGAGTCGGCCGAGGGGCGAAAGACCGGCCGCCCGCCCTTCCTCTCGACGAACGCTCGCGGGTCGAAGACGAGGGCCGGAAGCGCCCCGCGCGATCCGGCGGCGCCGGGGCGGCGAAGGGCGTCGTCCGCGAGGGCGGACCAGGAGGCGGGGATCGGAGGCGTGAGGCGCCGCCGTCCGCGGGCGTCGGGCGGGTCGAGGCGAGGGCGCAGCGACCCGATGGCGAGGGCCGACTCGAGGGTCGAGGCGAGGGACTCGGGGTCGAAGTCGACCTCGCGGGCGAGAGCTTCGAGCGCGCGGCCTTCCTCCTCCGCCTGCTCCGCCGCTGCGGCCTTCGCCGCGACGCGGGCGCGCGCGTCGCGCCGGTACGAGGCCCGACCGCGAGCCGCCGTCACGCCCCGCTCGACGCGGGCGCGCACCTCGCCGGCCGCGCGCCCCTCGAGGAACTTCGCCTCAAAGGCCGCCTCGAAGACCTCGCCGGTCGAGCCGAGGTCCTCGCGGATCGACTCGACCTTCGCGATGACGTAGGCGAGGAAGCCGAGGTCGTCGTCCTCGTCGGACGCGAAGTGGAAGACGGTGACGTCGCGCGCCTGCCCGTAGCGGTCGAGGCGGCCGTTGCGCTGCTCGAGGCGCGCGGGGTTCCAGGGGACGTCGTAGTGGAGGAGGTAGCGGGCCGTCTCCTGGAGGTTGAGACCCTCGGAGGCGGCGTCGGTCGCGACGAGGAGCCGGACGGGGTCGTCGGGGTCGTTGAACGCGGCCTTGATGGCGTCGCGCTCCCTCTCGGGCATGCCGCCCGTGAGGGTCCGGAGCGCGCCGGGGGCGGGGAACGCCTCGGCGAGGCGCGCGGCGAGGGAGTCGAGCGTCGTCCGGTACTCGGTGAAGACGACGAGCCTCTCGTCGGCGCGGAAGGCGCCGTTCTCGACGAGGCGCTCGCGCACGAGGCCGAGAAGCGCGTCGAACCGCGCGTCGCGCCGCGGGCGGCGCACGTCGGGGGCCGCGCCGTCGGCCGGAAGGCCGAGCGCCTCGAGCGCGCGGCCGACGGCTTCGATCTCGGCGCCGAGCTTCTCTCGGAGAGGCAGGAGCCAGGCGCCGATCGTCCGCGCCGCGTGTGCGAGCCGCGCCTCGGCTTCGGCGTCGTTCGAGGTCTCCTCGCCCGCCGCCCGCTCGGCGGCGCGGACCTCCGCCGCGTCGGCCGGCGTCGTCTCGGCGAGCCCCTCGACGGTGCGCCACCAGGAGTCGGCGAACGGGACCGGACCCGAGA
>JAKPXO010000146.1 GCA_029567505.1 Acidobacteriota bacterium
CGCCCCTCTCCCGCCTCTCCTGCCTCGAGTGCGGCGTGACCCGCGCGATCGAGGAGGTGCTCACCGAGTGCCCCTCGTGCGGCGGCCTCCTCGAGGTCCTCCACGACCTCGCCTCGTTCGGGAGATCGGGCCGCGAGTGGCGCGACCTCTTCGATCGCCGGCGCTCCGCGCTGCCGAACGCGGAGACGCCCGCGTTCGAGAGGAGCGGCGTCTGGCGCTACCGCGAGCACGTCTTCCCGGCGCTGGCGCCGGAGGAGATCGTCAGCAAGCCCGAGGGCGGGACCCGCCTCTACCGCTGCGTCGAGCTCGGGAAGGAGCTGGACCTCGCCCGCCTGTTCGTCAAGCACGAGGGGGAGAACCCGACGCTCTCCTTCAAGGACCGCGGCATGACCGTCGGCGTTTCCTGGGCGCGGCACCTCGGCCGGACCGACGTCGTCTGCGCCTCGACGGGCGACACCTCCGCCGCGCTGGCCGCCTACGCCGCCGAGGTGCCGGGGATGCGCGCCGTCGTCCTCCTCCCGGAGGCGAAGATCACGGGCGAGCAGCTCTCGCAGGCGCTCCACCACGGCGCGCTCACGCTCGGCCTCGCGACCGATTTCGACGGCTGCATGCGGATCGTCACCGACCTGGCGCGGACGCGCCCCGTCTACCTCCTGAACTCGAAGAACCCGGTGCGGATCGAGGGGCAGAAGACGATCGGGCAGGAGGCGATCCACGACCTCGGCTGGGAGGTCCCGGACTGGTTCGTCGTCCCGGTCGGCAACGCCGGGAACGTCTCGGCGATCGGCAAGGGGATCCGCGAGTGGCTCGACCTCGGCGTCATCGGGAAGCGCCCGCGCATCGCCGGAGCGCAGGCCGAGGCGGCCGACCCGTTCTACCGCTCCTTCCTCACCGGCTTCGCGGAGCGCGTCACGCGCACCGCGGACGAGACCGAGGCCTCGGCGATCCGGATCGGAGCCCCGGTCTCGCACCCGAGGGCACGACGCGAGATCGAGCTCTCGAACGGCACGGTCACGCGCGTCTCCGAGGCCGAGCTGATGGAGGCGGCGGCGCTCGCGAACCGGCACGGTCTCGCCATCTGCCCGAACTCCGCCGTCGCCCTCGCCGGTGCGGCGAAGCTCCGCCGTGAGGGGGCGATCGGACGGGACGAGACGGTCGTCGTCGTCGCGACGGCCCACGCCATCAAGTTCTCGGGGGCCGCCGTGAGGTACCACGGGAGCGGCGCGCGCCACGCGAACCCGGCCCAGAGCCTCCCCGCCTCCCTCGAGGCGGTCGTCGCGCAGCTGGAGCGCTGCTGAAGGGGCGCGGGGCGCCCCGCGCTCCGGAGAGAGCGGGAGGCTAGTCCTTCCGCGTCCGGATGAGCATCAGCGTCGAGGAGCCGACGTCGAACTCCGACCGGTTCTCGAGCTCGACCTGCGAGATCCGCTTGTCGGCGACGTAGGTCCCGTTCGTCGAGCCGAGGTCGACGAGGAAGACCTTGTCATCGGAGATCTCGATCGCGGCGTGGCTGCGCGAGCACTCGGGGTCGTTCAGGAGGATGTCGACGCCAGCGCGACCGAGAACGACGCGCGGCTTTCCGATCTCGAAGATCCGCCCCGCCTCCGGTCCCGCGATGCAGGCGAGCGACAGCTTCTCCCAGTCCGGCAGGCGGAGGCGTCGGCCGGCCGCGGCCGCGGCCGCCACCGGGGGCTTCTCCACCTCGGGCGCAGGCGGACGGGGAGGCGGAGCCGGAGCGGCGATCGGCTCGGGTGGCCGGGCGACGACCGGCCGCTTCCGGTGAGGACCCATCACGGTCGTGTCGAAGTTGAAGTCGTCGGAGCCGGGCATCGGCGCGCTGATCGAGCTCGTCTCGTCGGCCTGGAACCCCGCCGGCGGCGGCGCGTCCAGGGCGGGGTTCCGGATCTCGAAGACGGTCGAGCACTTGGTGCAGCGGATCTTCTTCGCGGGGGCGCCTGCGAAGCGGGCCTCGTCGTAGTGGTAGCGCGTGTTGCAGGCAGAGCACTGGATGATCAACGCATCTCCCCCACGGTCGATCCGGATTGAGAACCTGCGCCATTAGACACGCCCGCGCCCCCCGGATCAAGCCGCCCGAACGCGCGCGACGAGGGGCGGAAGGACCTCCAGGAGCCGCACGACGTCTTCCTCCGTCGTCGTCCACCCGAACGAGAAACGCAGGGTCGCCCGGACCTCGGCCTCCGGCAGGCCGCAGGCGAGGAGGACGCGGCTCGGCGCCGGCGTCCCCGACGAGCAGGCCGAGCCGGACGAGGCGGCGACACCTTCGAGGTCGAGAGCGACCAGGAGCGTCTCGCCGTCGACCCCGGGAAACGTCACCGAGCTCGCCGTCGGAAGCCTTCCGTCCGGCCCGAGGCCGTTGACCCTCACCCCGGGCACCCTTTCCCGGAGCCCCGACTCGAAGGCGTCCCGGAGCGCGCCGACCCTCCGGCCCTCCTCGTCGAGGCGGGGAAGGACCACGTCCAGCGCCGCGGCGAGCCCCACGATGGCGGCGACGTTCTCGGTCCCGCCTCGCCGGCCCCGCTCCTGCCCGCCGCCCGCGAAGAGCGGGGACAGTCGAACGCCTCGCCTCACCCAGAGGACGCCGGCCCCCCGCGGCCCGCCGAGCTTGTGGCCCGTGAAGGTGAGCAGGTCGACGCCGAGCCCGGAGGGGCGGACGGGGACCTTCCCGACCGCCTGGACGGCGTCGGTGTGAACGAGCGCACCCGCGCCTCGGGCGGTGGCGGCCGATTCCGCGATCGCGCCGTTCAGGGTCCCCGTCTCGTTCCCGGCGAGGATCAGAGAGAGGAGGGCCGTCCGGCCGTCGATCGCGGAAGCGAGGCCCTGACCGTCTGGCAGCCCCATACCGTCGACGGGGACCTCGACCGGCTCGAACCCCTCGCGTCGCAGGGAGCGCGCCGCCTCCCTCACCGCCGCGTGCTCGGCCGCCGAGACGGCGACGCGGGTCCGAAGCGGCTCGCCGTCCCGCACCGCTCGCGCCCCGCCACAGACCGCGAGGGCGTCCGACTCCGTCCCGCCCGAGGTGAACACGAGCTCCTCGGGACGGACGGCGAGCAGCGCCGCGATCCTCTCCCTCGCCCGCTCGACGGCCGCCCGGGCCGCACGCCCCGGCGCGTGGAGCGAGGAGGGGTTCGCCGCGGCGCCGGTCAGCCAGGGACGCATCGCCTCGAGGGCCTCCGGCCGGAGCGGGGTCGTGGCGTGGTGGTCGACGTAGACCGTCCGGAGGGAGGTCATCGGCGCGGATTCTAGGAGCGCGCGTCTCCGCCGCCGCAAACCCCGGTCCCCGTCGGAGCCGTACACTCCGGCACGGTCCCTCCCTTGCTTGCCGCGAAGGAGGGGACGCCAAGGAGGCGGAACTGATGGTCCGGACGCTCGCACGATGGCTCGCCCTCGTGACCGCCGCGCTCGCCGCTCCCGGCGCGCCGGCCCAGGCCCCGCCCGCGACGCCCGTTCCGGCGCCGGCGACCGCCCCGGCGGACCCGTCGCGCGGGGTCGAGGTCACCGGCGGCGCCCCCGATCCCGCCGCCGTCCTGCGCGCCGAGGCGCTCACCCTCTTCGGCCGCGCCGACGACGACCGGACGGCGGCATGGGTCGCCTCCGGGGGCGGTCCCGACGCGCGGCGGGTCGTCTCCTGCCCGAACCTCTTCGGCCGGATCGAGGTCTGGACCTATCTCTCGCACCGTCTCCTCGGGCCGAACGCCCGGCTCCTCTTCTTCCCGGAGCCGGGGACCGGGGTCGGCCGCTACTGGACTCTCCTCGAGGGCGAGCCGGCGCTCCTCGCGGCGAAGTCGGAGGCCACCGGACCGCTCGGCGAGCTCCCGGACGGCGCCTTCGGGTGCGCCGACGCGGCGCTCGTGCGCGACGCCGTCCGCTCCATCCGGTCACGCCAGGGCGACACCGCCGGCGGCCTGCGGGAGCGCGCGGCGCTCGCCGCCCCGATCTCCGGCGCGGCGGACGCGGTTCCGGCGGCCAGCCCGGCGCCGCTCGTCTTCGGCGGCAAGCGCCTTTCCGGCAAGGAGAAGAAGCAGGCCCTCGAGGCGCTGCCCGAGCGCTACCAGTTCTTCCTCCGCGACGTCGAGCCGATCCTGACGGACGTCGAGGAGACGACGTTCCTGCGCCTCGGCTCCGACTACCAGCGCGACAAGTTCATCGAGGAGTTCTGGAAGCGGCGTTCCGTCGACTCCGACGGCCAGCGTGTGGCGTTCAAGGACATCTACGAGCTGCGACTCCGGATCGTCAAGGAGAGGTACCGCGGCGTCCACACGGACCAGGGGCGAGTCTTCATCGTCAACGGCCCGCCCGACGGGATGCGCCGGATCGACTGCCAGGACATCTACAACCCGATCGAGCTCTGGTACTACGAGCGGCTCGAGTCGCTCCGGCAGAGCAAGGTCACGCTCCTCTTCTACCAGCCGTTCGGCACCGGCGACTTCCGCCTCTGGACGCCTCTCGACGGACAGCAGGCGGTGCTGGTCGGGGGAGTGGCCGGCCTGGCCGGAATCTCGCCCGGCCGGCGGGTCGACGTCACCTACTGCCAGGAGTGGCGCGAGGTCCAGGGCGCCATGGCGACGGCCGCAGGCGTCTTCGGGACGATGGGCGCGCAGAAGATGATCGACTCCCTGAAGTCGGGGCCGAAGCCGGACGTGGAAGGGGTCGACCGGATCCTCCTGATGACGACCGACCTCGACCCGTCCGCGGCGAAGCTCCCGGTCCAGCGGGTCTTCCGGTTCCCCGAGATGGTCGCGAGCAAGATCCGGATGGAGATCTCGCTCCTCCTCGATCGCGAATCGCTCGGCACGAAGGCCCTCGGCGAGGAGACGTTCTACGACCTCGACGTCGTCGGCGAGATCGTCAAGGGGGGGAAGCTCGTCGACAATTTCCGATACCGTTTCGACTTCCCCGCCTCGACGGTGAAGGGGGCGTTCCTCCCGCTGGGCATCGAGCGGTTCCTCTACCCGGGCGAGTACCGGCTGAAGGTCAAGGTCGCCGACGCGAACCGGAACGCGGCCGCGCTCGTCGACGAGAAGGTCGTCGTCCCCGAGGCGCCCGACCAGGTCCTCTCGCCCGCGGAGAAGGCGGCGCGCGAGGAGGCGAAGGCGGCCCTCGCCCGGCTCGTGGCCGAGCCGAACGACCGGGGCGTCCTCTCCTTCCTCCCCCTCGCGCGGGAGTTCGCGACGGGCGTCGTCCGGTTCGAGACGCGGGCCTCGTCCGACGACATCGCGTACGCCGAGTTCTTCCTCGACGGCAGGAAGGTCGTCACCGACCGCCGTCCGCCGTTCGAGGCCGACTTCGACCTCGGCGAGCTGCCGCGCAAGAGGACCGTGAAGGTCGCCGGCTTCGCGAAGGACGGCCGGCTCCTTTCCGAGGACGAGATGATCCTGAACGAGGGGCGCGAGGCGTTCCGCGTCCGGATCACCTCGCCGGAGAAGGGCATCCAGCTCGAGGGGCCGGTCCGCGTCGTCGCTGACCTCGCCGTCCCCCAGACGAAGAAGCTCCAGCAGGTGGAGTTCTGGGTGAACGAGACCCGTGCGGCGACGCTCTACCAGCCGCCGTTCCAGCAGGTCGTCGACGTGCCGCGGCAGAAGGAGATCGGGTTCCTCCGCGTCGTGGCGACGCTCGCGGACGGCAGCGTCAGCGAGGACGTCCGCTACTTCAACGCCCCGAAGTACCTCTCGGAGGTCGACGTGCAGGCCGTCGAGCTCTACACGTCGGTCTTCCGGAAGGGCCGCCCGGTCACGGGCCTCTCCCGGGAGAGCTTCCGGGTCCTCGAGGACGGCGCGGAGCAGACGATCGACGGCTTCGAGGTCGTCACGAACCTTCCCCTCGCGCTCGGGATCGGCGTCGACACCTCCGGCTCGATGGAGGAGACGCTCCCCGAGGCGCAGAAGGCCGCGAACGACTTCCTCCGGAACGTCATGACGCCGCGCGACCGCTGCTTCCTCGTGACGTTCGACAACGAGCCGCAGCTCGTCTCCGGCTTCACCACCGACCGGGACCGGCTCGCCCAGGCCCTCGCCGGCCTGCGCGCCCAGGGCTCGACCTCCCTCTGGGACGCCGTCGTCTACGGCCTCTACCAGTACCAGGGGACGAAGGGGCGAAAGGCCTACGTCCTCCTGACCGACGGCAGCGACCGGGCCTCGAAGTTCACGTTCGAGGCCGCGCTCGACTACGCCCGCAAGTCGGGCGTGGCGATCTACTTCATCGGCCTGAAGATCGGCGGCACGCAGTTCGACGTGCGGACGAAGGTCAACAAGATGGCGCGGGAGACGGGCGGCACGGTCTACTACGTCGACTCCGCCCGGGCGCTCGCGGGCGTCTACGCCGAGATCGACGAGGAGCTCCGGAGCCAGTACCTCCTCACCTACACCCCGCCGGCCCGTCAGGGGGCGAAGTGGCGGAAAGTGGAGGTGAAGGTGACCCCGGACGACCTCGAGGCCCGGACGATCAGCGGCTACTACCCGTAGACGCGGGGCCTCCGTAGACTCCGCCGGCGTGACTCGACCGCCGCTCCTCCTCGCCTCCGCCTCCCCGCGGCGGCTCGAGCTCCTCCGGGCGCTCGGGCTCGAGCCGCTCGTCTGCCCGGCCGACGTCGACGAGACGCTCCGCCCCGGCGAGGACCCTCACGAAGCGGCCGAACGGCTCGCGCGAGCGAAGGCGGCCGCCGTCGCACAGGGAGCCCCCACCGGCGCCGTCGTCCTCGCCGCCGACACGATCGTCGTCCTCGACGGCGAGGCCCTCGGCAAGCCGCGCGACCGGGCCGACGCGCGCCGGATGCTCCACGCCTTGCGCGGACGCGCGCACGACGTCGTCACGGGCGTCGCCCTCGCGCGCGACGGCCGGCTCGTCTCCGGCCGCGAAACAACCGAGGTCCTCTTCGCCCCGATGACCGACGAGGAGGTCGACGCCTACGTCGCCTCCGGCGAGCCGTCCGACAAGGCGGGCGCCTACGCCCTCCAGGGGCTCGGCGGCCTCTTCGTCGAGCGGATCACCGGCACCCCTTCGAACGTCATCGGCCTCCCCTTCCGGCTCGTCCGCCGGCTCGGGTCCGAGGTCGGCCTGCAGATCTAGCGGGGAGCCGCCGCGGGGAGGCTCCTCGAGCCTCCCCGATCCACTTCAGAGCTCGACCTGGAGGCCGAGCTCCACGACGCGCCCGGGCCGGATGTTGAAGAACGCCGTCGCCCGCCCCGCTCGAGGGGAGGCGGCGCAGCCGCCGCGGGGAGGCTCGTGGCGAGCCTCCCCGATCCACTTCAGAGTTCGACCTGCAGGCCGAGCTCCACGACGCGCCCGGGCGGGATGTTGAAGAACGCCGTCGCCCGCCCCTCGGATCGGGACATCCAGGCGAAGAAGTGCTCCCGCCAGAGCGCCATACCGGGGCGCTTGCTCGCGATCAGCGTCTCGCGGCCGAGGAAGAACGTCGTCTCCATCGGCTCGAACCCCTTCCCGTCGAGCTTCAGCTTCCGGAGCGCGCGCGGGACGTCGGGGTTCTCCATGAAGCCGTAGTGGAGGGTGACCCGCCAGCAGCCGGGGCCGAGGTACTCGAGGCGTGAGCGCTCCTTCTCCTTCAGCCGCGGCACCTCGTCGGTGACGACCGTCAGGAAGACGACCCGCTCGTGGAGGATCTTGTTGTGCTTCAGGTTGTGGAGGAGCGGCGGCGGGATCCCCTCCGGGATTCGGTCCATGAAGACGGCCGTCCCCCGAACGCGCGTCGGAGGACGCTTCTCGACGTCCTGGAGGAAGACGTCGACCGGCAGCGACGCCTCGCGGAGGCGGGCCGAGAGGATCTGCCGCCCGCGCTTCCAGGTCGTCATGAGCATGAAGACGAACGTGGCGACGGCCAGCGGGAACCAGCCGCCGTGGAAGACCTTCACGAGGTTCGCGCCGAGGAACGAGAGGTCGATGCAGAGGAAGAGACCGGCGACGGGCAGGGCGATCGCCTTCGGGACGTTCCAGGCCCGACGGGCGTGGACGTACATGAGCGTCGTCGTGATCGCCATGGTCGTCGTGACCGCGATGCCGTAGGCCGAGGCGAGCGCGCTCGAGCTCCCGAACGAGAGGACGAGCCAGACGCAGGCGATCGCGAGGATCCAGTTGATCGAGGGAAGGTAGATCTGCCCGATCTCCTTCTCCGACGTGTGGGCGATCTTCAGCCGCGGCATGTAGCCGAGCTGGATCGCCTGGCGCGTCAGGGAGAAGGCGCCGGAGATGACGGCCTGCGAGGCGATGACGGAGGCGATCGTCGCGAGCGCGACGAGCGGCAGGAGGCCCCACTTCGGGACCATCCCGAAAAGCGGGTTCGCCGCGGCGTCGGGCTTCGTCAGGAGGAGCGCCCCCTGGCCGAAGTAGTTGAGGAGGAGCGAGGGGAGAACGAGGCCATACCACCCGGCCCGGATCGGCTTCGCGCCGAAATGCCCCATGTCGGCGTAGAGCGCCTCGCCGCCGGTTATCACGAGGAAGACCGCGCCGAGGAGGAGGAAGCCGACGACGCCGTTCTGCTGGAAGAATCGGACGGCGTGGAGCGGGTTCACCGCCGAGAGGACCTCCGGCGCCGTCGTGACGTGCACCACGCCGAGGATCGCGAGGACCGCGAACCAGACGAGCATGATCGGGCCGAAGATCGCCCCCATCCCCGCCGTCCCCTTCTTCTGCAGGGAGAAAAGGACGAGGAGGACGACGACGGCGATCGGCCGGATGTACGGGTCGAACGCGGGGGTGACGATGCGAAGCCCCTCGATCGAGGAGAGGACCGTGATCGCCGGGGTGATGATGCTGTCGCCGTAGAGGAGCGCGGCGCCGAAGAGCCCGACGGCCACGATGAGGAACCCGCCGCCGGCTCCCCTCTCCCCGGAGGGACGGAGGAGCGCCATCAGCGCGAGGATGCCCCCCTCCCCCCGGTTGTCGGCGCGGAGAACGATCGCGAGGTACTGGACCGAGATCGTCAGGACGAGCGCCCAGAAAATGAGGGAGAGGATGCCGAGGACGTTCCCCGGGGTCGGCGGGATCGGGTGGTGCCCCGTGAAGCACTCGCGGAGGGCGTAGAGGGGGCTCGTCCCGATGTCGCCGAAGACGACGCCGAGCGCTCCGAGCGTCAGGACCGCGAGGTACTTGCCCTCCGGCGCCGGCGGGAGGTGGGTCTTCTCCGTCCCGGCCGAGGTGGCTTCGAAGGCCCCGGAGGGCGACCGCGATGGAGGGTGCGAGGCCGAAGACTCGCCGGAGTCCGACTTCAACGGGGCGGAAGTCTAGCCCAGGCGGCCATCCGGTGCCCGGCCGGGTTCGGCGGGTTCTCGGCGGGAGGCGAGGAGGGCGTCGATCTCGGCGTCCTTCTCGAGGAAGAGGTCGCGAACCCAGGCCTGGACCGAGCCGCGGAACGCGGCGTCCTCGGTGTAGTCCCCCTCGAACCAGCCGCCCGGGATCGCCCTCTCCTGCACCCTCACGACGACCTCCGGGAGACCGCGCGAGATCAGGTCCCAGAAGGTCGGCGAGCCGTGGGGATAGACGATCGTCACGTCGACGATGCCGGCGAGCTGCGGACCCATCGCGGACGCCGCGAACGCGAGCCCACCCGCCTTCGGCACGAGGAGGTGCCGGAACGGCGACCCGCCGCGCGCGTGCTTGGCCGGGGTGAAGCGCGTCCCCTCGACGAAGTTCAGGATCGCGGCCGGCGCGTGCCGGAACCTCTCGCAGGCGCGCCGCGTCGCCTCGAGGTCTTCGTGGCGGAGGTCGGGGTTTCGCTCGAGCGCCTCCCGCGAGTGGCGCTTCATGAACGGGAAGTCGAGCGCCCACCAGGCGGCCCCGAGGAACGGCACGCGGATCAGCTGCTGTTTCAGGAAGAAGCGCAGGAACGGGATCCGACGGAGGAAGACGCCCTGGAGGACCGGGATGTCGACCCACGACTGGTGGTTCGAGACGACGAGGTAGGAGACGTTCCGCCGGAGCCCCTCGAGCCCCGTCACGTCGTAGACGGTGGGCTGGGTGAGCTTCAGGCTGACCGTGTTGACGGCGATCCACGCCTCGCCGATCGCGACCAGGAGCCGCGAGGCGGCCCTGCGGAACGCGGCGATCGGGACGACGAGCTTCAGCAGCGTGACCAGGTAGAGGAGGGCGCACCAGAAGAAGGTGTTCAGCGCGAAGAGGAGGAACGTCGCGCTCCCGGTCACGAGGCGTCCCGCGGACAGGGCCGAGGCTGGGGAGAACGGCATCGCGCGAAATGGTACGGCCGATGCCCCGTCCGAGGCTCAGAGCGCCCGGACGACGACGACGGCGACGTCGTCCGCCGGGCGCGAGCCCCCGGTGACGCGCGCGACCTCGCGGACGATCGCGTCGCGGATCTCGCGCGCCGTCCGCGAGCCGGTCGGCAGGCCGCGCAGGAAACCGGCGAGCGCGTCGTAGCCCCACGGCGTCCCCGCGCGACCCGCCGCCTCCGGGACGCCGTCGGTGTACAGGACGACGACGTCGCCCGGCGAGAGGGAGACCGTCCGGGAGCGGTAGCGTCCACGCGCGCCGGCGCCGAGCGGGAACGTGCTCCCCTCGGAGGCGAGGTAGGTCGCCGTGTCGCCCGAGCGGAGGAGCGGCTCGCAGAGCCCGGCGTTCACGAAGGCGAGCTCGCGGCGCTCGGGGTCGAGCGTCGCGAGGCAGGCCGCAGCGAACATCCTCCGGCCGATCTTCGCGCGGAGGGCGCCGTTGACCTGCTCGGCGACGGCCTCGAGCGGCTCGCCCCGCCTCACGAGGGCGCCGACCATCCCGCCCGACATCGCCGCCGCCATGGCGGCCGGGGTCCCCTTTCCCGAGACGTCGCCGACGACGATCCCGAGCTTCCCGCCCGCCTCGCCGCTCCTCACGTAGTCGAAGAAGTCGCCGCCCACGTCGAGGGCCGGGATGCAGACCCCCGAGACCTCGAACCCCTCGACCTCGGGGTCCTCGTGCGGCATGACGGCCATCTGCGCGTCGTGGGCCGCCCGCATCGCCGCCGCGAGCCGCACCGCCCGCATCCTCCGCCGGAGGGCCACGACGACGGCCGCGGCGAGGCCGAGGGCCGCGGCGAGGCGGAACCACCAGGTGCCCCAGAACGGCGGCGTCACGACGATCTTCAGGTGCGCCTCGCGCTCCCCCCAGACGCCGTCGGGGTTCGCGGCCTTCACGCGGAAGAGGTACCGCCCCGGCGCGAGCCCCGTGTACGTCGCGACGCGCCGGTCGGCTCCCGTCGGGATCCAGTCGCGGTCGAAGCCGTCGAGGCGGAACGCATAGCGGAGCTTCTGCGGGGCCGCGAAGTGGAGCGCCGCGAACTCGAGCGAGACGACGTCGTCGTCGTGCGAGAGGACGACGTCGTTCGCGTAGGTGACGTACGTCGGCAGGAGCGTCCTGCCATCCGGGCAGCGGCCCGCCGGGACCGGCTGGTTCGAGAGGAGGAGCTCCGTCAGGACGACGGGGGCCGCCTCCGTCCGGACGGCGATCTCGGACGGAAGGAAGACGTCGAAGCCCCGGATGCCGCCGAAGAACATCTCGCCGCGCGGGCTCCTGTAGAAGGCGCCGCCGTTGAACTCGTCGCTCTGCAGGCCGTCCGTCTCGTCCCAGGCGCGGAACGTCCCGTCGGCCGGGTCGAGCTCCGTCAGCCCGCGATTCGTCGAGATCCAGAGGCGCCCCCGCTCGTCCTCGAGGATCCCGTAGACCGAGTCGCTCGAGAGGCCGTCCCGCGCCGTGAAGCGCGTGAAGCGTCCCGTCGCGCGGTCGAGGCGGTTCAGCCCGCCGCCGTACGTCCCGACCCAGAAGCTCCCGGCGCGGTCCTCGTGGAGGGCGAAGACGAAGTCGTTCGAAAGGCTGGCCGGATCAGCGGGGTTCGCCCGGAAGCGCGTGAAGCGGCCCGTCGCACGGTCGAGGCGGTTCAGCCCGCCCCCCTGCGTCCCGACCCAGAGCGCGCCGGCCGAATCCTCGAGGACGCACCGGACGAAGTCGTTCGAGAGCGTCGCTGGGTCGGCCGGGTCGTTCCGGTGGTGGACGAAGCGCCCCGTCTCGCGCTCGAGCCGGTCGAGCCCTCCGCCGTAGGTCCCGACCCAGAGCGTCCCCGACCGGTCCTCGTAGAGCGTCCGGAGCTCGTCGTGGGCGAGGGACGCCGGATCGCGCGGGTCGTGCCGGTGGTGCGCGAAGCGGCCGGCCGCCCGGTCGAGACGGTCGAGGCCGCCTCCGTTCGTCGCGACCCAGAGGTTCCCGGCCGCGTCGCCGAGGAGCGCCCGGACGGTGTCGTGCGCGATCGAGGCCGGGTCGCGCGGATCGTGCCGGAAGCCGCGGAAGACGTCGCGCGCGCGGTCCCAGCGCTGCAGCCCCCCGGAGTCGGTCCCGACCCAGACCGTCCCGTCGGCGTCCTCGTGGAAGGACCAGACGATGTCGTGCCCGAGCGAGGTCGGGACGTGCGGGTCGCGGCGGACGTTCCGGAACTTCTTCCGGCCGAGGTCGAGCGTGTTCAGGCCCCCGCCGTAGGTCCCGATCCAGAGGACCCTCGACCGGTCCTCGAGGAGGGAGAAGACGCGGTCCGTCGCGAGGCTCCGCGGGACGGACGGGTCGTGCGAGAGGACCTCCACTGTCTCCGTCTTCCGGTCGTAGCGGGCGAGGCCGGCGCCGTCGGTCGCGATCCAGAGGAACGCCTCGTGGTCCTCCGCGAGCGCCTTCACCCTCGCGCCCGGAAGGCGCGCGAAGCGCGGCCGCGGAACGAGCCGCCCCGACTCCTCGTCGAGGAGGAAGAGCCCGCCGCCCCACGTCCCGACCCAGAGGTGACCGGAGCGGTCCTCCAGGAGGGCGTCGACGAGCTCCGCGCCTCTCCCGCCGTCCGACGGGACGTGGACGAACCGGCGCGACGCCGCGTCGAACCGGTCGAGACCGCCGCCGTACGTTCCGACCCAGAGCGTTCCGCGTCCGTCGACGAGGAGCGCCCTCACGTCGTCGTGCGCGAGGCTCGCCCCGTCGCGCGCGTCGTGCCGGAAGCGCTCGAACCGCCCCGTCCGCGGGTCAAGGCGCGCGAGCCCGCCGCCTTGCGTCCCGGCCCAGATCCGCCCGTCGCGGTCGACGCGGACGGCGCGCACGAGGTCGGCGGGGAGGCTCGTCGGGTCGGCCGGGTCGTTGCGATACGCCGTGACGCGCCCGGTCGCCGGGTCGAACCGGTTCAGCCCGCCGCCGAACGAGCCGATCCAGAGCGCCCCCTGCCCGTCCTCGTCGAGGCACTTCAGGTCGTTGTACGGGAAGCTTCGCGCCTCGCCCGGGACGTTCCGGAAGACCGTGAAGCGAGCTCCGTCCCAGCGGTTCAGGCCGTCCTCCGTCGCGAGCCAGAGGAAGCCGAGCCGGTCCTGGTGGATCGCTTCGACGATGCTCTGGGAGAGCCCCTCGTCGAGCGAGAGGCGCCCCAGCTCCCGCGGCGCGGCGGGGAGCGCCGCGAGGACGGCGCCGAGCGCGAGGAGGGCGAGGCGGCGGAGCCTCATGCTCTCCGTTACGGCCCGGCGCGAGACGGGTTCGTCCTGCGATGAGGTCGCGCCTTGACGAGCGCGCCCCGGACCGGCACATTCGCGGCCTCATTCGAAAGCGCCCGCCCACCCGCCGCACGGAGGCCGTCGACGTCCTCCTCGTCTCGATGCCGTTCGGCCCCGAGATGGCGCCGTCCCTCGGACTCTCCCTGCTGAAGGCGGGCCTCGCGCCGCTCGGCGTCTCGTGTCGCGTCCTCTACCTCACGCTGAGCTTCGCCGAGCGGCTCGGCGTCGGCCCCTACACGCGGATCGCGACCGACGGCACCCGTTCGATCCGCGAGCTCGCGGGCGAGCACGTCTTCCGCGAGGCGCTCTTCGGCCGCGACGTGGAGGCCGACGCCCGCTGGGAGCGCGACGTCCTCCTCGCCCGGGCCTGCTGGCCCTCGAAGGAGCTCGCGCGTCCGGTCCCGCCGTCGTTCGTCGGGGCCGTCCGGCGCGCACGAAGCCTCGCCGGCCCGTTCCTCGAGCGGGCCCTCGACGAGGTCCTCGCCCACCGGCCGCGCCTCGTCGGCTTCACGAGCGTCTTCCAGCAGCACGTCGCCTCGCTCGCCCTCGCGCGCCGGATCAGGACCGCCGCGCCGGAGACCGTCGTCGTGATCGGCGGCGCGAACTGCGAAGGGGTGATGGGGGCCGAGACGGCGCGGAGCTTTCCGTTCCTCGACGCCGTCGTCTCGGGCGAGGGAGACCTCGTCTTCCCCGAGCTCGTCGCGCGCGCCCTCGCCGGCCGCGCGCTCGACGACCTCCCCGGCGTCGCGACTCCGGGGAACGTCGAAGCGCACTTCGCCGCGGGCCGCTTCCCGAACGCCCCGTCGGTCACGCGGATGGACGACCTTCCCGTCCCAGACGACGGCGACTACTTCGAGCAGTTCGCGCAGAGCCGTTTCGCCGGGACCTGGACGCCCGGCCTCTTCCTCGAGACGGCCCGCGGCTGCTCGTGGGGGCAGAAGAGCCACTGCACGTTCTGCGGCCTCAACGGGACGACGATGGCCTTCCGGAGCAAGTCGCCCGCGCGCGCCCTCGCCGAGCTGCGCGACGTCACCTCGCGCCACCCCGAGAGCGACCTGCAGGTCGTCGACAACATCCTCGACACGCGCTACTTCGAGTCGCTCCTCCCCGAGCTCGCGAAGTCGCCGCCGCCCTCGCCCGTCTTCTGGGAGACGAAGGCGAGCCTGAAGAAGGAGCAGGTCCGCGCGCTCGCCGAGGCCGGCGTGACCCGCATCCAGCCCGGCGTGGAGAGCCTCTCCGACGCCGTGCTGAAGCTCATGAAGAAGGGCGTCACCGCGCTCCAGAGCGTCCAGCTGCTGAAGTGGTGCCGCGAGCTCGGCGTCACGCCGTACTGGAACCTCCTCTGGGGCTTCCCCGACGAGGAGCCATCGGAGTACGCGCGGATGGCGCGGCTCGTGCCTCTCCTCGCGCACCTCGCGCCGCCGGCGGGCGTC
Source organism: Acidobacteriota bacterium (assembly GCA_029567505.1). Lineage (GTDB taxonomy): Bacteria > Acidobacteriota > Thermoanaerobaculia > UBA5066 > UBA5066 > UBA5066. The sequence goes on from JAKPXO010000146.1 coordinate 14,954, forward strand.
GCCGGCCTGCGGCTCGACCGCTTCAGCCCCGGGTTCGACGACGCAGATCGGCTCGGCTTCCTCCACGTCGCGCCGATGCCGTCGTACGCGGCGGTCTACCCCTTCCCGCCCGACCGCATCGCGAACCTCGCCTACTCCTTCACGTTCGCGCGCCGCGGCGCGGGAGAGGCGGCCGAGTACGTCGCGCCCCTCCTCCGCGCCCTCGCGCGGTGGAAGCGCGTCGCCGGCGCGAGCGCCCTCTTCTCCGCTCCGGCGGGCGACGCGCTCTTCGTCTTCGACCTCCGGACCGCCGCGCGGCGCCCGCTCACGGTCCTCCGCGGAGAGGCGCGCGCCGTCCACGACGCGTGCGACGCCTCGACGAACGTCCGCGCGGTCGTCGAGAAAGTCCGCTCGGAATGCGGCTTTGCGCGCGAGGCGACGGAACGTGCGCTCTCCGCGCTCGTGCGCGACCGCCTCCTCCTCGAGGACGGAGAACGTCGTCTCGCTCTCGCCGTCCCGCTCGGACGCTTCGCTCCTCACGGACGAGCGAGCGCGCGCTTCCATCGCCTCGCGCGAAGAATCGGGCGAAGGACACGTGACGGAATCGCTTTTCCCGTTCACAATGCAGCGGTGACGTTTCGGACACGGAACGGGGACGACGCGCCGCACGCCCCGCGAGACACGCGGACGACGTCTTCCTCCAGCGAAGTTCTACTCGACCGCTTCTCCGTGAATCGTCGCGGAGAGCTGGTCTTTTCCTGAACCCCCGTCCTCGAGGGCGGAACCGAAAGGAGATCCGATGGCAACGAAGAAGGCTGCGAAGAAGGTCGCAAAGAAGGCCGTGAAGAAGGTCGCCAAGAAGGCGCCGGCCAAGAAGGCCCCGGCGAAGAAGGCCGTCAAGAAGGTCGCGAAGAAGGCCGTCAAGAAGGCCCCCGCCAAGAAGGTCGCCAAGAAGAAGGACGTCGGCCTCATCTGATCGACCGTCGCGCCGGAGCCGGTCCCCTCGCGGGGCCGGCTCCGCGCCGCGATCTCCCGGCGCCGCCTCGGCCCCCTACTTCAGGCCGGTGACGAGGTGGAGGTCGTTCCTGTACTGGAAGAAGCTGTAGACCCAGGAGCGTCCGTCGGGCGTCACCTGGGCCGCGACGATCGACTCGACGCCCGCCGGGTCCGGGGGCGCGATCGTCGCGACGACCTCCCGCGTCCGCGTGGCGAGCTCGACCCGCCGGATGCGGGCAGGAAGCTCGTCGAAGCGGAAGACGAACAGTGAGCCGCCGTCGACGCTCCAGCGCATCGGCACGTCTCCGGGCTCGAGGCCCGGGACGAGCCTCGGCTCGGCTCCGTCGATCGGGAGGAAGACCACGCGCCCTTCGCCGTCGGACACGGCCGCGGTACGCCCGTCCGGCGAGACGACGTCGGACGGCGGAGCGAACCGCAGCCCCTCGCCCGGCAGCGCGCGCGGCCCGCCGGCCTCCGTGCTCTGCACGTAGAGCCGGACCGGCTTCCCCTCCTCGTTCGCCGCGAGCAGCAGCCTCTCTCCACCGGGGAAGAACGCCGCCGCCTGGTAGCTCGTGATCGGCCCGCGATCGAGCGTCTTCGCACGGCCCGGACCCGTCGGGAGGAGGACGACGCTCGGCGGGCTCGACGGGACGATCGCCACCGCCCACTTCCCGTCGGGCGAGAGCGGGCCGGCGGTCCCTTCGCCGAGGCGCGCTGCGGCGGACGCCTCCGTCCCGCGGTAATAGACCGAGTACGTCCCAGCGCCTCCTCCGGCCCCCTGCTCGGCGAACAGGATGGCGCGACCGTCACGCGAGAGGTCCGAGACGACCGTCGCGTCGAGCCACGAGAGGTCCCGGTCCGCGGGCTGCTCCGCGCTTCCGAGCCCCATCCCGAGGCGGACGCGCCCTTCCGTGACGAGCAGCTCGCCGGTCGCGCTCACGTCCTGGAGCGCGAGGCGCCCCGGGCTCCGCGCCAGGAGTCGCCGCTTCCCCTTCAGGGTGACGGCCCAGAGGGCGCAGTTCGGGGAGACGTCCGTCGCGGTGAACCAGACTTCGTCTCCCTTCGGCGACCACGCGAGGCCGAGTGCGCTCGCCCAGCCTGCGGCGAGAACGGTCACGCTTCCGGCGCGATCGACGACGCAGACCGCGCCCCGGTCGTCGCCCGCGATCGGGTGGTCGACGAAGGCGACCCGTTCGCCGTCCGGCGAGACCCTCACGTTGCTGATCCACCCCTCGGCCTCGTGGAGCACCTTCTCGATCGGGTACTCGAGGCGGTAACGCCCCTCGACGACGCGGCTCACCGCGAGCTCCTGGCCGTCCGGGGAGAAGTCGGCGTCCTCCACGTCGGTCAGGATCTTCCGGGGCGCCCCGCCCACCAGCGGGACGCGCGCGAGCGTCCCCCGCGCCGAGAAGCCGTAGATGAAGCGGCGGTCGAGCGAGACGGCGAGCTCGCCGGCAGACGACACCGCGAGGACGTCGCCGGGAGGGAGGTCGAGCGGCCGGGACTCGGGACTCTCCGTCCGCATCGAGTAGAGGCGGAACGGCTCCCCTTCCCAGCCCGCGCCGTAGACGATCGTCTTTCCGTCCGGCGAGAAGCGCGCCGACAGGACGAGCCCCCGCCGGAACGTCAGCTGCTTGTAGGCCGGCACGCCCGGGCCTCCCGCCGCGTGGCCCGCGCGCCAGGCGAGCGCCGCTCCTCCGAGCAGGACGAGGACGCCGATCGCGGCCGGGAGGAGGACCGCGAGGCGGCGGCGCCGCGCGGGGAGAGACCGCCGCCGCGTCGAGGAGGCCCGCGTGAACCCCTCGGCGTACTCCCGGAGCTGGAACGCGAGGTCGGCCGCGGACTGGAACCGGTCGTCCGGCGCCTTCTCGAGGCAGCGCCGGAGGATCGGCTCGAGCTCCGGCGGGATCGACGCCGGGTCCGCCAGGCGCGAGATCGGGTCCTCGGCGAGCGTCGCGCTGAGCGTCTCGATCGCCGACGGCTTCCGGAACGCGACCTGCCCCGTCAGCATCTCGAACAGGACGGCGCCGAACGCGAAGATGTCGGAACGGTGGTCCAGCGGCGCGCCGCGGACCTGCTCGGGGGACATGTACCGCACCGTACCGACGACGATCCCGGAGACGGTCAGCCGCTCGGCGGTCTCGGCATCGGGGAGCCCCTCGAACGACAGCGGCGCAACCGGCTCGACGAGCTTGGCGAGGCCGAAGTCGAGGAGCTTCACGCGGCCGTCGCGCGTGAGGAAGACGTTCTCCGGCTTCAGGTCGCGATGGATGACTCCCGCGGCGTGCGCGGCCGCGAGCCCCTTCGCGATCTCGCACGCGGTCGTGGCGACGGCCTTCGACGGCAGCGCGCCGCGGTCCAGCCGGTCGCGGAGCGTCTCCCCCTCGAGCAGCTCGCTGACGAGGTACGGCACGCCCTCGTGGCTCCCGACGTCGTGGACGGCGAGGACGTTCGGGTGGTTCAGCCGCCCGACGGCCTTCATCTCGACCTCGAACCGGCGGATCCTGTCGTTGTCGGAGGAGCCCGTCCTCGTCAGGATCTTGATGGCGACATCGCGCCCGAGGCGGGTGTCGCGCGCTCGCCAGACCTCGCCCATCCCTCCCGCGCCGATGCGGGTCAGGATCTCGTAGGGGCCGACCTTCTCGCTGCCGGAGAGCGTCATGCGCCGACGGATGGTAGCGCGTCCGGTCCGCTCAGAGCACGCGTCGAACGGTCCAGAAGTCCCAGGCGAGGTCGGGGTGGAGGAGGTAGTCGAAGGGAAGCGTGAAGTACCCCGACATCCCCCAGCGTCTCCCCCAGGAGTTCCGGAGGAGGAAACGACGCCGCCGCTCGTCGTATCCGACGGCGAGGACCGCGTGTCCGCCGAGGGTCCTCTCGTTCCGCGAGGGCATCGGCACCCGCCCCGTCTCCCTCACGGCGCGGCTCTCGAAGCGCTCGTGCACCGAGATCCCGAGCGTGAACGGGAATCCCTGGGCGAGGCAGCCCCGGAGGTGGTCGAGCTCGCGCGGGACGCGGTGGTACGTCACCGCCCGGCGCGTCCGGGCCTCCGTGAAGCACCTCTTCGCGGGCCGCTCGGCGAACCTCTCGGGCCGCCAGGGCCAGAGCCGTTCGGAGCAGACGCCGGTCCGCGCCGCCGCCCGGTATCCGTCGCGGAGCGACACCGGTGCGTTCGTCCCGACCGTGTGCTCCTTCGCCCGCTCGACCCAGTAGAGGAAGAGGCGCGACGGCAGCGGAGCCTCCTCTCCCTGGCGCCGCTCGTCGAACCAGAGGGCCGCGCCGATGGCGTGGGCCGAGCAGGCGTTGAGCGGTCGCTGGTCCTCGACCGGCGGGCAGCCCGGGCGAAGGTCGACATTCGCGGGGAGCGCGCGCCGCACGTGCCGCGGCGCCTCCCAGCGGAGGTCGCGGTGATCGGGGACATCGGGGTGCGTGCCGTACGGCCGGGCTTTCGTCATCCGCTCCTCCCTCCCAGGGCCGGCGCTATTCTCGCGGCTCCGATGATTCGCGCCGAATCCCCCGCCGCCCCCTGGCCGACGTTCGACCCCGCCCGGCGGAGCGCCGAGGTCCGCGCGTTCTTCGACCGCCGCGCGCGCGTCTACGACCGTGTGGCGGACCGCCCCTACTGGGACTTTTCCGACCGGGTCCTTCTCGAGCTCCTCCGCCTCACGATTCTCCCGGGCCTCGGCGACGGCTCCGGCGTCCGCATCCTCGATGCCGGAGGCGGGACCGGGCGCTGGGCGCTCCGCCTCCTCCGCGAGCTCCCGCGCGCGACCGCCGTCCTCGCCGACGTCTCCCCCGGGATGCTCGCCGCCGCCCGGCGAAAGGCCGTCCGGGCCGGTCTCTCCGACCGGCTCGCGCTCCTCGCGCACGACCTCCACGAGCCGCTGCCGCGCCGCCTCGGCCGCTTCGACCTCGTCCTCAGCTTCCACAACGTCGCCGGCCTCGTCGCCGATCCCGCCGCGCTCTTCGCTCGCCTCGCGCGTGCGGCCGCCGGCGGCGGACGAGTCGCGCTCGTCCTTCCCAGCCTCTGGCAGGCGGCGGCGAAAGCCCTCCGCGACGGCCGGCCGTCGGAGCTTCGCCGGCTCGCCGCGAGCGCCTCCGTCCGCTACGCGCCGGGCGTGCCCGAGGTCCTCGTCTTCACCCCGGCGATCGCCCGCGCGCTCCTCGAGCGGGCCGGCTGCGCGGAGGTCGCGGTGCGCGGCTTCCCGCTCACCGTCCACCCGGAGGGCCCCGACGAGGCGCTCCCCGCGCACCTCGCGAGCGCCCGGCTACGGCGCCGGCTCGTCCCGCTCGAGGCCGGGCTCTGCCTCTCGGAGGAGGCGGCCGCGCGTGGGAACAACCTGCTCGCGATCGGGCGGACGCGCCGCTGACGCCGCCGCGGCGCGAGCCTCGACGAGCGCGAGGTTCGCGTGGGCGCGGTCCCAGCCGGGGCGCAGCGCGAGCGCACGCCGCAGCGCCCCGGCTCCTTCGGGGTGGAAGCCGAGCTCCCCGAGCGTCCACCCGAGGTTGTTCAGGGCGTCGGCCGAGCCCGGCTCCTCCTCGAGCGCGGCGCGGTAGGCGACCGCGGACTCGGTCCACCGGCGCGCCGCGCCGCGGGCGAGCCCCAGCTCGAACCACGAGCGCGCCCCCTCCGTCGCCGGCGAGAACGGCGGGCGCCCCGCGGCCCACGCCGCCGCCCACGCGTCGTCCGGCGAGCGGGCGAGAAGCTCGCGGGCCTCTCGGGCGGCGGCCTCCCTCTCGCCCCGCGCCGCGAGGAGCGGCACGAGGAGCCGCCGGGGCAGCTCGTCCGCGGGGCCGACCCGGATCGCCTCGACGAGGAGCGGCACCGCCTCCGCGGCCCGGCCCCGCTCGGCGAGCCAGCGGGCGTAGTACGTCCGGCTGGACGGCGCCGCCGGGTCGAGCGCGAGCGCCCGCCGGAAGTGCGCCTCGGCGGCGTCCGGCCGTCCCGTCGCCCCCTCGAGGACACCGAGGTTCACCTCGAGGACGGCGTACCCCGGCAGGAGCCGGCCGGCCGCCTCGAACGCGGCGCGCGCCTCGTCCCACGCGCCGCGCGCCATGAGCGCGAGGCCGTAGTTCATCCACCCCCGGCCGTTCCGCGGACTCTTCCTCGCCACGTCCCGCCAGAGGCTCTCCTCGGTCCTCCAGACCTCGTTCCGCTCGCGTGTCCCGAAGGCGTGCGCGAAGAGGAGGAGGACGCCGCCCGCGAGCGCCGCGGCGGCCCTCGCCCGCCGCGAACCGAGGGTGGGAGAGGCGAGCGCGAGCCGTGCGCTCCACGCCGCCGCGAGGACGAGGCCGGCGTACGACAGGAAGTACCGGTGCTCGTTGGCCGGCTCAGCGAGCGGCAGGACGCTCGACGTCGGCAGGAGGCCGAGCGCGAACCAGGCGAGGCCGAACGCGACCGGCCACGCGCGGCGCCTCCGCGCGGCCGTCACGAACCCGATCGCGAGGAGCGCGAGGAGTCCGAGCCCCGCGAAGAGGCGCGTGTCCCACCACTCCGTCACGAGCACGAAGTCGCCGTCGGCGGTGAGGCCCGCCGGGAGGACGAAGAGCCGCACGTAGTGGAGCCAGGCCCACGGCTGCGTCCGCGCGTAGTCGAGCCGGCTCCCGCCGCCGTACGTCTGCCCATCCGCGTTCATGAAGGCCACGAAGGCGTAGATCGCGGCGCCCGCGGCGAACGCGGGGAGGGAGGCCCGCAGCGCGCGGGCGAGCCCCTCGCGGCTCTTCCGCGAGGCGATCCCCTCGCCCCTCCACCGACCCACGACGAGCAGGTGGAGGACGAGGAGGAGGGGCGCGAACATCACCGCCGGGACCTTCGCGAGCGCCCCGACGGCGACCGCCGCGAGGGAGAGCCCCGTCCGGCGCGCCCGCCGGCTCCCGAGCCAGAGGAGGAACGCGGCGACGATCCCGAGCGCGCTCAGGATCTCCGACCGGACGTGCATCAGGTTCATCGTCTCGGTGTTCGCGGTGTGGACCGCGAACAGCGTCGCCGAAAGGAGCGCGAGGTGCCCGTTCCTTCGATCGGGGAGCGCGAGGTCGAAGAGGCGCCGGTAGAGCGCCGCGAGCGCCCCCCAGAGCAGGAGGAGCTGAAGGAGCTGGTCGAGCCGGAACGCGAGCGGGTCGAGGCCTCCGCCGAGCCGGTAGTCGAGGGCGAGGGTCGTCGACACGAGCGGCCGGTACGTCGCGTTCGCCGGCAGGCCGCTGAACGTCCGCGCGTCCGTGAAGAACCGCGGGACGTTCGAGAGGCTGCGCAGGTAGAGGTTCGAGACGACGACGTGAGCGTCGTCGAAGTGGAACGCGTTCCGGAGCGAGCCCGCGTACGCGAAGACGACGAGCCCGCCGCAGAGGAGCGCGGGGAGGAGGCGCGCGAGCCGGCGAGGCATCGCGCTACGACGCCCCGCCCGGTCCGCCGCGGAGGACGTGCGGGGCCGGCGCCGCGATTCCATGTCCGATCGCCGGCACGAGGCCCCGCACCCGTTCCTCCTACATGCGCACGGGGCTGAGGAAGAGCGACGACGGCGAGGCCGTCACGCGCTGGGAGACGATGCCCGTGGAGCCGGCCGTGGCGCCCCCGGACGGCCCTCCCGACCGGCCTCCGGCTCCGCCGCAGGCGCCGCCGCCTCCCGCGTAGCCGACGCTCCAGGCTCCCGTGCCGGCGGCTCCGCCGGTCACGCTCGGGGCGACGCCGGAGATCGACGGGGCGATCTGGAGGACGATTCCTCCGCCGCCCCCGCCGCCGGCGCTCGTGTCCTGATCCGTCGGAGCAGGCGGAATGGGGTAGTGGGCCCCGCCCGCGCCGCCCCGGGCCGAGATCGTCCCGTCGTTCGCGATTGAGGTGGCGGACGCGAGGACGACGACCCCGCCCGCGCCGCCTCCGCCGGTGTTCTGGCCCCCCGAAGCGGTCAGGCCGTTCCCGCCGTCGGCTCGGATCGCCCCCGAGCTCGAGACGGCGAGGGCGCCTTTCGCGAGGAGGACGACCGCGCCACCTCCCGGCCCGGCGTACGCCGCGCTGCCGCCGCCCCAGCCTCCCGCGTCCGCGGATGGGTTCACCAGGAGTCGGGCGAGGAGCGGGCTGAGGGCGGCTCCTCCGGTGGCGTTCGATCCTCCCTCGGCGCCAGGCCGGCTCGCGGCCACCCCGATGCTGAGCGAGACCGGGTTCGTCCGGACCTGGATCGTCCCGTTGACCGTGACCGCCCCCGTCGAGCGGAGCACGAGGCCGCTCGGAATGGTCAGCGTCACCCCGGCGTTCACGGTGATGCTCGAGTACTGGAGCGTCCCCGCGGGCGGGGAAGCGCTCCAGTCCAGGCTCGACGCGACCGTCAGAGCGCCGTCGCCTCCGTCACCCCAGATCGCGTCCGCGCTCGACTCCCCCGCGGGCCCCGGGATCCCCTGCGGACCCTGGGCGCCGTTGCAGACGTAGCGCGTCAGCGCGGCGTTCTCCTCGCCCGCGTCGAGGACCCCGTTCCCGTTGACGTCGAGGCCCATCTCGATCTTCACGCCGCCCGTCGCGCAGTTCGCGCCCACCGGCTCCGCCGTCGTCCGCGCTACCGTCGCCAGGCCCGCGGCGCCCATCGCGCCCGTCGGACCCGTCGGACCCGTCGCTCCGGTCGCGCCGGTCGACCCCGTCGGTCCCGCAGCGCCCGTCGCACCCGTTGGTCCCGGAGGACCGGTCGGTCCGGTCGGCCCCTGCGCGCCGTTGCAGACATAGCGCGTCAGCGCGGCGTTCTCCTCCCCCGCGTCGAGCGTTCCATTCCCGTTCGCGTCGGGGCCCATCTCAACGAGCACGCCGCCGGTCGCGCAGTTCACGCCTGCCGGTTCCGCCGTCGTCCGCGACACCGTCGCGAGGCCGGAGGCACCCATCGGTCCCGGCATGCCTGTCGGACCCGTCGCGCCCGTCGCGCCGACCGGTCCCTGCGGACCCGTCGCTCCCATCGGCCCGATCGGTCCCGTCGGTCCAACCGCGCCCGTCATACCCGTCGCGCCGACCGGCCCCTGGGCACCCGTCGCACCAGTCGGTCCGACCGGCCCCGTCGGTCCAACCGCGCCCGTCAAACCCGTCTCGCCGACCGGTCCCTGCGCACCCGTCGCACCCGTCGGCCCGATCGGCCCCGTCGGTCCAACCGCGCCCGTTGCGCCCGTTTCGCCGATCGGTCCCTGTGCGCCGGTCGGACCTGTCGGCCCGACCGGGCCCGTCTCGCCGACCGCCCCGTTGCAGACGAAGCGCGTCAGCGCGGCGTTCTCCTCGCCCGCGTCGAGCGTGCCGTTCCCGTTCACGTCGGGCCCCATCTCGACCAGCACCCCGCCGAACGCGCAGTTCGCGCCCGCCGGCTCCGCGGTCGTTCGCGAAAGGGTCGCGAGCCCGGGCGCGCCTGTCGCCCCGGTCGGCCCCGCGGGACCCGTGAGCCCGATCGAACCGGTCAGTCCCGTCGGGCCCGTCGGCCCCGCGGGGCCCGTCAGTCCGATCGCGCCGGCTGGGCCCGCGGGTCCCGTCGGTCCGATCGGTCCCGGCGGTCCGGCGGGTCCGGGCGTGCCCTCAGGCCCGGCCGGTCCCGGCTCGCCCGCCGGTCCGGTCGGCCCGGTCGGTCCGGTCGGCCCCATCGGGCCCGTCTCTCCGGTGAGCCGCTCCGCGTCGATCGCCATTTCGAACGACGTCGAGTCCTGGCTGCCGTTCGCGATCTGCGTCGCCCACGTCACGATCGCGCCGTTGCCCGAGGCGACGGCGATCTCGACGACCCCGTCCGCGGGCAGCTCCGCCCGCGCCGCGCCGGTCGCGGCGGGGAGCAGGTCCTCCGCGCGGAGCTGCACGGGCTGCTGCGCGTCGAGCGTGAGGCTGCGGCTCCCGAGCCGATTCCCGTTCCCGTCCTTCAGGACGATCGCGACCGTGACCGGCGCGCCGCCGACCTCGACGACGCCGAAGTTGTAGCGGAAGTCGCCTCCGGCCGTCACCGGCACGCCCTGGAGCGTCGTCGACTGGCCCACCCGGAGCGCCAGCTTCACGGGGACCGCCGCCATGCCGAGGCCCGTCGTCTCCGCGAGCGTCGTCCCCGCCGGCCTGTCGTACGTCCGGCTCGTCACGAGGATCGGCTCCCCGGCGCGCGCCCGGATCGCCCCCGACCCGCTCGGGAGGCCGAAGAGCTCCGTCAGGACGTTCTCCCATCGGCGCGTCTCGCCCGCCTCCAGCCGCACCGTCACGCGCTGCGGCTCCGGGTTCGCCTGGCCCGCCTTCAGCAGGAGGAGCTCGACGTCCTGCGCCGCGCCGGGGTTCGTGACCCAGAGCGACGTGTACCACTCGGCCCCCGGGCCGCTCGCGCGAGCCGAGGCCGGCAGGACGACGTCGGCGGCGTAGTAGCTCGCGCTCGCGACACCGGCCGCGAGCAGAAGGCACACCCCCGCGATCGGGAGCAGGCAGGGTCTCCATCTCCGGACGACGCTGTTCATCGGAATGCCTCGCTTTGCGGACGGTGCGGGTCGATGGGCCGTCGAACGAGGTTCCGCCCGTCCACAGGCCGCAGCGTAGGAGCGTCCCGATGAGACCGCAAGAATTTTTCCGCCGCGATGCAGCGGGCC
>JAKPXO010000151.1 GCA_029567505.1 Acidobacteriota bacterium
CGCCCGCGCCGCCGGGCCTTCACCGCCTCCCGCAGGAGGTACTCGATCTGGCCGTTCACGCTCCGGAGCTCGTCCGCCGCCCATCGCTCGATCTCGGCGAAGAGGGCGGGGTCGATCCGGAGGAGGAAGGCCTTTCGGGACTCCCCGGGAGGCGGCGGTCCGGCGGCGCGGGTCGGCATCACTCCTCAGGCATAGAGGGTCCCGGCGTTGACGACCGGGTGGACCTCGGAGTCGCCGCAGAGGACGACCATCAGGTTGCTGACCATCGAGGCCTTCCGCTCGTCGTCGAGCGTCAGGACGTTCTTGTCGGCAAGCTCTTTGAGCGCCATCTCGACCATCGAGACGGCCCCGTGGACGATCTTCTGCCGCGCGGCGATGACGGCCTCGGCCTGCTGGCGCCGGAGCATCGCCTGGGCGATCTCCGGGGCGTAGGCGAGGTGCGTGAGGCGCGCCTCCTCCACGACGACGCCCGCCTTCGCGAGCCGCTCGTGGAGCTCCGTCTTCAGCGCGGCCGAGACCTCCTCGACGTTCGTCCGGAGCGTGATCTCGTCCTCCTCGCCGTGGTCGTAGCTGTAGAGGCTCGCGATGTGCCGGAGGGCCGACTCGCTCTGCGTCTCGACGTACTGCTCGTAGTCGTCGACGTCGAACATCGCCATGGCGGTGTCCTGGACGCGCCAGATGACGACCGCGGCGATCTCGATCGGGTTGCCCCCCTTGTCGTTCACCTTCAGTCGCTGGCCGTTCAGAGTGCGGGCGCGGAGGGAGATCCGGTTCCGCTTCGCGGAGCGCCGGCCCGCGGCCTGCGCGGCCTGGGCGGCGAGGGCCGCCGGCTTCGCGCCATGCCCCTCGGCCGAGGCGGCGGCGGCCGCCGCGGCGGCCGCCGCGCCCGAGCCGTTCGAGTAGAAGGGGTTGCCCCAGTGGAACCCGGCCTCCCGGACCGTCCCCTTGTAGTCGCCGAAGAGGACGAGGACCCGCGCCTCGTTCGGCTGGAGCGTGAAGAACCCGGTTACGAAGACGATCCAGGCGGGGAGGCCGAGAAGCGAGACGACGAAGGGAAGGACGTAGGGGTCCCCCTTGGCCTGCACACCCGCCACGATCGACCAGATGAAGAGGGCGACGTCGGCGGCGAGAAGGAGCAGGGCGAAGACGAGCATCGTCCACCCGTTGTGGACCGTCGCCGGCTTCTCCCGGTTGACGTTCAGGGTGTTCGGTTTCATGGCGCGACCTCCTGTCGGCTGCTACTGAAGTGATATCACCGTGAAATACGCCGTGTCAAGCGGGAGGTTTCCGCTCCGTCGGACCGGGGAGGCGCTTCGCCTCACCCGTTCGGGGGATGCCGCAGTGCAGGAGGGAGCGGCATAGTCGACCCGATAAATCGCAGACGGGACGTGCGGCGGGCCGGAACGGAGCGACGGGAGGTCGATACGGCGGATCGCTCTCGAAGCGGCGAGCGGAGGAGACGGGAGAAGGGGCCCGCCGCTGGGGGTGCGGTCGCGAGCGGGACGGCCCTCCCGACCACACCGTGCTGCGACTCGTGCGACGTCGCGAAGACGTACGCGGCCGAGAAGGCGCGGCTCGCCGTCTGGCTCGCGCACGAGCTCCGGACGCCGCTGAACTGCGTCCTCGGCTACACCGAGCTCCTCTGCGACCGGCTCGAGGCGCCGGGGCATGCGCCGCTCCTCGCCGACGCCCTGCGGGTGAGGGACCTCGCGCTCCATCAGCTCACGCTCCTCGACGAGGTTCTCGACCTCGCCCGGCTCGAGCACGGGAGCCTGACGCTGAGGGTCGAGGCGATCGACGCGACACGGGTCCTCGAGGGGATCGCCGCCGCGGCGCTCCCGATCGTGAGGCGGGGAGGGAACCGGGTCCTCCTGACGGCCGAGGGGCCGGCCTGGGTCCTCGCCGACGAGACGCGCCTCCGGCAGGTCCTCCTGAACCTCGTCGGGAACGCCGCGAAGTTCACCCGCGACGGCCTCGTCACGCTCGGCGCGACGGAGGCGAACGGCTCCGTCGTCCTCCACGTCAGCGACACCGGTCCGGGGATGGCCCCGGGCGTGGCGGAGCGGCTGTTCCGCCCGTTCCAGCAGGCGAGCGCGGCCGTCGCCGCCGAGCACGGCGGCTCGGGCCTGGGCCTGGCGATCTCGAAGGAGCTGTGCGAGAGGATGGGCGGGTCGATCTCGCTGCGGACGGCCGAGGGAGAGGGGACGACCTTCACCGTCACCCTCCGCGCGGCCGGGAAGCCGGAGGCGACCGCGGCCTGAGCCCGGCGGATAAGGGATCGCGACGGCCCTTCGCGTCTACTTCCCGAGGTCGCCTGCGGCACGCGCCGCCGTCTCGATGCCGCGGGCGAGGACGGACCGGATTCGTCCGTCCTCCATCGCCAGGATTCCGGCGATCGTGCAGCCGGCCGGCGTCGTCACGTCGTCCTTGAGCGCCGCCGGGTGGCGTCCCGTCTGGAGGACCATCTCGGCGGCGCCGAGCGCCGCCTGGGCGGCGAGCTCGATCGCCGCGGCCCGGGGAAGCCCCCGCATCACCCCGCCGTCGGCGAGCGACTCGAGGACGACGTAGAGGAACGCGGGGCCGCTCGCCGAAAGGGCGGTCACCGTGTCCATGTGCTTCTCCTCGAGCTCCATCGTCCGGCCCATCGTCGAGAAGATCTCGAGTGCAGTCGCCGCGTGCGCGTCCGTGGCGTGCGCTCCCTTCGAGACGACCGTCATCCCCTTCCCGATGAAGCAGGGGGTGTTCGGCATCGCCCGGACGACCGGGACGCCGGAGCCCAGGGCCGCCTCGAGCGCACCCGTCGAGACCCCGGCGGCGATCGAGACGACGAGCGGCGCGTGGACGAGCGCGCTCCGCGCGGCGAGCCCTTCGCACGCCTTCACGACATCCTTCGGCTTCAGGCACAGGACGAGGATGTCTGCGCTTCGGGCCGCCTCGGCGTTGTCGGTCGTGCAGGCGAGGCCGAGCTCGTGGGAGAGCTTCTCGGCGGTCTGGCGCGTGCGGGCGGTCCCTGCGAGCTGGCCCGGCTCCACCTTGCCCGACCGGAGGAGCCCTCCCGCGAGCGCGCGTCCCATGGTCCCCGAGCCGATGATGGCGATCCGCTTTCCGCTGAGCATCGATCCGTCTCCTGTCCCGTCTGAGTACGGGCGGATCGTACGCGAGGGGGGCGATCGGCCGGGTCGAGCCGTAGAATGGCTCGCTGCGGAGGCCCCCTGGAAGACGGCACCGGGACGATGGACGCCGGTCTCCCCGCGCCGTTCGAAGGCGAGTCGCCGGGGGTGCGCCTCTTCGCGCCCGGGACCGACATCGCGGCGCGCTACGAGGTCCTTTCGGTCCGGGGCGTCGGCGGGTCGGCCGTCGTCTACGCGGCGTTCGACCGCGAGCTGCGGCAGCCCGTGGCGCTGAAGGTCCTGCGGGCCGACCGGACGAGCGCGGCCGCCCTGACGCGGTTCCGGCGCGAAGCGGCCATCGCCCGGCAGGCCGCGAGCCCCCGCCTCGTCCGCGTCTACGACATCGAGGCGACGGGGGAGTCGGTCTTTCTCACGATGGAGGACGTCGCCGGCGGCTCCCTCAAGGACCGGCTGTCCGACGGGCCGTTGCCGTTCGAGGACGGGCTTCGGGTCGCGGGGGAGATCCTCGAGGGGCTCGCGGCTCTCCACGGCCTCGGAATCGTCCACCGCGACGTCAAGCCGGGGAACGTCCTCCTCACGGCCGACGGATCCGTGAAGCTCGCGGACTTCGGCCTCGCGCGTCGTCTCCAGGCGGACGAGACCCGGGCGACCTCGATGGACGCCGTCGTCGGGACGATCGACTACGTCTCGCCGGAGCAGGCGCTCGGGCGAGAGCTGGACGGCCGGAGCGACCTCTACTCGTTCGGCGTCACGCTCTACGAGGCGCTGACGGGAAGCGTCCCGTTCCGGCGCGACTCGGCCATCGGGACGGCCCTGGCGCACCTGAAGGAGCCGCCGCCGCGACTCCGCTCGGTGCGGCCCGACGCCCCGGCGTGGCTGGACGCCTTCGTCGCTCGGCTCCTCTCCAAGGCGCCGGAGGAGCGTTACGCGACGGCAGAGGAGGCGCTCGCGGACCTCGCGGCACGGCGCGCGACGGGAAGCCCGACGCGGCCGCGGCGGCGCCGCCTCGTCGTCCTCTCCCTCGCGCTCGCGGCGACCGCTGCGATCCTCGTCGGCATCCTCCTTCTCCGCCCGTTCCGAAGGCCCGAGGCCGTCCGGCTCGAGCCGCTCGCGAACGGTCGGGGTGTCGTGGCGGTCGACCCGGCCGGCCGTGCCCTCTGGGAGGTGCCCGACGCCCCGGATGGCGGAGCCGTCCGGCTCTACCGGAGAGCCGGCGGAGGGAACGGCGTGGCGGCGGTGCTCGGATCGGGCGTCGTCGGACCGGAGGGCGCGAGGATCGCGCTCCTCGACGCGGCCTCGGGCACGGTCCGGAAGGAGATCCGCGTCTCCGCGCACGGCGTGGGGGACTTCTGGGAGCTCCCCGAGCGCTGGGTCTTCGGCGGCCTCGAGGTCGTCGACATGGACGGGAGGGACGCCCTCGTCTTCTGCATCGTGAATCCCGAGCTCTATCCTTCGACGACCTTCCTCGTCGATCCCGAGAACGGAGCCTCGCGGGTCCTCCTCGCGGCGAGCGGGCACAGCGTCTTCCTCGGAGCGACGGACCTCGACGGGGACGGGCGGAAAGAGCTCCTCTTCGGCGTCTCGGCGAACCGGCTCGGGCAGTACGCCGCAGTCGCCGCCGTCCGCCCGGACGAGCCGGGGGAGTCCGCGGACACCGACACGCGGGCGGCGATCCCCCCCGCGTCCCCCGACCTCCCGGTCTTCGAGCGGCAACGGGGCCGAATGGTCTGGTTCGCCCTCGGGCCGGCCGGGCGGAGCTCCGGCTCGAGGCGCCTCGAGGTCGACGAGGCTCGACGGGTCCTCCGGCTCACGGGTTCGACCGCCGAGCCTTTCGAGCTCGGGTTCGACGGGTTCGCCGCCGGGAGCCGGACGGCGCTCGACGCGCGTTCTCGCCAGGAAGCGCGGACCTCGACGTGGCGCCTCCTCCTGCGCGCGGCACGCCTCGAGAAGGGGGGCGACCTGGCA
>JAKPXO010000179.1 GCA_029567505.1 Acidobacteriota bacterium
GTCGCTCTTCCCGGGAGACCAGGCGTGAACAGCCCCGAAGGACTGGCGATCGAGAACGCGCGGCTCTCCTCGGAGTTCCTCGTGGCGCTGGACCGGCTCGGGGCCGTCCGGCGCCTCCAGGTGGCTCTCAAGGCGAGCCAGTGGGAGGGCGAGGTCGCGGTCGCGGGGATCCTCGAGAAGATCCTGGACGCTCCCTCCGACGACCTGAAGGTTCTCCCGGGCCCGTTCTGGACCGAGCCGCTGGACGTGAGGCGGGTCTCGTGACGGGGCGGCTGAACCCCCGTCACCCGCACCCGCCGTGCGTCTGCACGGACTGCGGCGGGACGATCCGGAAGGGGGATGCCGGGGCTGACCCGACCTTCGGGTGCTGTCCGAACTGCCGGCGGCGGCGGGGCGGGGAGCGCAACCGCGAGAAGGTCGCCCGGCACGGCCCCCGGATCTTCGACAGGAGGAGCCCCGATGCACGCGGCGAACGTGGCTAAGAGCGCGCGGCTCCAGCGGGTTCTCGAGGCGCTCCGGGCTCACCCGGAGGGCCTGACGACCTGGGAGATCACCGAGGAGACCGGGACTCTCGCCGTCTCCGCGACGGTTGCGGAGCTCCGGCAGAACCTCGCGCCTCTCGGGCAGGACGTCCGGTGCGAGTACGTCTCCCGAACCCGCCACGGGGCGCGGATCTACCGCTACACGCTCGAGGGGGCGGCATGAGCCATCTCTACGGGAAGGTCTTCGGGAGCCTGTACGAGGGCTCGATGCTCGGGGCGGGCGTCCACGTCTTCGCCCTCTGGCCGTATTGCCTCGCGCGGGCCGACGCGCGGGGAGTCGTCGAGGTGAACCCCAAGCTAGCGGCGGTTGTGCTCGGCTGCTCCGTGACGGAGATCGAGCAGGCGCTCGAATACCTCCAGCGCCCCGACCCCGACTCGCGCTCCCGGGAGGAAGAGGGGCGTCGGCTGGTGCGCGAGGGGCAGTTCGCATATCGGATCGTGAACTACCTGCGCTACAGGGAGATCCGGGACGCCGAGGCGAGGCGCGAGTACCAGCGGGAATGG
This sequence comes from Acidobacteriota bacterium, assembly GCA_029567505.1. GTDB lineage: Bacteria > Acidobacteriota > Thermoanaerobaculia > UBA5066 > UBA5066 > UBA5066. Next base: position 1,047 of record JAKPXO010000179.1, read on the forward strand.
GTCAAGGGGAAGAGGGCGAATCGACGGAAGTCGACAAAAGTCGACTGTCGACAAGTGTCGACAAAGTCGACCAAAGGAGAAGGAGAAGGAGAAGGAGAAGGAAAAGAAGAGGGAGAGTCATCGGCGCCTGCGCGCCGACCCTCCCCCAAGACCCTCCTCGAGACCTGGAACCGGGAGCGGGGACCCCTCCCGGAGGCGAAGGGGCTCTCCGGCCCCCGGGAGCGTCACGCACGGACGCGCCTCGGGGAAACGCCCGACCTCGAACGCTGGGCGGCGGCTGTCCGGAGGATCGCGAGGAGCCCGTTCTGCCTCGGGTCGAATGACCGCGGGTGGCGTGCGACGTTCGACTGGCTCCTTCAGCCGGACACGCTGCTGAAGGTCGAGGAGGGCAAGTACGACCCCCCTGGAGCGGTCGTCTACCCGGAGGAAGCGGAGCGGCGGAGGAAGTCCGAGGAGCGGCAGCG
>JAKPXO010000190.1 GCA_029567505.1 Acidobacteriota bacterium
TTCGCTCCTACAAGCCCACGTCCCCCGGTCTCCGGCAGCGGACGACGAGCGACTTCGCGGAGATCACGCGGAGCGCCCCCGAGAAGAGCCTGACCCGCGGGAAGGTGAAGACGGGCGGCCGGAACAACCTCGGCCAGCTCACCTCCTGGTGGCGCGGCGGCGGGCACAAGCGCCGCTACCGCGTCATCGACTTCAAGCGCGACAAGTTCGGCATCCCGGGCAAGGTCGCCTCGGTCGAGTACGACCCGAACCGCTCCGCGCGCATCGCGCTGATCCACTACGCGGACGGCGAGAAGCGCTACATCCTGGCGCCCGCCGGGATCAAGGTCGGCCAGACCGTCGTCTCCGGGCCCCAGGCGGACATCCTGACCGGGAACGCCCTTCCCCTGAAGGCGATCCCGCTCGGCACGGTCGTCCACAACGTGGAGCTCACGCCCGGCAAGGGGGGCCAGATGGTCCGCTCGGCCGGCGCCGGCGCCCAGCTCATGGCGAAGGAGGGCGACCATGCCCTGCTCCGCATGCCCTCGGGCGAGCTCCGCCGGGTCCGGGTCCTCTGCTACGCGACCGTCGGCCAGGTCGGGAACCTCGAGCACGAGAACGTCTCGATCGGCAAGGCGGGCCGGAACCGCTGGCTCGGGTGGAAGCCGCACAACCGCGGCGTCGCGATGAACCCGGTCGACCACCCGATGGGCGGCGGCGAGGGCAAGACGTCGGGCGGCCGGCACCCGACCTCCCCGTGGGGCTGGAAGACCAAGGGGAAGAAGACCCGCAACAACAAGCGTACCGACGCGCTGATCGTCAAGCGCCGCACGAAGTAAGGCGGAGCGAAGGAAACCCCGATGTCGCGTTCGACAAAGAAAGGCCCCTTCGTGGACGGCCACCTCCTCGAGAAGATCGTCACCCTCAACTCGGCGGGGGACAAGCGCGTGGTCAAGACCTGGTCGCGCCGCTCGACGATCATGCCCGAGATGGTCGGCCACACCGTCGCCGTCCACAACGGCAAGAAGTTCATCCCCGTCTACGTCTCCGAGAACATGGTCGGCCACAAGCTCGGCGAGTTCTCTCCCACGCGCACCTTCAAGGGCCACTCGGGCCGGAAGGTCGAGAAGGGCGCCTCGCCGGCGCCGGCCGCCAAGTAACGGAGGACCGATGGAAGCCGTCGCCCGCCTCCGCCACTACCGCGGCTCCGCCCAGAAGGTGCGGCTCGTCGCGGACCTCATCCGGATGAAGCCGGTCGGCCGCGCGCTCGCGACCCTCCGCGCGACGCCGAAGGGCTGCTCGCCCGACATCAAGAAGCTCGTCGAGTCCGCCGTCGCGAACGCCCAGCAGAACGGCTCGGGCGTCGACGCCGACGCGCTCGTCGTCTCGCGCGTCCTCGTGGACGGCGCGGGGCGCAAGCCCCTTCAGCGGAACGCGATGCTCCGCTCGGTCTCCAACTACAAGAAGCGCTTCGCCCGGCCCCGCTTCATGAGCGGCCCGCAGGGGCGGATGTGGCTCGTCACCCGGCCCTTCTGCCACGTCACGGTCGTCCTCTCGGACGACCCGGCGGTCCGCCGCAAGGCGGGGCTGTCCGCCGAGCCGGCGCGCCCGGTCGCGAAGAAGAAGGGCGGCAAGGTCGCCGCCGCGGTCGCGAAGGCCGCCGCGCGGCCGCAGGCCCCGAAGGCCGACGCGAAGCCCGCGAAGGCCGAGGGCGCCCCGAAGGCCCCGAGGACCAGGAAGAGCGCGAAGGCCGCGGAGCCCGCCGGCGGTCAGGAGTAGGACGAAGATGGGTCAGAAGGTTCACCCCTACGGGTTCCGCATCGGCTACAACCGGACCTGGCACTCGCGCTGGTACGCGGAGAAGGACTACCTCCGCTTCCTCCACGACGACCTGAAGCTCCGGGCCGAGCTCAAGCGCGACCTCTCGAACGCGGCCGTGTCCGAGGTCGAGATCGAGCGCGGGAACAAGCTCAAGATCAACATCATGACCGCCCGCCCGGGCGTCATCATCGGCAAGAAGGGCGCGGCCGTCGACCAGCTCCGCGACCGCCTCCAGCGCCGCCTCGGCAAGGACATCCACGTCAACATCGTGGAGATCCAGCGCCCCGAGACCGACGCCCAGCTCGTCTCCGAGTCGATCGCGATGCAGCTCGAGCGCCGCGTCGCGTTCCGCCGAGCGATGAAGAAGGGCATGGAATCGGCCTTCCGGTTCGGGGCGCAGGGGATCAAGATCCGCTGCTCCGGGCGGCTCAACGGCGCCGAGATCGCGCGGTCCGAGTGGTACCAGGAGGGGCGTCTGCCGCTCCACACCCTCAAGGCCGACATCGACTACGGCTTCGCCGAGGCCCGCACCACCTACGGGAAGATCGGCGTGAAGTGCTGGATCTACAAGGGCGACCTCCACCGCGCGAAGTCCCGGCGCAAGGTCGCGTAAGGAACGTTCGCCATGTTGATGCCCTCCAAGGTCAAGTATCGCAAGCAGCAGAAGGGGCGCCGTCGCGGCACCGCGCTGCGGGGCGGGACGCTCTCCTTCGGCGAGTTCGGCCTCCAGGCCCTCGAGGCGGGGTGGCTGACCGCCCGCCAGATCGAGGCCGGCCGCGTCGCGATCCAGCGTCACGTCAAGCGCGGCGGGAAGCTCTGGATCCGCGTCTTCCCCGACAAGCCGATCACCAAGAAGCCCCTCGAGACCCGAATGGGGAAGGGCAAGGGCGCGCCGGAGGCCTGGGTCTCCGTCATCAAGCCCGCCCGGATCCTGTTCGAGATGGAGGGCGTCGACGAGAAGATCGCTCGGGACGCGTTCCGCCTCGCCGCCGACAAGATCGGGATCAAGACCCGGTTCGTGTCCCGGTCCTTCGAGGAGGCCGTGCGATGAAGGGGACGACCGTCGAGACGATGAAGGGCTGGTCCGCCGACGAGCGGGGCGCCAAGCTCCGGGAGTGGACGCAGGCGCTGTTCAACCTCCGCCTCCAGAAGGCCACCGGCCAGCTGGAGAACCCGATGAAGATCCGCCAGCTGCGGCGCGACATTGCGCGGCTGAAGACGGCCGAGAGGCAGGCCCGATGACCACCGAGACCACCACCGCAGCGGCGAAGCCCGCAGCCCGCAAGAGCCGCAAGGTCGGCACGGTCGTCTCCAACAAGATGGAGAAGACCGTCGTCGTCGAGGTCACCCGCCTCGTCAAGCACGGCCGGTACGGCAAGTTCCAGAAGAAGTCCGCCCGCTTCCTCGCGGACGACCGCGTCCACGCCTGCATCCCCGGGGACGTCGTCGAGATCGAGGAGACGCGGCCGCTCTCGGCGCGCAAGCGCTGGCGCGTCCGCGCCGTCGTGACCGCGGCGCGGCGGGAAGGGTAGAGGAGAGACGCCGTGATTCAGATGGGGACGATCCTCGAGGTCGCGGACAACTCCGGCGCCAAGCGCCTCTCCTGCATCCGCCTCAAGGGAGGGTCGGTCGGGCAGTACGGACGCCTGGGCGACGTCATCACCTGCGCGGTAAGGGAGTCCGCCCCGGACGCGCCCGACGCGGTCAAGAAGGGGAAGGTCGTGAAGGCCGTCATCGTGAGGACGCGGCGCGAGCAGCGCCGGCGGGACGGCAGCTACATCCGCTTCGACAACAACGCGGCCGTCCTGATCAACAACGACAAGGAACCGATCGGGACCCGCGTGTTCGGGCCGGTCGCTCGGGAGCTCCGCGAGAAGAAGTACATGAAGATCATCTCGCTCGCTCCCGAGGTGATCTGAGGCGAGCGCGATGAAGAAGAAGCAGCCCGAGTACACGGGGAAGACCAGGGTCCGGAAGGGCGACGAGGTCGTCGTCCTGGCCGGCAAGGACCGGGGCGCGCACGGGAAGGTCCTGCGCGTCGTCCCCGACAAGGGACGGGTCGTGGTGGAGGGCGTGAACCTCATCAAGCGCGCCACGCGCCCGAACCCGCAGAAGAACATCAAGGGCGGGATCGTCGAGAGGGAGGCGGCCATCGCCATCTCGAACGTCATGCTCCGCGACCCGGAGACGGGGAAGCCGACCCGCGTCGGCGTCCGCGTCGAAGGGGGGGAGCGCGTCCGCTACGCGCGGCGGAGCAGCACGACGATCTCCTCCGTGACGAAGAAGACGGGAGCGTAAGCGATGTCGTCGCGGCTCAACGAAAAGTACCGCAAGGACGTCGTCCCGGTCCTGAAGAAGGAGTTCGGGATCGACAACCCGATGGCGGTCCCGAAGATCGAGAAGGTCGTCCTGAACATGGGCGTCGGAGAGGCGATCACGAACGTGAAGATCGTCGAGGCCGCCGCCGAGGAGCTGACGAAGATCGCCGGCCAGCGCGCCGTCATCACGCGCGCCCGGAAGTCGATCGCGACCTTCAAGCTCCGCGAAGGCATGCCGATCGGCTGCCGGGTCACGCTGCGCGGCGAGCGGATGTACGAGTTCCTCGACCGCCTTCTCAACATCGCCCTTCCGCGGGTGCGGGACTTCCGTGGCGTGCCCACGCGGGCCTTCGACGGCCGCGGGAACTACACGCTCGGCATCCGGGACCACCTCGTCTTTCCGGAGATCGATCCGGGCAAGGTGGACAAGTCGAAGGGCCTCAACGTCACGATCGTGACGACGGCCGGCTCCGACGACAGGGCGCGCGTCCTGCTCCGCGAGCTGGGCATGCCGTTCGGGCGCTAGGAACAAGGGAGAACCGTCGATGGCTCGTCGCTCCTCAATCGTAAAGACCACGCGGAAGCCGAAGTTCGCGATCCGGACGCACAACCGGTGCAAGATCTGCGGCCGGCCGCGCTCCTACATCCGCAAGTTCGGCACCTGCCGCATCTGCTTCCGCAACCTCGCGCTCGGCGGCTACGTCCCGGGCGTGACCAAGGCGTCGTGGTGAGGAGGGGCGCGTGGCCGCACTGACCGACCCGATCGCCGACCTCCTGACCCGCGTTCGCAACGGGCTCACCTCCCGCCACGAGAAGATCGACGTCCCGTCGTCGCGCCTGAAGATCGAGATCGCCCGCATCCTGAAGGACGAGGGCTACATCAAGAACTTCAAGGTGCTCGACGACAAGGGCGCCGACCTCCTCCGGCTGTACCTCAAGTACGACGACGCGGGGAACCCCGTGATCCACGGCCTCACGCGCGTCTCGCGCCCCGGCCGCCGGCTCTACCGCGGGAAGGACGAGCTCCCGCGCGTCCTCGGCGGCCTCGGCATCGCCATCGTCTCGACCTCGCAGGGGCTCCTCACCGGCCACGACGCGCGCAAGCGCGGCCTGGGCGGCGAGGTCGTCTGCTCGGTCTGGTAGGCCCGGAGGGAAGACGATGTCTCGAGTGGGAAAGAAGCCGATCACCCTCCCCAAGGGCGTCGAGGTCAAGGTCGACGCCGCCGGGGTCCACGTCAAGGGGCCCAAGGGGACCGTCTCCACGCCGGTCCTCGAGGGAATCACGGTCGCCGTCAAGGACGGTCGCGTCGACCTCGTCCGCGCGAGCGAGGAGAAGCGGGTCCGCGCGTTCCACGGGCTGAACCGGGCGCTCCTCCAGAACGCCGTGGTCGGCGTCGCGGAGGGCTACAAGCGCTCCATCGACCTCGTCGGGATCGGCTACAAGGCCGAGAAGAAGGGGAACGAGGTCATCTTCACGTGCGGCTACTCGCACACGGTCCGGTTCCCGGAGCCGGACGGCGTGACGATCGAAGTGGCGCCGGACGCGAAGGCCAAGGACGTGACGCACATCGTCGTCACGGGCGTCGACAAGCAGAAGGTCGGCGAGACGGCGACCCGGATCCGCGGCATCAAGCCGCCCGATCCCTACAAGCTCAAGGGCTTCCGCTTCGTCGGCGAGGTCCTGAAGAAGAAGGCCGGAAAGGCCGCCGGCAAGTGAGGTCTCGAGGATGAACAGGGCTCAGGCACGGGTCGAGGCGCGCGAGAGGATCCACACCCGGATCCGCCGGAAGGTCGAGGGTTCGCCGGAGCGGCCGCGGCTGGCCATCCGCAGGACTCTGAAGTACATCTACGCCCAGCTCGTCGACGACGCGTCCGGCCGGACGCTCGCCCAGGCGAGCTCCCGCGAGGAGGCGATCCTCGGCGGGAAGAAAAGCGCCGCGAGCAAGGGCGCCGCTGTCTCCGTCGGCGCGCTCATCGCGGAGCGGGCGAAGGAGAAGGGGATCTCCGCGGTCGTCTTCGACCGGGGCGGTCACCTCTACCACGGCAACGTCAAGGCTCTCGCCGACTCGGCGCGCGAGAAGGGGTTGAAGTTTTGAGCAGCACACCGAACCGTCCCCCCCGCTTCGGAAACCGTCCGGGCGGCCCGGGCCGCGGCCCCGGCGGTCCGAACGCCGCCCCGCCCCGTCCGCCGGGCGCGCTCGGCGAGGGCCGCGCGGGCCTCGACCTGATCGACCACGTGGTGCACATCAACCGCGTCACGAAGGTCGTCAAGGGCGGCAAGAACTTCTCGTTCTCCGCGCTCGTCATCGTCGGTGACGGCAAGGGCCGCGTCGGCTACGGCGCGGGCAAGGCGAAGGAAGTCCCCACGGCCATCAAGAAGGGGATCGAGATGGCCAAGAAGACGATGATCTCCGTGACCCTGAAGGGGACGACGATTCCCCACGCGGTCACGGGCCACTACGGCGCCGGCCGCGTCTTCCTCAAGCCGGCGGCCGAGGGCACGGGCGTCATCGCCGGCGGCGCGGTCCGGGCGATCCTCGAGGCCGTCGGGGTCCAGAACATCCTGACGAAGTCGCTCGGGACGACGAACCCGCACAACGTCGTCAAGGCGACGTTCGACGCCCTCCGGAACCTCCACCTGGCCGCCACGATCCTCAAGGCGCGCGGCCGGACGGCCGGAGCGGCGGCCGTCGAAGCCGTCGCGGCGCCGGCGGCCGAGGCCGTCGCGGCTCCGGAGATCCCGGCGGAGACGAAGTGATGGCCGAGAAAGAGAAGAGCTCCAAGAAGGACGTCGACGCCCTCCTGACGGAAGTGGCGTCGGCGGCCGGCGTGCCGAAGAAGACGGCGAAATCGACCGGCGCCGCTCCCGCGGCGGCGAGGCCGGCGGCCTCGGCGGCGAAGGCCGCGGCGCCGGAGGCCGGGAAGAAGACGGTCCGGATCCGCCAGGTGAAGTCCGGCATCTGCGCCCCGGTCGACCAGAAGCAGACCCTCAAGGGCCTCGGCCTCCGGCGGATCCGCCAGGAGGTCGTGAGGCCCGACACGCCCGCCCTCCGCGGGCAGATCCTCAAGGTCCGCCACCTCGTCGAGGTCGTGGGCGAGTAGCGAGAGGGACGAGACACCATGGCTCACGGACTCCATAACCTCGGTCCGCGCAAGGGCGCGACCTCGGCGCGCAAGCGCGTCGGTCGCGGCCCGGGCTCCGGCCTCGGAAAGACGTCGGGCAAGGGCCACAAGGGCCAGCAGTCGCGCAGCGGCTACTCCGGCCAGCTCGGCCGCGAGGGCGGCCAGATGCCTCTCCACCGCCGGCTCCCGAAGCGCGGCTTCAAGAACATCTTCCGCAAGGAGTGGAACACCGTCCCGGTCGAGGCGCTCGAGCGCCTCTTCGCGGCGGGTGCCACCGTCGACGCCGAGGCGCTCGGCAAGGCCGGCCTCCTCAAGCGCAAGGGCGCCGAGGTGAAGATCCTCGGGACGGGCGACCTGAAGAAGACGCTCATCGTCGTGGCGCACCAGTTCACCGAGGGCGCCCGGAAGAAGATCGAAGCGGCGGGCGGCCGCTGCGAGGACGTCCCGGCGTGATCGTCCTCGAGTCCTTCCGGAATATCTTCGCGGTCCCGGACCTCAGGAAGAGGGTCCTCTTCACCTTCGGACTGCTGGCGATCTACCGGATCGGCGCGCACATCCCGACGCCGGGGCTCGACGCCCTGGCGCTCGAGGAGTTCTTCAAGGCGAGCGCCGGCGGGCTCCTCGGGTTCCTGGACATGTTCTCGGGGGGCGCCCTCCGCCGACTCTCCGTCTTCGCGCTCGGCATCACGCCGTACATCACGGCGTCGATCATCCTGCAGCTCCTCACCGTCGTCTGGCCCTACCTCGAGAAGCTCTCCAAGGAAGGGGAGATGGGCCGGCGCAAGATCACGCAGTACACCCGCTACGGCACGGTCCTCCTCTCGGTCGTCCAGGGCGCGGGCATCGCCCTCTGGCTCTGGGGGACGACGACGCCGACGGGCAAGTTCCTCGTCCTCCGGGACCCGACGTCCGAGGGCGGCAAGATCCCGTTCGTCCTGATGGCGATCCTCACGCTGACGACCGGCACCGCGTTCGTCATGTGGCTCGGCGAGCAGATCACCGAGCGCGGGATCGGCAACGGCATCTCGCTCATCATCTTCGCCGGGATCGTGGTCGGCCTCCCGACGGCCGTCTGGCAGTCGTTCCGGCAGATCCAGCGCGGCCAGATGTCGCTCTTCACCGCCCTCCTCCTCGGCGTCTTCATGCTCGCCGTCGTCGCGGTGATCGTCTTCGTCGAGAGGGCGCAGCGGCGAATCCCGGTTCAGTACGCCAAGCGCGTCGTCGGGCGCCGGGTCTACGGCGGTCAGAACACCTACCTGCCCCTCCGCGTGAACACGGGCGGCGTCATCCCGATCATCTTCGCCGTCTCCATCATCCAGTTCCCGCAGTACCTCGCCTCGGCGTTCAAGAGCGACTTCATGAAGAAGCTGGCCGACCAGCTCGCCATGGGGCAGCCGCTCTACAACCTCTTCTACGCCCTGGCGATCATCTTCTTCTGCTACTTCTACATCTCGATCATCTTCAACCCGACCGACACCGCCGAGAACATGCGGAAGTACGGCGGGTTCATCCCGGGCATCCGTCCGGGCAAGGCGACGTCGGACTACATCGACAGCGTCCTGACGAGGATCACCCTCATCGGCTCGCTCTACCTGGTCGTCGTCGCGCTCATCCCGGAGTTCCTGCTGATGGGCTTCAAGGTCCAGAGCATCCCGGGCATCGGACCGTGGCTCGACGCGAACCTCCCGACGTTCATCACCCAGGGCCTCGGCGTGCCGTTCTACTTCGGCGGGACGTCGCTCCTGATCGTCGTCGGCGTCGCGATGGACACCGTGCAGCAGATCGAGTCGCAGCTCGTGATGCGGAACTACGACGGGTTCCTGAAGAAGGGACGCATCCGGGGGCGGCGGAGCTAGGACGATGCCGGTCGACGTGGTGTTCTTCGGCCCGCCGGGCTCGGGAAAGGGGACGCAGGCCTCGCGCCTGTCGTCCACGCTCGGGATCCCCCAGGTGTCCACCGGAGACCTCCTCCGCTCGAACGTCGCCCGGGGCACGGACCTCGGGAAGATCGCCCGGCCGATCATGGAGTCGGGGGCTCTCGTCCCCGACGACCTCGTCACACGCATGCTGAAGGAGAGGCTCGAGGAGCCCGACGCGGCGACCGGCGCCCTCTTCGACGGCTATCCGCGCACCGTGCCCCAGGCGGAGGAGCTCGACCGGCTGCTCCGGATCGAGGGCCGCTCCCTAACGGCGGTGCTCTTCATCGACGTCCCCGACCCCGTCATCGTCGGCAGGCTCGTGAAGCGAGCCGAGATCGAAGGGCGGGCGGACGACACGCCGGAGACGGTCGCGGCGCGCCTCCGGGTCTACCGCGACAAGACCGAGCCGCTCGCCGAGCTCTATCGGAAGCTCGGGCTCTTCCACCGGATCGACGGCGACAGGTCCGTCGACGAGGTGGCCCTCGACGTCCTGGCGACGCTGAACCGCGTCACCGGGAGGGTCCTGGCGTGATCACCTGCAAGGGCCGGGCGGAGCTCCTGAAGATGGAGCGGGCGACGTGGATCGTCCAGCAGACGCTGGCCGATTGCGTCGCCGCGTGCCGGCCCGGCGTGACGACCGAAGAGATCGACCGGATCGCCGCGGACGGCATCCGGAAGAGGGGCGGGAAGGCCGCCTTCCCGGGCTACCGCGGCTACCCGAAGACCGTCTGCTCCTCGGTCAACGACGAGGTCGTCCACGGGATCCCGACGTCGAAGCGGAAGCTCCGCGACGGGGACATCGTCGGGATTGACCTCGGGGTCATCGTGGACGGGTACTTCGGAGACGCGGCGCGGACGGCGATCGTGGGCGAGGTGCCCGCGCCGGTCGCGGAGCTCGTCCGGCAGACGTGGCGCGCGCTCGTCGCCGGCGTCTCTGCGGTCCGCGTCGGCGGCCGGATCGGCGACATCGGCGCGGCGGTCGAGGCCGTCGCGAACGAGAAGGGGTTCGGCGTCGTCCGGGAGTACGTCGGGCACGGCATCGGGACCGCCCTCCACGAGGAGCCCCAGGTGCCGAACTACGGACCGGCGGGGAAGGGCGAGCGGATCCGCGAGGGGATGACCCTCGCGATCGAGCCGATGTTCAACCTCGGGACGGCCCGGGTCCGGCTCGGACCCGACGGCTGGACCGTGAGGACCGCCGACGGGAAGCCGTCGGCTCACTTCGAGCACACGGTGGTGGCGACCGCCGACGGGCCGGTCGTCCTCGGCTTCGGCCGCTACACGTCCGACGGTCTCGTGACGGGGGTCCCCGACGAGACGGATTACCCGGTCCCGGCGGCTTCGCCGCGGGGGGAGCCGGCCGAGACCCCGGGCGAGAGCCGGGTCTGAGAGGAGAGGGTTTCGAGGCGCAGATGTCGAAGGAAGACGCCATCGAGGTGACCGCGACGGTCATCGAGCCCCTGCCGAACGCGATGTTCAAGGTGGAGCTCGAGAACAAGCACCAGGTCCTGGCTCACATTTCCGGGAAGATGCGGAAGCACTTCATCCGCATCCTGCCCGGGGACAAGGTCCTCGTGGAGCTCTCTCCGTACGACCTGAACCGGGGTCGCATCATCTACCGGTACAAGTAGTAAACTGTAAGGCTCCGCCGGCTCCCCCGGGAGGCCGGGGGCGAAACGATCGAGGGATCACATGAAAGTCCGCGCGTCCGTGAAGAAGATCTGCTCCAAGTGCAAGGTGATCCGCAGGGCGGGAGTCGTCCGGGTCATCTGCGAGAACGCCAAGCACAAGCAGCGGCAGGGTTAGAGGGAAGAGGGAATGGCTCGAATCTCCGGCGTCGATCTCCCCCCGAACAAGCGTGTCGAGATCGGTCTCACCTATATCTTCGGGATCGGGCGCCCCACGGCCCGCATGATCCTGAAGGACACGGGGGTGGGACCCGACACGAGGATCAAGGACCTGTCCGAGGACGAGGTCGCGAAGATCCGCAAGAAGATCCAGGACGACGTGAAGGTCGAGGGCGACCTCCGCAAGGAGACCGCCCAGGACATCAAGCGTCTGATGGACATCGGCTGCTACCGCGGGCTTCGTCACCGCCGCGGCCTGCCGGTCCGTGGGCAGCGGACGCACACGAACGCCCGCACCCGGAAGGGCCCGCGTCGCGGCGCCGTGGCCGGCAAGAAGAAGGCGACGAAGAAGTAAGGATGAGGAACGCCGATGGCTGCCGCTGAAGCTAAGGGCCGGAAGAAGGGCCCCAAGAAGGAAAAGAAGAACGTCCCGCACGCCGTGGCCACGGTCCAGGCGTCGTTCAACAACACGATCGTGGCGATCACCGACCCCTCCGGGAACGTCCTCGCCTGGTCGTCCGCCGGCCGGATCGGCTTCAAGGGCTCCCGAAAGGGGACGCCGTTCGCCGCCCAGCTCGCGGCGGGCAACGCGGCCCAGCTCGCGCAGGAGCACGGTGTGCGGACGCTCGACGTCCGCGTGCAGGGGCCGGGCGCGGGGCGCGAGAGCGCGATCCGCGCGCTCGCCGCGGCCGGGCTCGACATCCGCTCCATCAAGGACGCGACCCCGATCCCGCACAACGGCTGCCGCCCCCGCAAGCGGCGCCGCGTCTAGTCCCCATCCCGATCCGGGGGAGCGCCGCTCCCCCGGACGGGTCGGCGAGAAAGGGAGGCCCGCGGGCCTCCCGACCCCCCTCTGAGGGGGGGCGACCCCGGCGCGCGGTGAGCGCGCCGGCGCCCGTAAACCGGCTCCCGATTCCGGGCCGGGACGAAGGGCGGAACGCAACGACGGAGTCGGCCAGGAGGTTTCCGTTCCCGTGGCGCGTTACCGCGAATCCGTCTGCCGGCTCTGCCGGCGCGAGGCCATGAAGCTCTTCCTGAAGGGCGACCGCTGCTTCACGAACAAGTGCGCCATCGAGCGCCGCAACTTCCCGCCCGGCCAGCACGGGAAGCGTCGCTCCAAGATCCTCGGCTACGGCATCCAGCTCCGCGAGAAGCAGAAGCTGAAGAGGTTCTACGGGCTCCTCGAGACGCAGTTCCGCCTCACGTTCGAGAAGGCCGAGCGGATGCGCGGCGTCACGGGCGAGAACCTCCTCTCGCTGCTCGAGCGCCGCCTCGACAACGTCGTCCACCGGCTCGGCTTCGCCGCCTCCCGGCAGCAGGCCCGGCAGCTCGTCCGTCACGGACACGTCGCGGTGAACGGCCGGAAGGTCGACGTCCCGAGCTTCGTCGTCGGTCCGGGCGCGGTCGTCTCCATCAAGGAGAAGAGCCGCCAGAACCCGGGCGTCGTGGCGGCGGTCGACTCGGCCAAGGGGCGCGGCGTTCCGGAGTGGCTCGAGCTCGACTCCACCGAGTTCAAGGGGACCGTCAAGTCGCTCCCGCGGCGCGAGGACGTCTCCCTCCAGGTCAACGAGAAGCTCATCGTCGAGCTCTACAGCAAGTGACGGGCCCCGGCCCGAGGAGAAGCGAACGATGATGTGGAAGGGCTTCCAGCGACCGAACCGCCTCGAGGTGGACGAGGAGTCGGGGAACTACGGCCGCTTCACCGCCCAGCCGCTCGAGCGCGGCTGGGGAACGACGGTCGGAAACGCGCTCCGGCGCGTCCTCCTCTCTTCGATCGAGGGAGCGGCGATCACCGCCGTCAAGATCGACGGCGTCGAGCACGAGTTCACGGCGATGCCGGGCGTCGTCGAGGACGTCACGGACGTCATCCTGAACCTCAAGAGCCTCGCCATCCGGATGCACGACGACGGGCCGCGGATGCTCGTCCTCGACGCGAAGTCGAAGGGCGTGGTGACGGCCGACGCGTTCGAGGACGACGCCCAGGTCGAGATCCTCAACCCCGAGGCGACGGTCGCGACGCTCGCCGACGGCGGCCGCCTCCGCCTCGAGGCGACGGTCACGAAGGGGCGCGGCTACGTCCCCGCCGATCGTAACTTCGACGCCGAGGCGCCGATCGGGACGATCCCGCTCGACTCCGCCCACTCGCCGGTCCGCCGCGTGAACTACCACGTCGAGGCCGCCCGCGTCGGCCAGGCGACCGACTACGACAAGCTCGTCCTCGAGGTCTGGACAAACGGGACGATCACCCCGCGCGACGCCGTCGGCCTCGCTGCGGTCCTCCTCCGGGAGCACCTCGCCATCTTCGTCAACCTCGAGACGGAGGAAGGCGCGGCCGCGAGCGGACCCGAGATCCCGCAGAGCGAGCTCGACGCCCTTCTCGACCAGAACGTCGAGGAGCTCGAGCTCTCGGTCCGCAGCGCGAACTGCCTGAAGAACGCCGGCATCCGGACGCTTCGGGAGCTCGTGCAGAAGACCGAGAAGGAGATGCTCGAGACGAAGAACTTCGGGCGGAAGAGCCTGAACGAGATGAAGGAGATCCTGCGCGAGAAGGGGCTCGCCTTCGGCATGAAGCTGGAGACCCCGACGGGCGCGGGACGCTGAGGACCTGACCGATGCAGCACAACCGGGCCGGACGCAAGCTGGGGCGGACCAGCGCGCACCGGAAAGCACTCTTCCGCAACCAGCTCGACTCCCTCATCCTTCACGAGCGGATCCAGACGACGATCTCGAAGGCGAAGGAGCTCCGGCCGCTCGCCGAGAAGCTCGTCACGCTCGCGCGGCGCGGCGGCCTCCACGCGCGCCGCCTCGCCCTCCGGGACATCAGCCAGGAAGCCGCCAAGCGGCTCTTCGACGAGATCGCGCCGCGCTTCGCGACGCGTCCCGGGGGCTACACCCGGATCCTGAAGCTCGGCCAGCGGCCGGGCGACGCTGCGGAGAAGGCGATCATCGAGTTCGTCGACTTCGACTACGCGCAGCGCCGCGCCGAGAAGAAGGCCGCCGAGAAGGCCGTCACGGAGAAGAAGGAGTCGCTCCTCGAGAAGGCGCGGCGCCTCGTCACCGGAAAGGGCGGCGAGAAGGACGGCGCGAAGGCCGACGAGGGGGCCGAGGCGGCGAAGGCCGACGAGAAGAAGGCCGAGAAGAAGGCCGCCGCTCCGAAGGCCGCCAAGCCCGCGAAGACGGCCGCGCCGAAGGCCCCGAAGCCGAAGACCGAGAAGAAGGGGGGCTCGACTCCCCGGACGCCTCGCAAGGCCGGCGGCGCCTAGACCCGTGTTCCCCGGGAGCCCTCCGCCGTCGGGCGGAGGGCTCCCGATCGCCGCGCTCCTTCCTGCGGCGATCGACCCCGGACCCGCCATGCGAGCCTTCCTCTTCGTTTCACTGTGGACCGTCGTGATCGTCGGAGGGCTGCCGCGGCGGACGCAGGAGGCGCTTCAGTTTCGCTTCGGATGGTGGGACGCGAAGCTGGCGGGACTCTTCAGCTCCGCTCTCGAGACGTTCGCGGGATACCGCCTCATGCGTGTCACGCTGGCGGCGTTCTCCGCCGGTCAGGTGTCGGTGACGGCGACCGTCATCCTGTGCGCCATCGCCGCGTTCCTTCTCCTCGAGGGCGGGATCCGGCTCCTCGTGACGTACCGTCTGGACGACCTGGCCGTCCCGTCGCTCCCCGTCTGGGCGGTCGCGAGGCTCGTCGGGCGCCTGGGACCGAAGGGCCGGGGGGACTCCCCGGAGGCGTGAGGTCCTTCAGCGGCCGCCGAGCAGCAGGACGACCGCGACGGCCTCCCGCGTCCCGTGCGTGATCGAGACGTGGGCGCCGACGACGCCGAGCGCGTCGGCTCTCTCCCGGGCCCGGCCGGTCAGGACGAGCCGGGGCGGGCCGCCGGAGTCTCGCGCCACGGCGATCTCCCGGAACGCCACGCCCTGCATCCCGGTACCGAGCGCCTTCATCGCGGCCTCCTTCGCCGCGAAGAGGCCGGCGACGTGCTCGCCGATGCGCCGGGAACGGAGCGGGCGACGGACCTCGCCCGGGACGCAGACCCTCTCGAGGAAACGCGAGCCGTGGCGCGCGAGGGCGGCCTCGATGCGCGCGATCTCGCAGAGGTCGACCCCGAGGCCCAGGACGGCTTCGCCGTGGGGATACGCGCCCGCGACGAGCGCCGAGCGGGCGTCCGTCGTCACGCGGAGCCCTCCGCGCGCCCGAGGAGGACGCGCGCCGCCAGGACGAGGTGGAGGACCCCGAGACCGGCGACGAAGCCGCGGAAGGACGGGGCCGCGAGGAGCGGTTCGAGGGAGACGGGAGACGGGAGGACGACTCGCCTGACCCAGAACGTGCTCCAGGGGGCGAGGAGGAGCAGCAGCCCGGCCTCCAGGAAGTAGAGGCCGAGGAGGAGCTGCAGGAACCGGCCGCTCCGCTTCTCGCTCACGCCGGCATTCTAGAGGGCGAACGAGAGCGGGCGCCGCCGGGGGCGGCGCCCGCGTATCGGGCCGTCGAGCGGGACTCGTTCAGCCGCGCGGCGAGGCGCTGCGGCGCGAGGAATCGCCCGAGCGGGAGGGAGGAGGGCTCGACGGACGGGACGACGAGGACGAAGAGGAGGAACGGGACGGGGCGCTCGTACGGGGCGCCGGCGCCGAACGGGGCATCGAGGACGAACGCGAAGGGGGAGCCTCGTACCGGGGAGCCGGGGCGGACCGCTGCGGGGACGACGGGCGGGAGGGCGCCTCGTAGCTCCGCGACGGGGCCTCGTACGAGCGGGACGGCGGCGCCTCGTATCGGGGGGCCGGCGCCGAGCGGGAAGGGGACGAGGAGCGCGAAGGCGCCTCGCCGCCGCGGGAAGGGGTCTCGGAGGTGCGGGAGGGAGGCGTGTCGGACCGCGGGGCGGGCGCCGAGCGCGGCGTGTCGTTCCCGCGCCATCCCTCGTCCGCGCGGGGCGCCGGGGCGCTCCTGCGGGGAGACGGAGCGGCCTCGGCGTCACGGGTGCGGGCGGGCGTGTCGGAACCGCCGGAAGGCTCGCTTCCTCGCCAGGTCTCGGAGCGAGGCGTGGTCTCGCGCGTGCCGGTCCGCGCCGGCGTCTCCGAGGACTCGACCGTGGGCGCGGCCCGCCGGGCGGGGACGTCGAACGTGCGCGACGGAGTCGAGCCGGAGCGCCCTTCGCTTCCCGGCGAGCGCCAGCCGTCGTCTCCGCGGACGTCGCGGTTTCCGAACCCTCCGCGAAGCGGGGGCTCGGTGTCGTTCCGGGTGGCACCGCTCGTCTCGCCCCGGCTGCCGGCATCCCGCCAGCCATCGCCCGTCCGGGTCGTGGAGCCGCGCACGGGGCTCGCGGCGTCGGCCGTCCGCGAGGGCGTCGACGGGGCGCCCACGCCCCGCTCGCTTCCGCGGGAGGGTACCGTCGCGGTCGAGGAGCCGGCCGAACGACGGGGAGCGGCGAGCTGGTCGGCGGGGACCGGTCGATAGGAGGGGTCCTCTCCGGCGGTCACGAAGGCCCGCCGAAGGCCGTCGGCCTGGGTCGAACCGAGGGTCCCCTCGCGACGGAGGACCGGCGTGAGGTCGTCGAGCCCGCTTCCCAGGCGGGGGCCGGCGTCGAGGGTCCTGGGGACGCGGCGCACCGCTTCCTGGACGACGGTCGTCACGGAACCGCCGCGGCCGCGCTCGATTCGAAGGGGCGTCGTGGCGACGAGCCCACGCTCGCCGGGCTGGAAGCGGACCGACTCGTGTCCGAGGACGTCCCTGCGGGAGTCGAAGCGCGACCCGAGCCGGCTGACGGACGTGTAGCTCCAGCCGCGGGGGTCGATCCGCCCCAGGTCGATCCGTCCGCGCAGGTGGGGGTAGGCGTGCGTCCAACGCTCCGATCCGCGCCGATTCCGGTGGGAACGGTCGTAGTAGGAGTGGTAGTAGCTGCCGTAGTAGCCGATCGGGCACCAGCCGACCCACGAAGGGGTGTAGGACCAGTAGACCCAGGCCGGGGAGTAGCGGATGCCGGGGGTCCAGTACCAGCCGAAACCGACGTCCCAGCTCCAGGAGCCGTAGTGGTAGGGGAGCCAGCCCCAGGGCTCGTAGGAGACCCAGGTCAGGCCCACGGGGGACCAGCGCCAGTAGCCGTCCGTGTAGGGCCGCCAGCCGACGGCGACGCTGGGTCGCCAGGCCCGGGAACCGCCCACCGTGATCCAGGATCCGTAACGGTCGAAGTCGGCGACGGCGTAGTCGTACTCGTAGCCGGCGGCCACGTCGTCCGAAGCCGAGCGGTCGTCGGAGTAGGCCCGACGGTCGGAGACGAAGGCGGCGAAGCGGTCGCGCGGCTCGCCGAGCCGGTCGACCTCGAGCTCGGAGTCCCCGGAGACGAACGCGTACTGGCCGGCCCGGAGCGTGGCTCGCCCGGAGCGCGCGGCGACCTCGGCGCGGCCGGTGAGGACGTAGACCTCGGTGCCGCGCCGGCCCGTTTCGACCCGGAGGAGGCCCTTGTCGGGGAAGAGGACCGTCACGTCGGCGGTATCGATCCGGGTCGCTTCGTCGCGGGACGTCGACCAGCGGTGCTCGAGGTGGACGCCGCCGCGCTCGAGGTAGATCGAGTTCCGGTCGTCCTCGGACTCGTAGGTCCGGGCGAGCCGATCGAAGCGAAGCTCGGTGCCGACGTCGATCCGCAGGATGTTCCCGTCGGCGAGGATCGCCTCGGCGCGGGAGGTCGAGCCCGTCGAGATGCGATCGCCGACGAGGATCGGCGTGTTCGGCCGAGCCGTCGAGTCGTCCTCGGCGCTCGAGACGAGCGTGACCTCGGAGCCGACCCAGGAGAGGTACGAGTACCCCTCGCGCTGCGCGAGGGCCGGAACGGCCGTCAGGAGGAAGGCGATTGCGAGCGCGGGCCGAAGGATTCTGGTGGTCATCGGAGTCATCCTCCCGTCTCGGGAGATGCGACCCGCATGCCAACGTCGGGAGTCCCCCCGGGGAGACGATCGCGCCGGCATTGCGGGCGGCCGGCGGCGCGGGGAGCCCCCCGGCCGAAGGACCTGGGGAGGTCCCGCACGGAAGTGCCTTGACCCGGAGGCCTTGCCGCGCCACCCTTGAGACGTGGTCTTCGAATTCCTGAAGAAGAAGCTCCAATCGCTCACGTCGGACGCTGTCTCCGCGCCTGAGCCCCGACCGGGGGCCGCAGCGGACTACGAGGAGCGCCGCGCGCGCGCCGAGGCCCTGCACGAGAAGGGAGAAACGGCCGAGGCCGTCGCCCTCCTGGAGGGTCTCGCCGCGGATCTCGCCGGCGAGGGGAGCTTCCCCCTGGCCGTCGCCGTCCGTCATCAGCTCAGCTCCTGGGGCGCCGGTCCTCCGGCGACCCAGACAGCGGCCCGCGATGCCGAGGAGATGGCCCGGAAGCGGGAGGAGACCGGCGTCGTCCGTGCCCGGCAAACCGGGAAGGCGTCGGCGGCGATCCCCGAAGGGCTCGAGCGCTCGCGCTTCTTCGCCGAGATGACGAAGGAGGAGATCGCGGGGTTCATCGCGTCGACGGTGCGGCGGACCTTCCGCGAAGGCGAGATCGTCCTCGAGCAGGGGAAGACCGGGCGCGACCTCTACATCGTCACCCGCGGCGTCCTTCGCGTGGAGGCCGCCGTCGGCGAGGGGCGGAAGCTCCGGATGGGGGTCCTGATGGCGGGCGACGTCTTCGGAGAGGTCGCCTTCCTGACGGGGCGGCCGCGTACGGCGACGGTCCTGGCGGAGACCGCCGCGGAGTGTCTCGAGATCGGGGGCGAGGCGTGGGACGGAGTCCTCGCGGGGCTCCCGCGGGTTCGGCAGGTCCTCGAAGAGGTCCACCAGGAGAGGGCCCGGTTCGCGGCGGACGTGATCGTCGAGGAGCTGAGGCGGAAGAGAGAGAAGGGAAGAGAGGGCTGAATGGCGATCCGGGACATCGTCAGGTACGGCGACGAGCGCCTCGTCGCGAAGAACGAGGACGTGATCGATTTCGAGGACCCGGCGCTCCAGCAGCTGATCCAGGATCTGTTCGACACGGGATGGGCCGCGCCCGGCCTCGGGATCGCCGCGCCCCAGATCGGCGTGAACAGGCGCGTCTGCGTCGTCGACCTCTCGGTCGGCAAGGACCCTTCGCAGCGGCTCGTCCTGGTCAACCCGCGCGTCGTCGACGCCGAGGGGCTCGTGAGGGACGAGGAGGGGTGCCTCTCGTTCCCCGACATCGTCGAGATCGTCGAGCGACCGGAGGCGGTCGCGGTCGAGGCGTACGACGAGAAGGGGGTCAAGCGGGTCCTCGAGGGGGCGGACCTCCTCGCCCGGGCGTTCTGCCACGAGATCGACCACCTCGACTCCAGGCTCTTCATCGAGCGCATGTCGAGCCTGAAGCGGGGATTCGTCCTCCGCAAGGTGCTCAAGAGGCAGAAGCGCGGCGAGTGGTAGCCGCGGCCTGGCGCCGCGGGGAGGCTCGTGGCGAGCCTCCCCGATCTCTCAATGACTCCGGAGCTCCTGGATGAGGTCGGACCGGTGGAGCGTCCGCGCGAGGTGCCCCGCCAGGGCGACGAGATGCTCGAGCTCGGTCGAGTCGCCGGGAGCGGGCGGGACGCCGCGACGGTGGAGGCGGAGCGTCCCGAGGAGCTCCGAGCCGACCCAGAGCGGGGCGGAGACGACGAGCCAGTCTCCCGCCGTGTCGCGGGCCTCACCCGGCAGACGCGGGGCCTTCTCGATGCGAGGGTCCTCGGAAAGCGCGAGGACCGCGAGGTAGGACGGGGGCGTGCCGTCCGGCCAGGCGGGCGAGACGGCGGTCCGGGTCTCGGGCCGTCCGGGCCGCCGCGTGTGGAGCGTGACGCCGTCGGCCCCGAAGAGCTGGCCGATCCTCTCGAGGATCGGGACGAGGAGCTGGGCCCGCTTCTCCTCGGCTCCGGCGTCTTCCGTCTCCAGCTTCTCGGTGATCTCCTGCTGGAGCTCCAGGAACCGCGTCCGCGCGCCGATCGTGTCGAGAAGGTGCTTCGTCCGGAGGGCGTTCTTCGTCCGGGCCTTCAGCTCGCGCGCCGAAAACGGTTTCGTGAGGTAGTCGTTCGCGAGCGCCTCGAACCCCTTGAGGAGGTCCTCCTCGTCGGTCCGGGCGGTCACGAAGAGGACCTGCGTGTCCGCCGTTTCCGGGAAGGTCTTGATCCGGCGGCAGACCTCGTACCCGGAGAGGTCGTCCATCTTCACGTCGAGGAGGACGACGTCCGGGGCGCGCTGAGCCACCTTCGCCAGCGCCTCCGTGCCCGAGAGCGCGAACTCGAAGTCGCAGTCGAGCTCTTCGGCGATGTAGGAGGCGACCTCCGACTGAAAGGGATCGTCGTCGACGAGGAGGATGAGCGGGCGGGATGAGCGAGGACGGAACATCGGAACGCGCTTTATCCCTCGCGCGGGCGGGGTCGTCAAGGAGATTGCGATGGGCCCTCTCCGCGAAGAGAATCCGGAACCGTGAGCCTGCGTCTTTTCGATACTGCGGCCCGTTCCCTGGTCGATTTCGAGCCACTCCACCCCGGCCGGATCGGCCTCTACACCTGCGGCCCGACGGTCTACAACCGGGTCCACATCGGGAACCTCCGGACGTTCGTCTGGGAGGACGTGATGTGCCGGGCGTTCCGGAGCCTCGGCTTCGACGTGACCCAGGTGATGAACCTGACGGACATCGACGACAAGACGATCCGTGGCGCGCTCGCCGAGGGGCTCCCGCTCCGGGAGTTCACCGACCGGCACATCGCCACCTTCTTCGAGGACCTGAAGACGCTCAACGTGATCCCGGCCGCGGTCTACCCGCGCGCGACGGACCACGTCCCCGAGATGGTCGAGATCGTGAAGAAGCTGACCGAGCGCGGCCACACCTACGAGAGCGACGGCTCCATCTGGTTCCGGATCGCCTCGTTCCCGTCGTACGGGAAGCTCTCGCGCGTCGACCTCTCCTCGATGAAGCGCGGCGCGCGCGTCGCCGACGACGAGTACGAGAAGGAGGACGTCCGCGACTTCGCCGTCTGGAAGGGGGCGAAGAAGGGAGAGCCCGAGTCGGCCCTCTGGGAGACCGAGCTCGGGAAGGGGCGGCCCGGCTGGCACCTCGAGTGCTCGGCGATGTCGATGAAGTACCTCGGCGAGACGCTCGACATCCACACCGGGGCCGTCGACAACGTCTTCCCGCACCACGAGAACGAGGTCGCCCAGAGCGAGGGGGCGACGGGGAAAACGTTCGTCCGCTTCTGGCTCCACGCCGAACACCTCATCGTGGACGGCGAGAAGATGGCGAAGTCGAAGGGGAACTTCTACACGCTCCCCGACGTCCTCGCCCGCGGCTTCTCGCCGCGCGCCGTCCGCTACCTTCTCCTCTCGGTGCCGTACCGCCAGAAGCTGAACTTCACGTTCGACGCCCTGCGGGGCGCCGTCTCGGCCCTCGAGCGCCTCGAGTCGCTCGAGGCGCGGCTCGGCGAGCGGGCGGGCACCACGGAAGCGGCCGGGGCCTCCGAGGCCTTCCTCGCCCGCCTCGCCGAGGCCCGTGCCGGCGTGAGGGCCGCCTGGGAGGATGACCTCAACAGCGCCGCGGCGCTCGGCGCCCTCTTCGGGCTCGTGAAGGAAGCGAATACCGGCCTCGAGGCGGGGCAGCTCGCCCCCGCCGACGCGGCCGCGGCCCGCGCCTTCCTTCGCGAGGTCGACGGCGTCCTCGGCGTCCTGGCTCCCGCGGAGGACGCTTCTCTCGAGGCCGAGGTCGAGGCGAAGATCGCGGCCCGGCAGGAGGCGCGCAAGCGCCGCGACTTCAAGGCCTCCGACGCGATCCGAGACGAGCTCGCCGCCCGCGGCATCCTCCTCGAGGACACCCCGCAGGGGGTCCGCTGGCGCCGAAGGAGTGTCATGGCTCCTTAGAAATGTCACCCCCTGGAACTCGATAGAAATGTCCGTTTCGCAGGGGGTCGGGGGCCTGCCGGGGGGTGAGCGGGGTTGATTCGTGTGGGAAACGCACCGCGTTTTCCAAGCGCCGGTGGGAAA
>JAKPXO010000218.1 GCA_029567505.1 Acidobacteriota bacterium
GCTCGCGCCCTGGGGCGGCACCGCCGCGCTGCCGCCCCAGGGCGCCGTTCCAGCCCGCTTCGGGCGTCAGCCTCGCCGACGGCGACAAATCAAACTTCCTATCCCTCCGTTCCGGATCGCAGTAGAAGGGGAGCACCCCAGGGCCCTCGAAACGCCCGTACACCTCGCGGAAGTACCAGACGACGATCGAACGAAGGGACCCGCGCGTTCGGTCTCGGCTCTGAGCCTGGAAGGGTGTCGCCCGGTTTCGGACCTTCACGGCTGACGGAGTCTGCTTCAACGCCGCCTGCAGGCAAAGTCGTTTGGAATCATCGGTCGGAGCCGAGTAGGCTTGGAACGAAGTCGCCGAAGGAGGGACTCATGGCGACGAGTCGGACCACGAAGTCGACCCGACCACCGAAGCAGAAGCGAATCCCGCTGCCTCCCGGTTTCGTCCCGGTGACCGTCGTGAATGTCAGGTTTGAAGAGTGCGACGTTTACGTCGGACGGTCCTTCGGGAGGTTCCGCTCGTCCGACGGGTTTTTCGGAAACCCGTTCAAGGGCGACCATTCCATCTCAAAGTTCGAAGAGTACTTCTTCGATCGAGTGGAAACCGACCCGGAGTTTGCACGGCGTGCGCGGGCACTCCACGGCAAACGTATCGGCTGTTGGTGCGTGCCGGGACCTTGCCATGCCGAGACTCTCGCCGCCTTTGCCGACCTAGAGCGTCTCCGGGAGCTCGGGGTCGACCCCCGATACGTCGAAGGCTACGAGGAGCTCGATGAGCTTCTCAGTCGCGAGGAGGCGAAGGCGAAGAAGGGGTCACGGCCGGCGAAACGGTGACCGGGAGGCTCTCCGACCTTCTTCGCGCCCCGCAGACGTCCCGCGTAGCGCCACCAGCTCCCGGTCCATCGCCTCCCGAAGAAGCTCGAGTCGACCGCTGCGGCCCACGGTCGAGATCTCGACGCTCGCCAGGAACGGGAAGAACGCTGGAGAGGAGGGCACCTCATCGAGAGCAATCGTGTCTCGGCCCAGGCCCCTGAGGAGACCTTCAGCCAGGAGAAGGGCTTCCACCCCGCCCACGGGTATAGGCGCGATCCTTCGCGCATAGACCCCATGCTTTGTCGTATCCAGGAGCGCCCCCCAGCGCACGATCGACCGGACGACACGTCGACAGGCGCGGACGGCCGTGGAGCGTTCGCCCCACTTCTCTGCAATGCGACGGGTGACCTGGTTCAGCGCCACCGTCTCCTGGAGAGCGAGAAGGCGGCCGACTGTGCTGACGACCTCGACGAAGAACGGGTAGGTCGCCATCGCCATCGTCCAGTGCGCCAGGAGTTGCTGCTCGCCGGAGAGCCGGGTGAGCGTCTCGAGGCAATCGTTTCGGAGGGGGACAGTCTCCGCCGGGACGTCGCTCCAGATGTGAAGGAGCACCGTCGCCGTCTTCCCGCGTCCGCTCCTTGGTGCATCACCGGCGACCTTGCCGGCGAGCAACGTCCAGAGGAACTCCCGGACCTGAGGCGGGGGCATCCCCTCGGCCACGCGGGCCGCCGTGGCCTCCAGCCAGGCCAGCTCGAGGTCGCGATCGAAACCTATGGCGTCCCTCTTCATTCGTGAACCTCGAGCTGGATGAATGGCACGATGACCTCTTCGAGGGAGGTGCCCCCGTGGACCACCGCTCGGGCCCCGGGAGCGAGGAAGGCCGAGCGCCCGGGAGCCAGGAGCGGGACGGGACTGGGCGGTAGGCCCCAGGCAGGCCAAGGCTCAGCGGTCGGGAAGTCACGATTGACCTGGGAGCGGATCGACTCGTCAGGCAGGAGGAGCACCCGCTCCCCTCTCTCGTCCGCCACCGCGCCCAGGTTCGGTCTCCCGAGGCCCTCCGCTTCCACGTTCCCATGGTCCGAGGTGAGGACGATCCGGAAACCTCTCTCGAGGAGTCCGGTCAGGAGAGAGCGGAAGGACCCGGTCGAACCCCAGTCACGGAGGAGTGCGGCGACGCCGCGAGAGCCCGTCACGCTGCCGTGAAGCATCCCGTCGACGATCGAGATCACCACGGCCAGCCTTCGGAGATTCGGGCGGCTCGCGGCGGTCTGGATCCGGCCGAAGAAGGTTCCGTCCGGTTCCTGCTGCCTCTGAAGGAGGAAGTCGACGTCCGCGCGGGGCACTCCACGGTCTTCCCAGAAACGCCGCCAGTGGCTCTCGTCTCTCGAGGTTGTGAGCAG
>JAKPXO010000220.1 GCA_029567505.1 Acidobacteriota bacterium
AGGAGTGCTTCGTGGAGCCAGCGGACGCGGGCGAGCGCCTCGCCCGCCAGCCGGAGCGCCTCCTCGTGCCGTCCCTCGTAGAAGGCGACGAGGCCCTTCACGTACTCGGCCGGCGTCGACCCGGAGCCGGAGCAGCTCCGGAGGTACTCGAGCGCCGGGTCCCTCAGCGTCCGGCGGGATTCCTCGAGGCGCGTCGCCCGAAGCGTGGAGTCCTGGATCCGGCGGCCCTTCGTCAGCTCCTGCTGGTACCGGCGGCCGAGCCCGAGACCGAGCGAGCAGGCGACGTCGGGGACCCGGTAGCCGGAGTCCCACGCCCGGCGCAGGTGCGACACTGCCGCCTCGTCCTCGCCGAGGGCGAGGAGCCCGCGGCCGAGCGCGGCGTGACCCGGGCCCTCCGCGGCCCGGCCGTGGCGGCGCATCTCGGCCTCGATCGTGGCGAGCCGCAGGCGGACCTCGTGGCGCGCCGGCCGGACGTCGTGCAGCTCGAGGGCGCCCTCGCGCCAGAGGAGACCCTGCGCCTGCTCCATCCGCTGGCCGAAGTCCTGCGCGAGCGCGGCCTGGCGGGCGGAATCGCGCCGCGCGGCGACGAAGAGGCCGAGGAGCGCGAGGGAGACGACGAGCGCCGCCGCGACGACGGCGCTCAAGAGCTTGTTCTTCCGGACCCGCCGGGCGAGGACGTAGCCGAGGCTCGTGGGGCGGGCCGCGATCGGCTCGCCGTCGAGGAAGCGCCCCAGGTCGGCGGCGAGCGCGCGGGCCGAGTCGTACCGGCGTGCGGGCTCCTTCTCGAGGCACTTCATGACGATCGTGTCGAGGTCCGCCGGCGTGCCCGGGACGACGCGCCGGAGCGGCGCCGCCTCGTCCCGCGTGACCCTCAACAGGACCTCCATTCCGTGCGCCCCTTCGAAGGGGGGCCGGCCGGCGAGGACCGTGTAGAGCGTCGCGCCGAGGGAGTAGACGTCGGTCCGGCGGTCGATCTCCTCCGCGCGGCCCATCGCCTGCTCGGGCGACATGTAGGCCGGCGTTCCGACCGTGTCCCCCGTGACGGTGAGCGCCTCGGCCGAGGCGTCGCGGACGAGGCCGAAGTCGACGACGAACGGACGGAGGCTGCCGTCCTCCGCGCTCTCGACCATGATGTTCGCCGGCTTCAGGTCTCGGTGGACGAGCCCGAGGCCGTGCGCCGCCGCGACGGCCTCGGCGACCTGGCGGAGGAGGAGGACCTTCTGCTCGAGCGTCAGCTCCGGCGCGAGCTGGGCGAGGCTCGAGCCGTGGATGAGCTGCATCGCGATGTAGGGGCGCGAGCCGACCTGCCCGACCTCGAAGACCTTGCAGATGCCCGGGTGCTCGATGCGCGCCTGCGCCTGCGCCTCGCGGAGGAAGCGGACGACGGAGTCGGGCCGCTCGGCGTTCAGGAGCTTGATCGCGACGCGACGGTCGAGCCGGACGTCCCAGGCCTCGAAGACCCGGCCCATCCCTCCGGCCCCGAGGAGCCGGACGCAGCGGTAGCGGTCCCAGGCCTCCGGCCAGCCGAGGGTCGGCTCGGGGAGCGTGCCGTCCGGGAGCGGCGCGGGAGCCGAGCCCTCCGGGAGGGAATCCCCCGGCTCGAAGGGGCGCGTCAGGAGCTGGCTCCCCTCGTTCGTGCCGGGCGCGGCCGGGCTCTTCTCGGGCCCCTCGGGTCTCGTCATCGCGGGTGTTCGTCCGGGCGGCCGGCGCCCGCCCCTTCCGTCGGGACGGTGGGGCCCGTGCCGGAGCGGCGTCCCCCGAAGGGAAGGATAGGAGCTTTGGGCCGGCGGGGAAAGGCTCGGCGAGCGGGACCCGTTCCGTCAGAGGAACGCCCGGAGGCTCTCGTCGATCCCCTTGCGCATCTCGTACCAGAACGAGAGAGCCGCCTCGTGCCGGTCCTTCTCGAACGCCTCGGCCCAGCGGGCGAGCTCGGGGTCGGGGTCCTTCTCGACGTCGCGGCGCCGCGCGAGGTACGACGCGACGAAGTCGAGATCGCGCTCCGACTCCCAGAAGACGGAAGCGTTCCGGCTGTTGATCCGGCTCGCGACGACGGCGATCGCCTTCAGGTACTCGTCCTTCAGGCCGTAGACCGAGCCGACGATCTCCGGGAGCATCTCCTCGGCCCAGCCGCGGTGGAATCGACAGACGCCGAGGTCGTCGATCGCGAGCTCGGCGAGCATCCGCTCCGCCGAGACGCGCCCGAGCGTCCGCGGCGGGAAGAACTCGGGGCCGTAGAACATGTAGTACTTCCCCATCATCGGCATCGGGGCGAGGGCGCCGGGCGTCCAGTACTGGTTCGGCACCATCCAGCCGCGGCGGCCGGAGGCGAGGTAGACGAATCGGTCGAGGACCCGCGTCCCCTTCTCGCGCGCGACGCGGCGGCCCCATTTCCGCGGCCCCTCGGAGAGGTCGACGCGCCCCGAGAGGATCGACCCGATCAGCTCGACGCCGAGCTCGGCGTTGTGCCGCGAGTCGGCGACGGCGTCGAACGAGGCGGCGTCCCAGCGGGGGAGGCGCGTGACGCCGAGCTGCTCCGGCGTCAGCTCCCCCTCGAGGAGGCACTCCATGAGCCAGGAGAGGACGCCGCCGACGGAGATCGCGTCGAACCCCGCCGCGTCGGCCGCTCCGTTCAGGAGCTCGGCGGCGCGCTGGTCGAAGACGCCGCAGAGCGGCCCCATCGTCTGGTACGGCTCGAAGTCCTTCTTGTACTCGTCGCGCAGCTTCTTGCAGACGGCCGCGCACGGCTCGCCGCAGGTCGACTGCTGCCGCTTCGCGATCGTCTCCTCGTTGAACTGCGCGAGG
>JAKPXO010000169.1 GCA_029567505.1 Acidobacteriota bacterium
CCGGTTGAAGGCGATCGCGAGCTGCCCGATCTCGTCGGCCCGGTCGACCGGCACGACGACGTCGAGCTGGCCGTCCGCGACCTGCCGCGCCGCCTCGGCGACGGCTTCCACGGGGCGGGTGGCGTTCCGCGTCACGACGAGGATGACGACGAGGCCGACGCCGAACACGCCGAGCAGGGCGTAGAGGCCCCGCCGGAAGTTGTCCTCGAGCTCGGCCCGGATGTTCTCGAGCGAGTACTTGATCGTCACCTGCCCGAGGTAGCGCCGCTCGATGACGAGCGGGACGACGATCTCGCCGGAGCCCGCTCCCTCGCCGACGACCCCCTCGATCTCGATGTCCTGGGGGACGCCCCGGGCCCGCGGGCGCCGCCGCACCGTCGTCGGTGGCTCGGCCGGCGCGCCGTCGGGGAGAATCTCCCCTCCCTGCTTGATCCGGATCTCGCGCACCCCCTTCTCCTTGAGCCGCTCCCGGAACTCCTCGAGCGCCTTCGGGTCTCGCGAGCCCCCCGGTCCGATCCGCGTCGCCGCCGCCTGGATCGCGGTGGCGAGCGTCTTGTAGGAGGCGTCCGCCTGCGCGAGCATCTGGTTCTGCGACCGCAGGTAGAGGACCGTCTGCGCGGCGGCGGCGGCCACGAGGATCCCGGTGAGAGCGAGGCCGAGCCGGAGCGTGAGGCTCGGGCCGCGGAAGGGGTTTCGGAGCTGCGGCGTCACCCCGCGATTCTCCGCCACGGGCGGGGATCGGCGAAGGGCGCGCCCCGCCGCGGCGCCCCGGGCGCGCTTACGCGGTGGACTCGGGCAGGGCGCTTCGGGTACAAGGCGCGCTATCGCACCCCGACGAGGAGGTCCGCCATGAGCGACGGAACGCCCGAGAAGGCCCTCGACACCCTTCTCCTCGAGCACCGCACCTTCGATCCGTCCCCGGAGTTCCGGCGGTCGGCCATCGCGCGGGACCCCGGCGTCTACGCGCAGGCGGCGGCCGACCCCGAGTCGTTCTGGGCCTCCTTCGCGCGCGAGCTGGAGTGGATCCGCCCCTACGAC
This sequence comes from Acidobacteriota bacterium, assembly GCA_029567505.1. GTDB lineage: Bacteria > Acidobacteriota > Thermoanaerobaculia > UBA5066 > UBA5066 > UBA5066. The sequence goes on from JAKPXO010000169.1 coordinate 1,039, forward strand.
CGCGTCCTCGAGTGGAAGGCGCCCGACGCGAAATGGTTCGTCGGAGGCCGACTCAACGTCTCCGCGAACTGCCTGGATCGCCACCTCCACTCCGCGCGGCGCCACAAGGCCGCCCTCGTCTGGGAAGGCGAGCCCGGCGAGTCGCGCATCTACACCTACCAGCAGCTCCACCACCACGTCTGCAAGTTCGCGAACGTCCTGAAGAAGCTCGGCGTCGGGAAGGGGGACCGGGTCTGCATCTACCTCCCGATGGTCCCGGAGGCGGTGATCGCGATGCTCGCCTGCGCAAGGATCGGGGCCGTCCACTCCGTCGTCTTCGGCGGCTTCTCAGCCGACGCGCTGAAGGACCGGATCCAGGACGCGGGGGCCAAGCTCCTCGTCACGGCCGACGGAGGCTGGCGCCGCGGGCAGATCGTCCAGCTCAAGAAGATGGCGGACGAGGCGCTGAAGGAGTGCCCGACGGTCCAGTCCGTCGTCCTCGTCAAGCGGGGCGACTTCCCCTGCCACGTGAAGGAGGGGCGCGATCACTGGTGGCACCGGCTCATGGACGAGGTGCGGGGCGACTGTCCGTACGAGTCGATGGACTCCGAGGCGCCGCTCTTCATCCTCTACACGTCGGGGACGACGGGGAAGCCGAAGGGGATCCTCAACACGACGGCCGGCTACCTCACCGGCGTCTACGGCACGACGAAGTGGGTCTTCGACCTCAAGGACGAGGACCTCTTCTGGTGCACGGCCGACGTCGGGTGGGTCACGGGGCACAGCTACGTCGTCTACGGGCCGCTCGCCGCCGGCGCGACCGTGATGATGTACGAGGGCGCCCCCGACTGGCCCGACAAGGACCGCTTCTGGCAGATGATCGAGAAGTACGGCGTCACCGTCTTCTACACGGCGCCGACGGCGATCCGCGCGTTCATGAAGTGGGGGACGCACTACCCGGAGAAGTGGGACCTCTCCTCCCTCCGACTCCTCGGCTCGGTCGGCGAGCCGATCAACCCCGAGGCGTGGATGTGGTACCAGGAGCACATCGGGCGCAGGCGCTGCCCGATCGTCGACACCTGGGGGCAGACGGAGACGGGGCACATCATGATCTCCCCCCTCCCGGGCCTCACGCGGACGAAGCCCGGCTCGGCGACGATGAGCTTCCCGGGCGTCGACGCCTGCGTCCTGAACGAGAAGGGCGAGGAGGTGACGGAAGGGGGCGGCTACGTCGCCGTCCGAAAGCCGTGGCCCGGGATGCTTCGGGGCATCTGGGGGAACCGCGAGCGCTTCGTGAAGGCCTACTGGTCGAAGTGGGACGGGGTCTACTTCCCCGGGGACGGAGTGCGCAAGGACGAGGACGGCTACTTCTGGTTCCTGGGCCGGGTCGACGACGTCCTGAACGTCGCCGGGCACCGGATCGGGACCGCCGAGGTGGAGAGCGCGCTCGTCGATTACCCGCTCGTCGCCGAGGCGGCCGTCGTCGGCATCCCGCACGACCTGAAGGGCACGGCGATCGCCGCGTTCGTCACCCTGAAGTCGGGGCACCACGGCTCCGACGAGCTCGTGCAGGACCTGAAGGAGCACGTCATCGAGAAGATCGGCGCCATCGCGAGGCCCGACAAGATCCTCTTCTCCGCCGACCTCCCGAAGACCCGCTCCGGGAAGATCATGCGGCGCCTGCTCCGCGACATCGCCGAGGGACGCGTCCTCGGCGATACCACGACGCTCGCCGACCCGAACGTCGTGAAACAGCTCCGGGACCAGTACGAGGGCAACGAGAGCTGAGATCGTGAGCGGGGGGCCGTCTACGGGATCCAGATCCCCGAGACGAGCTCGGCGACCGTTCGCCAGCTGAACCAGAGTCCGAAGCCGAGGAGGAGGACCCCCGCCGCGAAGGACGACTTGTGGATCCACTCCCCGGCGGGGTGTGCCCGCAGCCGCTCGACGAGCTCGACGAGCGTCGCGAACCAGGCGAAGACGCCGACCCCCACGCCGACGGCGAAGACGCCGGCGGGAAGGAGGCCGGTCGGCAGGATCCGGTGTCCCACGAGGAACGAGATCAGGAGCGTCCAGTTGACGAAGAGGGCGGGGTTCGCGGCCCCCTGAAGGACGCCGACGAGGAGCGGGAAGCGGAAGCCCGAGACCTCCTTCGGCGGGGCCGTCAGGCCGGGGCGAGCGGATCTCTCGGCGTCCCGCTTGCGGTCGAGAACGAGGATCTTCAGCCCGCTCGCCAGGAGGAAGAGTGCGAGGCCGAGGCGCGTCCACGGGTTCGCGACGACCTTCTCGAGCGCCCATCCGAATCCCATCGCCACGAAGCCGCAGATCACCGTGTCGACGAGCGCCGCGCCGAGGGCGACCCGGAGCGCCTCGCGCGTCTCCGCGCGCGACGCCTTGCGGATGACGTTCACGTTGACGGGCCCCGGCGGGATCGCGCCGAAGAGGCCGACGGCAAAGCCCGCGAGGAGGGCCACCGGCAGCTCCTTCACGCCCGCCTGCTC
>JAKPXO010000268.1 GCA_029567505.1 Acidobacteriota bacterium
CCTCGCACGCGCCCGCCCGTCGCGGGAGGGCGCGTGCAGGGCCGCCTTAGCGGGCCATCGGGAGGTAGCTCCCGTCCGAGGTCGCGGCGTCGTTCAGGACGCCGTAGGCGACGAACCGCGACGTCCCCGAGATCCGCTCGACCTTCACCGAGCCGGCAGCGGCGCCGCGCGAGAGGAGCGGCTCGTTGCGCTGGAGCCAGGCGCCGGGGGCGAGGGTGTGCACTTCGGGATCGGCGAGCGCCAGCCCGTTCGCGCCGTGGAACGTCAGGCGGAGCGTGACGTTCCCCGCGTCGCCGAAGTTCACGAGGGCCACGTTCGAGCGCGTCTTCGCGTCCTGCTGAAGGCCGTGGACCCACGTCGGCCCGTTCGCCGCCTCGGAAAGAGCCAGGCCCGGGTAGAAGACGCCGAAGGCTCCGTCACGGACGCTCGAGCGAGTCGAGACGCGCGCCCCGGCGGCGAGGAGGTCGGGCGAGGTGCCGGAAGGGACCCGTACGAGAAGCGAGCCGGCCACGTTCGCGCCGCCCGCCGGGATCGCGAGGCCCGCGCCGCGCAGGTACGCGATGACGTCGGGAATCACCTTCTGCTCTCCCCCGGCGAGCGCGACCGGAGCCTCTCCCGACCCGCCGCCGAGCGCGGCCGCGTAGACGAGCGTCGTGGCGAGCGGGGCGCCGCCGAGGTTCGTCAACGTCACCTCGGTCGCGTAGCGGTTGACGCCAAGCCCCTTCACGTCGAGGACGACCGGGATGAGCCGGTCACCCGCGCCCGGAGCCCCGGGGAGGAGCGGCGGGACGTACGATCCGTCGGAGGTCCCCGCGTCGTTCAGCACGCCGTAGGCCGAGAACGGCGCGCTTCCGGAGAGGCGCGAGACGCGGGCCCGCCCCGAGGCGGCCCGGCCCTTGAGCGGCTGGTCGTACTGCTTCCAGCCCCACGCCGGGAGCGTCGGCTCGTCGAGGACGCCCAGGTCCTCCCCGCTCGCCCCTTCGAGCCTCACGCGGAGCTTCACCGGCTCCGGTCCCGCGTTCACGACGGCGACGTTCGAGCGCATCGCGCTGTTCTGCTGAAGCCCCGCGACGATCGCTTCCCCGGCCGACGCGACGGCGTCCGCGTAGAAGAGGCCGAAGGCTCCGCCCTCGCCGGGAGTCGAGGTCCGGCCGCCGACGAAGAGGGCGGCCGGCTCCGTCGCGCCGGGGAGCGTCACGCGGAGCGTCCCGATCTGGTTGGAGCCGTCGTCGGGAATTGCGAGGCCCTGGGCGCGGAGGAACTCGATGGCGTCCGGCAGGACCTTCGTCTCGCCGGGCCCCAGGTCGACTCCGGCCCAGCCGGAGCCGGACCCCGCCGAGGCGGTGTAGGCGAGGAGCGCCCGTGCGGCGGTCGCCGACCTCGAGACGAGCGTCAGCTCCGTCGTGAACGGCGCGCCTCCGACCCCCTTCACGTCGAGGACGACGGGGACGAGCTTCGAGATCCCCGACGGCGCCTGAGGGGCCCGGACCTCGATCGTCACCTGCGCCGAGGCCGTCGCGCCGGCGCCGTCGGTCGCGGTCACCGTCACGACGCGCGGCCCGGCGCTCCCGAACGCGGACGTGACGTCGGCGCCAGAGACGGTTCTTCCGTCGCCCAGGCTCCAGGAGAACCCGAGCGTGTCGCCCGTGTCGGCGTCGGTCCCAGAGGCGCGGAATCGGACCGGCGCGGCCGCGTCGAACGCGGCGCCCGGCGCCGGCTCCAGGATCGTGACGGCCGGCGGGCTGTTCCTCCCGCTCAGGACCTCGGCGCGCGCTCCATAGGCGTTGTGGTGGTGAAGCAGGAGGACGCCGAGGGCACCGTTCGCCTGCGCTGCCGCCGGGTCGAAGCGCGCCGGGAGGGCGGAGCCCGGGAGGTCGTCGGAGAACGGCGTGCCGTCGGCCGCGAGGACCGAGTAACCCGGCTTCTCGGCGTCGAACGTCAGCCAGGAGGTCTCCTCGACGGTGCCGCTGCGCCACGTCGAGGCTTTCACCCGATAGCGGAAGCGGGCGTTCCCGGCCGTCAGGCCGAGGCCGTCCGCGCCGGCCGAGGCGGGCAGGACGACGACGTTGGAGGCGAAGAGGTGCGTGCCGCGGGAAGCGGGATCGACGTTCAGGTAGCGGTAGCTCGCCGCGCCCGCGCCGAGAGCCGGCGCCGTGCGGGCGACCCATACGTCCGTCGGGTCGACCGTCTGCGACGGGTCCGACGGGTTCGCCACGTCGCCCGTCGCCATCGTCTCCACCGTCGCGTCGACGATGCCGTCGCCGTTCCTGTCGACCTCGATCTCGAACCGGACCTCGGCCGGGCTCAGCCACTCGGCCCAGGTCGCGATCCCGAACCAGACGGTCGCGCCGGAGTCGAGTCGCCCCGCGAGGGCCGACGTCGCGGCGCCGACGAAGGCGAGGTCCGCGACGGCGCGCGCGCTTCCCTCCGGGCTCGACCGGGGGCTATCGAGGTGCAGCTCGAACGCGGACACCGTCGAGACGGCGTCCACCGGCGGGAGCGGACCCGTCTTCAGGCCGCTCCCCGCGAGCGGGATCGTGAAGGGGCCGCCCGCAGCGGGCGCGCCGAGCGCCCTCGAGGCCGCCCGCATCGCCGACTGCCCGCGGACGACGACCTGGAGCGGGACGCGGAGCGTTCCGGCCGGCGCTCCCGAGAGCGTCACGAGGCCGCTCGCCTCCGTCATCCAGAATCGGTTCGAAAGCGAAACGAAGCTGGGCTGGCGGAGCTCGAGGGTCGGGTCGGGGGCGTTCGTCACCGCCGAAGGGTCGGCCAGGACGACGCTCACGTCGAACGTCGCCGAGCCTCCCGGCGGAACGGTGATCGGCGCGGCGGGGACGTCCACGCGCACACCGGGGATCGTGGCGGGCGCGGCCCACCCCGGCGTCAGCGTCGCCGCCACGGAACCCTTGTTCAGGATCCGCAGCCGACGCGTCACCGTCGTCGGCGTGCTCCCCTGGAGGAACGCCGAGAGACTCACGACGGAGGGGCGCTCGTCGTCGAAGACGATCACCTCGGTCGCGAGCGCCCGAGCCGGGTCGACCCGCCCCGCGCCGACGCGGGCCGGGCCGTATTGCGGCGCCGAGCCCGCCGGCGGCAGGAGGCTCACGTCGAAGCCGGCCGTGTTCATCACCGCGGCCTTCAGCTCGGCCGGCGTCCAGCCGGGACGCTGCTTCCGGAGGAGAGCCATCACGCCCGTCAGGTGAGGGGCCGCCATCGACGTTCCGGACATCGACACGGCGAGGTTCCCGGCGTTCAGCTCGGGTCCGGCGACGCCGGCGACGATCCCCGTCGCGGCGGAGGTGATCGACACCCCCGGCGCCGCGATGTCCGGCTTCGGGCCGGCGAGCGAGCCGTCGAGCCGCGGTCCCCGGGAGGAGAACGACCCGAGCGTGTCCGAGCCGGAGTAAAGCGCGACGGTGACCCCTTCGGCGAGCGCCGCCTTCAGGCGGTTGCCGTTCGACGACGAGACGAGGACGGAGGGGATCGTCACGGCGTCGGCGACCGCCGGGTCGGCGACCGCCATCCCGATGACGGCGTCCTCGTTGCTCGCGATGACGACGCCGATCGCCCCCGCGTCCTGCGCCCGTTTCACCTTCCCGTCGAAGGAGCAGTCTCCCCGGTCGACGAGAGCGATCTTCCCGGCCAGCTCGGCCCCGTTCGTGACGGCGCTGCAGACCCGCGCCGGGACCGCCGCGACGAGCGGCCCGATCGTCCCGTTCGCGGCTGGCGTGCTCCCGAACGACGCCGTTCCGGCCGCCATCGAGCCGGCGAGCGTCGACGGAGCCAGGACCGCGACGAACGACGCCGTCACCCCGGAATCGACCGACGCGGCGACGGAGATGGCCGAGTCGGCGGCGGCCGGGCTCCCGGTGACGAAATAGGTGTCGCCCGCGTTGCCGGCCGAGCAGACGACGACGATCCCCGCGCGCGCCGCGTTCTCGACGGCGATGGCGGTCGAATCGTCCTTCGAGCCGAACTCGGAGCCGAGGGAGAGGTTCAGGACGTCGAGGTGGTCGGAGAAGTCGCCGTCGTCGTTCGGGTCCATCGCCCAGTCGACCGCCTGGGTCGTGAGGCCGGTCGAGCCGGAGCAGCCGAAGACGCGGAGCGCGTAGAGCTTCGCCCGGGGCGCGACTCCCGGGCCGATTCGCATCGAGCCGAAGGGGACGCTGCCGTCGAACGGCCCCGCGAACGCCGTGCCGTCGGCGCGGACGCCGGAGCCGCCCAGGCTTCCCGCGACGTGCGTGCCGTGCCCGCCGCAGTCCATCGGGTCCGGGTCGGGCGTCGCCGCGCCCCCGCCGCCGTAGGCGTCCCCCGCGAAGTCCCAGCCGCCGACGACGCGCGCGGTCGGGAAGAAGCCGTCGTCGACCTTCGTCCGGTCGTTGGCCTTGTAGTCGGATTCGCGGCCGCTCCCTCCGAACAGGGCGTGCTGGTAGTCGAGGCCGCTGTCGATGATGCCCACCTTCACGTCGTCGCCGGCGTTCGCGAAGGCCTGCCAGACGCCGGCCGGCAGCCCGAGGTGTGGGACGCTCGTCGCGTTCGCCGGAGCGTGGAGGACGAGCGGCTTCACCGACTTCACGCCCGGCAGCGCCCGGATCGCCTCGACGCGGGAGGGGTCGGCGACGACGGCGAGGCCGTTGAAGGCGCGCGTCACGCGGTACTGGACCCGGGCGCCGATCGCCGGCGCCGTGAGGAGCTCCTCGACGCGCGCCTGCGCGACGCGGAGCTCGGCGACGCGGCTCGACGCCGCGGACGCGGCGAGCGCCGACCTCGAGCCCTCGGCGCGTCCTCGGATCCAGACCTCGACGGCGGGCTCCCCCTCCAGCTCGACCATCCACTGCCGCGGGTCGGTCGTGGGCCCGACGGCCAGGAGGGACGGAGCGAGCAGGAGGCTCCCCGCGAGCAGCAGGCCGCGCCACCGGACGGCGCGCGGAATGCGTCCGCGTGCGGCGGCCGCCGAAGGGCGAGCTCCCGGCGAGGCGGGAGCATTCACATCGCGCCGCGCGTCTTCCGCACGACCGTTCGAGCTGGTTCCGCAAACGAGCATCGCGACATCCTCCGGGAGAGTCCTCCCGCGCGGGGAGGATGGACCGGCCCCAACCCGGAATCAAACCGGCCGCGAGGCCACGACCCGCGCCGTCAGGCGGCGCGGGAGCGGTACTGGACGAGCGCCACGCCCGCGAGGATCACCGCCATCCCGAGGGCCATCCGCGCGTCGAACGCCTCCCCGAGGATCGCCGTTCCGAGGACGACGGCGATGACCGGGTTCAGGTAGGCGTAGCTGCCGGCCCTCACGGGGCTCCAGACCCTCGAGACGTAGAGGTGCGCCGTGTAGGCGACGCACGAGCCGAAAAGAGCGAGGTAGCCGACAGCGAGAAGGGCCTTCGTCGTGACCGGCCCGCTCGTGAACCCCCCGGTGAACGGCGCGAGGAGGACGCCGTAGACGGCCGCCGCGAGCATCTCGAGGCCCGAGTTCGTCAACGCGCCTCCCCCGGTCACGTGCCTGCGGTGGTGAAGGGTTCCCAGAGCCCAGAGCGCGCTCGCCAGGAGGAGCGCCCCGACGCCGCCGAGGTCGATGCCTTTCTGGGACCAGGGCGCGGCGAGGAGCGTCACGCCGGCGAGGCCGAGGGCCGTCCCGGTCCACCCGCGCGCGCCGAGAGGCTCTTCCCGGGCCGTGAAGACGCCGAACCAGGCGGGCGTCAGCGCCGCGAGCACGGCCGCCACGCCCGAGCCGAGGCGCGTCTCCGACCAGACGACGAGGGCGTTGCAGATGCCGAGGAGGAGGAGGCCGACGAGGGCGAGGTGCGGCAGCTCGCGGCGCGAAGGGAGCGGCTCCTTCCGGAGCCGGCCGAGCCCGAGGCAGAGGAGGGCGGCGACGCTGAAGCGCACCGCGACCATGCCGTTCGGGGGGAACGACTCGAGAGCGAGGGCGATCCCGAAGTAGGTGCTCCCCCAGACGACGGCACAGACGCCGTAGGCGACCCACGGGAGGACGGGCGAAGGCGTCGTCACCCGCGCGTCTGCTCCCGGACCGCGGCCACGGCCTGGACCTCGACGAGGTAGCCGTGGTGGAGCTCCTTCACCGGGACGACGGCGCGCGCCGGGCGGTGCGCCCCGAGGACGCGCGCGTAGGCGGCGTTCACCCGCGGCCAGAGCGACACGTCGGCGACGTAGACCGTCACGGAAAGGAGCCGGTCGAGGCCGCTCCCGGCGGCGACGAGGATCGCCTCGACGTTGCGGAGCGCGCGCTCCGTCTGCTCCTCGACGTCGCCCGGAGGGACGCCCGGACGCGACGGGTCGTGAGGCAGCTGGCCGGAGACGAAGACGAGGCCGCCGTGGACGACGGCCTGCGCGTAGTGCCCGGCGGGACGCGGCGCCTGGGGCGTCTCGACGACGTTCATGGCGCCGGATTCTCCTCCGCCCCGGCGAGGCGTCCAAGCGACGCGACGGCCGCCCCTTCCGGAGGCCCGTGAAGGCGCCGCGGACCGATAAGATCGGCCGATGGAAGGGATCATCCCGCCTCTCCCCACTCCGTTCCGCGAGGACGGCGGCCTCGATCTCGGCCTCCTCGTCGAGCTCGTCACGCAGCTGGCCGGCACGGGGCTCGCGGGCTTCCTCGCCCTCGGCTCGAACGGCGAGGCCGTCCACCTCGACGACGACGAGGCCGAGAGGGTCGTCTCCACGGTGCGCGCCGCCGCCCCGGGTCGATTCCTCCTGGCGGGCTCCGGCCGGCTTTCGACGCGCGCGACGATCGAGGCGACGAAGCGCGCGGCCGGCGCCGGCGCCGACGCCGTTCTCGTCGTGACGCCGCACTTCTTCCGGGGAGCGATGTCGCCCGAAGCGCTCGCGGCGCACTTCGAGGCGGTCGCCGACGTCTCCCCGGTCCCGGTCCTCCTCTACAACGTCCCCGCGAACACCGGCCTCGACGTCGACGCCGCCACGGTGGCGCGGATCGCGCGCCACCCGAACGTGGCGGGCGTGAAGGACAGCTCGGGCGACGTCGGGAAGCTCGCCGAGCTCGTCCGGCTCGCGCCCGGAGGGAAGCGGTTCGACGTCTTCTCGGGGAACTACGGATCGGCCCTCCCCGGCTACGCGGTCGGGACGACCGGCTCGATCCTCGCCGCCGCGAACGTCGCCCCCGCCGAGTGCGTCGCGATGCGGCAGGCGTTCCTCTCGGGGCGGCTGGACGAAGCGAGGGCGCTCCACCTGCGACTCCTCCCGATGGCCCGCGCGGTCACGAGCCGTTTCGGCGTGCCCGGCCTCAAGGCGGCGCTGGAGATCCTCGGCCGCCCTGCGGGCGCGCCCCGGCGCCCCCTCCTCCCCCTCGGCGCGGCCCCGCGCGAGGAGATCCTCGCCATCCTCGAACAGGCCGGGCTTCGGGCGTCCTGAGCCGTTCCGGCACCGCCGCGCCCCGGAGGCCGGCCCGTTCGGCGCGCATCCTTCGGGCGTCCGGCCGGCCTCGCTTGCTCCGGTGCGCGCGTGACGAGAGAATCAGGGGCACGGTCCTTGCCGTGACGAGGTCGCTTTGAGCCTTTCCGGCGTACCGGCCAGGGGCGTTCCGCTCGGCTGGCGATTGGGCCTGACGACGGCGGTCATCGTCACCGTCGTCCTCGGAATCGTGACGGCGTTCGTCCAGAAGAGGGAGATCGACCGGGGACGCGAGGAGCGGATGCGCTTCCTGACGATGACGCTCGCCCCTCTCGCGGCCGACGTCGGGGACGCTTCGGACCTCGCCGCGATCCAGGACCGGCTGACCCGATTCCAGGCGGCGCACGCCGCGAGCGGCTTCGGAGACGTCCGCGTCCTCCTCTTCGACGCCGAGGGCCGCGTCTTCGCGACGCCCTTCACCGGCCCCGCGCCGCTCCCGTCGAGCGACGCCACGACGGCGCGTGTCCCCGTGCGCTCGCGCCTCATCCCCGGCGGCAGCGGCTCGCTCCAGGTCTCGCAGGACGAGGCGCGGTTCCGCTCGATGTCCCGCCGGCTCTGGCAGCACTGGCTCCTGACGCTCGCGGTCGGCGCGGGCTGCATCCTCGTTTCGCTCTACCTCGCGTACTTCTTCCTGATCGAGCGCCCGCTCCGGGGCCTCCTCGAAGGGGTCCGCCAGATGGAGCAGGGCTACTGGAGCGGGCTCGAGATCCCGCGCGGCGCCTGGGAGATGCGCTGGCTCGCCTACCGCTTCCGCAACCTCGGCACCCAGCTCGAGGAGACCGTGCGACGCCTCGTCGAGGCGGAGCGGCGGACGATCGCCGGCCTGCGGGCCGCGGCGCCCGCCGGGCCGCCGGCCCGCGCCGCGGGAGACGGGGCGCCGGCCGGCGCCTCGCTTCAGGAGGTGGCCTTCCGAAAGAGGATCCTCCGCCGCTACCTCGTGGCCCGCTGCCGCTACCTCGAGACGCGCCAGTCTTCCGACCCGGCGGCCCGGGCGGTAGCGCACGAGGTCTGGGAGAGGGACGTCCACGAGGCGCAGAAGCTCGGCGAGAGCGCCCTCAAGTCGCGCCTCGAGGACGCCGCCTTCCGGGTCCTCGAGCCCGATGCCTTCGCGGACGTCCAGCGGAGCGCGGCCGGCCTCACGTCCTCCCGGCGCAAGTGGATCCGGGACCGGGAGGCGGAGCTGAAGGCGGCGCTCACGGAGGCCGGCGTGAAGCCCCGCGCGCTCCAGCATCGCGTCAAGCACGTCGCCGGGATCTGGCGAAAGATGAAGTCGAAGGGGCTCGCGATCGAGCAGATCCACGACATCTTCGCTTTCCGGATCCTGCTCGAGACCGAGGAGGAGTGCTATCTCGCCCTCTCGGCGCTCCACCACCGCTTCGAGCCGCTCCTCCTCCGCTTCAAGGACTACATCGCCGAGCCGAAGGAGAACGGCTACCAGAGCCTCCATACCTGCATTCGGGCCCCGGGCGGCCTCGTCTACGAGGTGCAGATCCGGACCGTGGCGATGCACGAGGCTGCCGAGGGAGGCGGGGCGGCGCACTGGAAGTACAAGAAGGAGTCGGTCGAGATGGACGGCGGGGAGGACGAGCAGCTCCCCCAGGGAGTCCTCGTCAGCCTGAAAGACGCGCTCCGCCGCCGCGGCATCGGGAGCTGAACGGCTCCCGCGCCGCTACGGCGCCATCCGGAGAAGCTCGCCGGCGTCTCCCGTGAACGTCCCGGTGAATCGACCCCTCAGGCGGATTTCGAAGCACGACTCCATGTCGAACGACGCCGGGAGGGCCGCGGGGACGCCCGCGGCGACGTCGACCCCGTAGTACCACCTCTTCCCTCCGGCGAGCTTCCCGCGGGCCGAGGCCCAGAACGCGCGCGCCTGCTGCGCGTCGGGGAGCGTCACTTCGTCGAGGAACTCCTCGTCGAAGTCGTCCGGCGGGGGACCGTCCGGGCGGAGCGCGACCCGCGTCTCGCCCGCGGCGTCGAATCCCGTCACCTTCCGGAACGCGGCTCCGGCCGCCGCGGCGCGCGCCGGGTCTTCGTCTCCCATCGCCTCGAGGAGGAGCTCGACGGCGCGGGGATGCCCGAGCGCCCCGAGGGCGCGCGGCCCCGAGGCGCCGCGTCCCGCCGCCGTGCCCTTCGCAGAGCCGGCGAGGACGCCCGAGACGTCGCCCTCCTCGCCGAGGACGGCGAGGAGGCGCAGCCACTCGCCGGCGTCGTCTCTCGCACCGGCCGCCCGCTCTCGGCTCGCCTCGAGCGCGAGCGGCGAGCGGAACCAGGCCGCGGCCACGGCCGCTTCGCGCGCGACGCCCGGGTCCGGATCGTCGAGGCCCTTGCGCAGGAGCTCCGGGCGCGGTGCGCGAGCCTGGTACGGCACGAGCCGCCACGCCGCCGCGCGGACGGCGGGGTCGGATTCGCCGAGGAGCCGCGTCACGTCAGGCGGGGCCGCCCCTCTCCCGAGCGCGAGCGCGGTCGCCGCCGCGACGGCGAGCGACGGGTCGTCCGAGCTCGCGAGCGAGGCCAGCTCCTCCCGGGCGTATCGCGCCTCGCCGAAGGCGAGCGCCTCGGCGAGCCCTTCCCGTCCACCGGGCCCCGCCGCGCGAAACGCATCGAGGACGGCGCGCGCGCCTTCCTCCCCGGTGCGGAGGAGGACGAAGCCGGCGGCGAACGCCGCGGGCGCCTCGTCGGAGGCGAGGGACGGCCCGAGGAGCTCGCCGAGCTCTCCCCGCGCGACGAGGAGACCGTTCGCATGGGCCCGGATCCGCGCGTCGAGCCGGTCGACGTCGGCGCGGGTCCGCTCCGGCGAGCGGACGGCGTCCCGACGCAGCTGCCAGAGGAACTGGAGCTCGTCGAGGTGCTCCTCGAGCACGTCGCGCAGCAGGACGACCTTCGACGAGATCACCGGCTCGTCCTCAGTTGATCGAGACGGAGCCGCCGCGGATCCGGTTGAGCCTTCGGGCGTGCGAGACGAGGTCCCGGCCGCGGATGAGGACTTTCCCGTCCTCGCGCAGCGTGATGGAGCCCTCTCCCACGCGGAGCGTCAGGCCCTTCTTCGCCTCGAGGAGGAGCTCGTCCGGCGCTTCCTTCGGGCGCGCCGCGATCGCGGCCGGCGAGTCGACCCGGCCGAGGACGACGCCGCGGCCTTCCCCGCCCTCGGGCACCACGACGAGGACGCGCTCGCCCTCGGCGAGCGCGTCCGACCGACCCGCCTCGAGATCGAGGAGGTCGCACGCGACGAGCTCCGACCCCTCGCCGCAGGAGACGAGGACCGCGTCGTCCAGGAGTGCGGAGACCCGGCCGAAGCGGACGCCCGGCTTCGCGGAGGTCACCACGTCTAGGAGCTTCTTCGTGTCGGGCATCAGTCCTTCCCTCTCTTCGCGCCGGGCCGCACGACCCCGAGGGCCGGCAGCTCGACCGAGATCGTCCCCGCGACGGCCTTCTCGTCGGAATCCGGCGGCGCCTCGACGTCGATCCGCGCGGACGCGCGGTAGCTCGCCGGGACGAAGCGGACGCGGGATCGGGCCCGGAGGCGGAGGTCCTTCCCGGGAGCGAGCTCGACGGTCGCGGTGTACGGCCCGGCGATCGGCTTCCCGTCGGCTCCGATCTCCGAGACCTCGCTCGCCTCGAACGTCACCTCGCGCGCCTCGACCGCGACGCCGTCGGGACCGACGCGAGCGAGGACGACGGCGAGGCCCGACTCCCCCTCCTCGCGGCCCGCCGGGTGGACGAACGGCACGGGCGCGAGGCCCGGGTTGGAGACGCGGACGAGGATCGCGAGCTCGTCGTCGGGTTCGATCGTCCCGCGGACCCATTCGATCGACGCTTCGAGCGCCTTGTGCGGGTGCTCGAGGACCTTCTCGACCGTCGCCTCGAGGCTCGAGGAGACCTGCTTCTCGGCCGGGTTCAGCTCCGACTCCTCCTGCTCGTGAACGACCTCGGCCTTCCCGTTCGTCATGATTCCGAGCGAGACGAGGGGCGCCCCCGGGAAGTGCGTGCCGGACTCGCGCGGGGCGCCGAGCGCCCGGATCGACGTCGCGAGGCGGCTGAACTCGCCCGCCTCCGCCGGCCGGCGAAAGAACCCGATGCGGGGGATGCCCGGGAGGGAGGCGTCCGTCCGGACGAGCGCCGCGTCCGCGGTGAAGCTCGCTCCGAGCGTTCCGGCCGAGCCGACGCTCCGCGTGAAGAAGACCCAGCTCTCAGCCATCGGCGAGTCCGCCTTTCCCTCCGCCGGGGCCGGCGGCGCCGCGCAGCAGGCAAGCGCCGCCGCGAAGAGGACGCTCGCCGCTCTCAATCCGCCGAGACCCGGCGCTCCATCCATCTCGAACCTCCCGCGGCCGGAGGGCCGGACCGCGCGCGGGCCGCGCCGCGCGGTCAGAGGCGCTCGCGCGTGTACTCATCATTCGCCTTGCCGAGGAACCACTGGTGGAACTCGTCGAGGTGGTTCCGCTTGATCCCGAGGCCGTTCGGCCCCATGAGGCTCCCGGGGACGTTCGCTCTCGGGGGCGGCCCCGTGACGTTGCCGCTCGCGTCGGTCGGCACGAAGATCGCCCCTCTCCGGTACTCGTCGTAGAGGCCCAGGGTGTGTCCGAACTCGTGGGCCCTCACGCCCGCCTGGTTCCCTTCGTGTCCGCACCTCTCCATGAACCAGTTGCCGGAGTTCCACCACTTGATGTGGGCGCCCGAGGCATCGGTCCCGTAGGTATCCGGGTTGCCCGCCCAGACGTTCACCTCCGCGAACTCGCCCGAGCTGACGAAGAGGCACTCGAACACGACCGGGAAGAGGCAGCACCCCCCCCAGCACTTGCAGTCCTTGCCGCGCTTGCACTTCTTCCGATGCTCGCGCCACTTCCGGGTCCAGATCGCTTCGATCTCGGCCTTCCAGCCCCGCTTGTGCCGGGCGCCGAAGACGGCGCCGCCGCGCGCGACGAGCTTGATCCGCCCCGTCACCTTGAGGATGCCGTCCTTGATCTCGAGGTCGTAGCCGTAGTCCCAGCCCCAGCGCCCGGTCCCCTGTGTGTAGGTGTAGGTGCCGTCCGGCTGGAGGACAGGCGTCACTTTCGGGACGGTCCGTCGCCTCTTGGAGCCCGCCTCGCGGACCTCCTCGGGGACGACGATCTTCAGAGGGCTCGACGACTTCGCGTACTCGCCCGCGCCGAAGGCGTAGATGTCGAGCTGGACCTTGTTCTTCGGTGACGGGCCGGTCAGCGTGACCCAGGGGATCTTCGCGCTCCCGCCCGAGATCGCCGTGACGAAGTAGGTCACGGGAAGGTCGTGCGGAGCGCGGGCGACGGTCATGCTCAGGTAGTAGCCGGGGTCCCCGCCCATCGCCTGGACGAGGATGTCGACCTCGTCGCCGCACTTCGCCTCGCCCTTGCTCCACCTCACCTGCCACTTCGGCGGGTTCAGCCACGGGATGTAGGGGGTGAGCGGAGCCTGGATCAGGACTCCCGGCGGCGTGTTCGGCGGCGGGTTCGCGTTCTGGAGCATCAGGTCGAACAGGCGAAAGACGAAGTCGCCGTCGACCGTGACGTCGAATGAGGCGGTGAGGGGCTGGGCTTTCCCCTTGACGATCTGCGAGATGATCCCGCCGAGGGAGCCGGGCTCGTCGCCCGTGCTCGTCGAGAAGTTCGACTTGAGCAGCATGATCGACTGCCCGTCGACCTTCACGGTGGTGCTCCCGTTCGCGGTGTCCTTCGAGAACGCGATGTTCGGGTAAGGGACCGGAACGGGCGTCCCGCCCGCCGGCGTCGGCGTCTTGCAGATATCGGGGAAGGCGGTCGAGATGCCCCCGCTCTTCTTGTGGACCACCGTCAGCATGTTGACCGTCGTCGTCGGCATCGCCGTCACCCTTCCCCGCCGGCCCGCGGAATCGCGAGGACCGCCGCGGCCCGCTCGCCACGCTCCGAGGCCCCGCAGACGAGCGCCGCTCCGCCCGCCCCGCGAGGCGTCCGAAGGGCGTGCGCGGCGAGCGCCAGCAGGAGCGCGCCGGAAGAAGACCCGAGGTCGCCCGCGAAAGCCGCCGGCGTCTGCCGGCGCGCCCCGCCGAGGGCCGAGAGGGCCCGCGTCTCGAGGAACCCCCACTCCAGCGCCCGGCTGCGCTCGCCGTTGAGGTCGCACCAGATCTCCTCGACCCGGCGCGCCGAGGGCGCCGCGCCGAGCGCGCGCGTGACCGCGCGCGTCGCCCCGTCCGCGCGCCCCGGTCGCGTCCCGTCGAGCGGGACCGTCTCGGTGTCCCGCGACACCGACTCGACGGCGGCCGCGAACCGGGCGCCGCGCCGCCGCGCGTCCGCGAGCCGCTCGACGACGAGGAACGCGGTCCCCTCGCCCGGGACCGCCCCGCCCGCGGCGCGATCCGTCCGGAGCTTCGAGAGCCGGTTCAGCTCGGCGATCCGCGCGGGGTCGAGCGTGGCGTCGAGACCGCCCACGAGGGCGACGTCGATCTCTCCGCCCTGGAGCCGCGCGGCAGCCGACTCGAGGGCGAGGAGCGCCCCGGCATGTCCGTTTCGGAACGGTACGACCTCGACGGCAGGCTCCTCCGCGAGGAGCCCCGCCGCGACCGCGCCCTCGACGAACGTGTCGACGGCGACGGCGCCCGGCGCCTCGGCGTACGGCAGGGCGAGGTGAACGGAGAGCGCGATCCGGCGGTACGCCGCGTCCACGTCGCCCGGCTCGTAGAGTCCGGCGTCCCAGAACGCCTCCCGGAGCGCCGCGAGGGCCAGGGCGACCGGATCGGCCGAGCCGAGCGACGCCGCGAGCGCCTCGGCCGAAGCGGCGAGGTAGACGCCCCCCTCTTCCGGAGGCTCCCCCCCTTCGCCGGCGAGCGGGCGCTCCACCATCCGCTGGACGCCGGCCTGCAGCGACGTCGCGGTCTGGTCGAGGGTCGCCCCGACGGCCGTCACGGCGCCGAGGCCCGTGATCGCGATCCCGCCCCGGGCCCCGGAACGCGGCGCTCCCGCGCTCACGACGCCTCCGCCTCGACGGCGACGCACTCGACGTCGCGCGTCTGCCCGTGGACGCTCTGGTACGCGCCGAACGTCAGCTCGAGGAGCGAGGCGTTCGCGTCGAAGAGGACGGTCTGGAGCGCGAACGAAAGATCGCTCTTCTTCGTCCGGAAGTAGATCGCGCCCGAGGGGACGACCCGCGGAAGCGCGAAACGGACCTCGCCGTGGGGCCTTACGCCCGTCACGACGACGGGCGCGCCGGCCGCAGGGGCCTCCGGCGCGACGAGCCCCGACGCGCCGCGCTGCCGGCTCCGCGGGTCGAAGTCCTCCGGGGGGAGCGGCGCGCGGCCGCGCTGCCACGCCTCGTCGTAGGTCCCGGCCCGAGAGCGTCGCGGCTCCCAGTGCGGCGCCACGAATCCGACCCCGGCCGGCGCGGGCCGGTCGAGAGGCCCGCGGATCGGCTCGGCGGGGTCCTCGATGCTCGGCAGGAGGTCGCCCGACACGGGCCTCCGCGACTTCCGGGCGCGGAAGCCGCGCCCCACGGGATTCCGCAGCTCCTCCTCCCAGGGCTCGCCGGGAGGGACGTCCTCGTCGCGCCCGCCGAACGCGTTCTCCCACGTCAGGTCGATCGACTCGAAGGGCGAGGCGTCGGGGACTCCGGCAGACCCGCTCCAGCGCCGCTCGCCGAAGACGCGGAGCTCCCGGCCCCACGCACCGACCCGGAACGAAACGTCGACCTGCGGCGCGGGGCGCGAGCGTCCGGCGCTGCCGAGGAGGACGAGGTCGCACCCCGGCTTGCCGGGGCAGAGGTCCGAGGCGCGGAGGACCGAGGAGCGCCCGGGCTCGCCGAGATGCTCGTCGGCGAGGCGGACGGGGACCTGCTCGGGGGCCGGCGCGAGGCCGGTCCGCGGCGCCCAGACGAACGACGCCTTCAGGAGGACGGCGAGCGTCTCCGCGCCGGACTCGTCGAGGACGAGCGCCCTCTCCGCCGCGAACGGGCTCCGGTTTACGAGATCCATCGTGCCGCCGCTCCTCGCGCTCCGAGCCCTCGGCTCAGTTCTCCTGGATCTTGGAGCCCTTGATCGTCACGGACGACGCGGCCTTGATATTGATCTTCCCGCTCGCGTCGAGCGTGATGTTCTTCCCCTTGATGACGATCGTGCCGTCCTTCTTCAGCGTGATCCCCGCCTTTCCCGACTGGATCTGGACGGCGTTCCCCGCCGTGATCGAGACCGACTTCGACGCCGTCGTCGCCGCGCTCCCACCCACCTGCGTCGACGCGTCGGCGCCGACGTTCGTCGTCGAGCCGCCGCCGACGGTCGTGGAGCAGGCCCCGCCGATGGCCAGCTTGTAGAGGCCCCCGACCGCGATCGTCTCGGCGCCGCCGATCGTCCGGGTCTCGGCCCCGCCGACCATGATCGTCCGGCTGACGCCGACCGTGATCATCTCGTTGTTGGTGACGGTCTCCGTCCGGTCGTTGCCGATGCTCGTCGTCTCGTTGTTCGAGACGGACTTCGTCCGGTCGTTGCCGACGGTGTGCGTCTCGTCCGCCTCGACCGAGATCGACTGGTTCCGCTCGGCGTGGATCTTGAGGAGCTCGCCCCCCTTCTTGTCCTCGAACATGATCTCGTTGAAGTTCGCGGGGCCTCCCCCCTTCGAGCTCCGGGACTTCACGCCGCTGCGGGTCTTGTTCGCGGGCAGGTCCCAGGGCGGCATCTGGTCGGCGTTGTAGACGCTGCCCACGACGATCGGCCGGTCCGGGTCGCCCTCCAGGAAGCCGACGACGACCTCCTGCCCGATCCTCGGGATCCGGATCGCCCCCCAGTTCCGCCCCGCCCAGCTCGTCGCCACGCGGACCCAGCACGACGAGTTCTCGTCGTTCTTCCCCTCGCGGTCCCAGTGGAACTGGACCTTCACCCGGCCGTACTTGTCCGTGAAGATCTCCTCGCCCGAGGGCCCGACGACCACCGCCGTCTGGCTTCCCTGGACGACCGGCTTCGCCGTCTTCCTCTCCGGCCGGAACGGCAACGCCGCGGGAATGCACGTGAACGTGTTCTCGTACGTCATCGTCACGTCCTGCCCCGACCGGTAGTCCGCGCCGTACGTCGCCTCGTGGCGCAGGCTCGTCACGACGTAGTCGCCGTCCCCGCTGAAGTGCCGCTGCAGCGTGAACTTGTATCCCGAGAGGAGGTGCTTCACGTTGCTCCGGCCTCGCAGCACGACCGCCGTCGACGTCTCCTCGTCCATCCGCAGCTCGACCGTCCGCTGGTTGTCGCGAAAGATCTTCTGCAGCTCCGCGGGCTGCTCGCCGCCCGCGGGGCCGATCCCGTCGAAGCGCTGCGCGTACTCGCCCGGGTAGTCGTAGAGCTCCATCGCGTCGACGCCCGCGACCTTCAGCTTGTGCGTCTCCTTCCCCACCGGGACGCTGTCGAGCGTGAGCGTCTCGGCCTCGAGGTGCTTGTGCGGCAGCTCGAAGCTGTGGTCCCAGAGGACGTACTTGCCGGGCCGGATCTCCTGCTCCTTCTTCCAGCCCCAGATCCGGTTGTCCTCCCGCGTCCCCCCTTCGAGCTCCTCGTACGTGATCCGGCTCTCGCCCGCGACGGTCGGATGCTCGAGCGGGTTGTCCGAGACGATCATCTTGTGGCTCCCGTCGGAGTGCTCGAAGAAGTAGTAGATCCCCTCCTCCTCCATCAGGCGGGACCCGAAGCTGAAGTCCGTCTCCCGGTACTGCGCGCAGTAGTCCCGCGGCTCGTACTTCCCGGTCAGCTGCCAGTCCGCGTCGAAGCCGGTGAAGACCTTCTTCAGGATCTCCGGCACCGTCATCCTCTGGAAGATCCGGCTCTGCGCCTTCCGGGTCAGCCTCCAGACGTCCGGCACCAGCTCCGCCTCGTAGAGCGTGAACTTCTCGTCCCGCTCCCCCTGCGCGAGCCTCACGCAGAGCCCGTTCAGGTGGGTCTCGCTCTCGTCGGGCAGCTGCAGGTGAACGGTCACCTTCTGCCCCAGTACAGCGTCGAACGCCACCTTCGTCTTGTTCTCCGCGATCATCTCCAGGCGGTATGAGAAGAGCCTCGAGATTCCCTCCTCCCCCTTGAAACCCTTCAGGAGGAGCTCGTTCTCGCCGAGCGGCGTCGTCACCCGGAGCTTGCGCTGCTGCTGGAGATACTCGCCCATCATCCGTCCTCCCGGGCATCCGGCCCGGATTCGAGAGCTGATCCGTTTCTGCTTGCCGCGGGAATATAGGGTCCGAAACAGGTCGGGTCAAAGGAACGGCGTCGTCAAAGGGCATCGCCGTGAGCCGGCTCACCGGAACGCGCGACGGGCGCGCCGCGCGGCTTCGACACGGCCTCGGGCGCCGACGGACGAAGCTCCTTCGAGCCGCGGGCTTGATTCTCGCGACACTTGCGTCTAATTTACGCCAATGGGCGAGATCGCCCCCCCCGCCCGCGACATGTTCATGCCGGGCGACGCGCGGAAGATCGTCTCTCCCGGCGCGCGGAAGGAGGAGCTGCGGAAGCGCCGCTTCGGGCATCCCTCCGCCGCGTCAAGGGTCCGATGGGCCGAGCTGCGTTGCGCCTCGGCCTTCTCATTCCTCGAGGGGGCCTCGGAGCCCGAGACGCTCGTCGAGCGGGCCGCCGCGCTCGGCCTCCCCGCCGTCGCCCTCGTCGACCGCAACGGCGTCTCCGGCGCGCCCCGTTTCTTCAAGGCCGCACGGGCCGCGGGCCTGAAGGCGATCGTCGGGGCCGAGGTCGTCCTCGACGAGGCGGCCCTCCCGAAGGACCTCCGCGGGCCGCTCGGCCTCGTCCCGCCTCCTCCCCCGCCGGGCCTGCCGCCCGCGCGCGTCACGCTCCTCGCCGAGAGCCGAACGGGCTATCGCAACCTCAGCCGCCTCCTGACCGCCGCCGCGCTCGGCAAGCCGAAGGGGCAGGCCGCAGCCTCGTGGTCCGACGTGGCCGCGCACGCCGAGGGGCTCCACGTCCTCTCGGGAGGGATCGAGGGGCCCGTCCTGCGCGCCCTCGAGCGGGTCGGGGCCGAGGCCGCGGGCAAGCTCCTTCAGCGCCTCGCGGCGATCTTCCCGGGCCGCCTCCACGTCGAGCTGCAGCGGCACCACGTGCGCGACGAGGAGGCGCGGAACGCCGTCCTCCTCGACCTCGCCCGCGCAGAGAGGCTTCCCCTCGTCGCGACGAACGGCACCCGCTACGCGCGCCGCCGCGACAAGGACCTCTTCGACGTCCTCACCTGCATCCGGAACCACACGACGGTCGATTCCGCCGGGCGCCTCCTCGAGGCGGGCTCGGAGCGGCACCTCAAGGGGCCCGAGGAGATGGCCGCCCTCTTCGCCGACCTCCCCGCCGCCGTCGGCGGCGCGGCCGACCTCGCCGACCGCCTCGCGTTCACGCTCGCCGACCTCGGCTACCGCTTCCCCGACGCGAAGGTCCCGCCGGGCGAGACGCCCTCCTCGTGGCTGAGGCAGAAAACCTGGGAGGGGGCGCGGTCGCGCTTCCAGCCGCTGACGGCGAAGGCGCAGGACCAGCTCAAGCGCGAGCTCGACCTGATCGAGAAGCTCGACCTCGCGGGCTACTTCCTCGTCGTCCACGACGTCGTCGAGTTCTGCCGGCGCGAGAACATCCTCGTCCAGGGGCGCGGCTCGGCCGCGAACAGCGCCGTCTGCTACGCCCTCTCGATCACCGCGGTCGACCCGGTGAAGATGGAGCTCCTTTTCGAGCGCTTCCTCTCGGAGGAGCGGGGCGAGTGGCCTGACATCGACCTCGACCTCCCCTCGGGCGACGCGCGCGAGAAGGTGATCCAGCACGTCTACGCGACGTACGGCGTCCACGGCGCCGCGATGACCGCGAACTGCATCACCTACCGCGACCGCTCCGCCGCGCGCGAGACGGCCAAGGCACTCGGCTTCTCGACGGAGCAGGTCGACGCGCTCGCGAAGAGGCTCGCGACCTGGAGCTTCGGTGAATACCGCGACGCCGCGGGGTCGCTCACGGCTCGCGAGGCGGGCGACGGCGACCCGAAGGAGGCGGCCGCCTCGCGCGCCGCGGCCTTCGCCGAGGACGGGCCCTATTCAAACACGGCGGGTCCGCCGCCCCTCCCCGAGAAGATGGCCGAGGAGATGCGCGCCGCGGGCTTCGACCCCGACGATGTGAGGCTCCGGCACTTCGGCTCCCTCTTCCGCCGCATCCAGAACCTCCCGCGGCACCTCGGGCAGCACTCGGGCGGGATGGTCGTCGCGGGAGGGCGGCTCGACGAGGTCGTCCCGCTCGAGCCCGCCGCGATGCCGGGGCGCGTCGTCATCCAGTGGGACAAGGACGACTGCGCCGACCTCGGCATCATCAAGATCGACCTCCTCGGCCTCGGGATGCTCGGGGCCATCGCCGAGATGGTCCCGACGATCCGGTCGGCCGAAGGGGTGCACGTCGACCTCGCGCACCTCCCGCACGACGACCCGGCCGTCTACGAGATCCTCAACAGGGCCGACACCGTCGGCCTCTTCCAAGTCGAGAGCCGCGCGCAGATGGCCTCGCTCCCCCGCAACGCCCCGCGCTGCTTCTACGACCTCGTCGTCCAGGTCGCGATCATCCGGCCCGGGCCGATCCAGGGGGGCATGGTCCACCCCTTCTTCGACCGGCGGCAGGGGCGGATCCCGGTCGAGTACCCGCACCCCTCGCTCGAGCCGATCCTCAAGCGGACGCTCGGCGTCCCGCTCTTCCAGGAGCAGCTCCTGAAGATCGCCATGGTCGCGGCCGGCTTCAGCGGCGGCGAGGCCGAGGAGCTGCGCCGCGCGATGGGCTTCAAGCGCTCGAGCGAGCGGATGGCGGTCATCGAGGGGCGCCTGCGGGCCGGGATGACCGAGCGCGGCATCGTCGGCGAGGCGCAGGAGCAGATCGTCAGGTCGATCACGTCGTTCGCGCTCTACGGCTTCCCCGAGTCGCACGCCGCGAGCTTCGCCCTCATCGCCTGGGCCAGCGGCTGGCTGAAGGTCCATCACCCCGCGGCCTTCCTCGCCGGCCTCCTCAACGCCTGGCCGATGGGCTTCTACCACCCGGCGACGCTCGTCAAGGACGCGCAGCACCACGGGACGGAGGTCCTCCCCATCGACGTCACGCGCTCCGGCCGCCTCTGCCGCGTGGAGCGCCTCCGCGGCCCGTGGCCGAAGCACCTCCCGCGCCCCTCGCCCGCCGTCGTCACGCCGAGCCTCGCCGTGCGGCTCGGGATGCGCTACGTGCGCGGCCTGCGCGCCTCCTGCGCCGACGCGATCGAACGCGAGGCCGCGCGCGCCCCTTTCGCCGGGGTGAAGGACCTCGCTCGCCGCGCGGCTCTCCGCGAGGACGAGCTCCAGGCGCTCGCCCACGCCGGCGCCTTCGCGACGCTCCCGGACGCGGCCACGGGCGAGCGGGGCCTTTCCCGCCGGACCGCCCTCTGGCAGGCCGCCTCGGCCGCGCGCGATAGGGGGCCTCTCTACGACGCCCTCGAGGACGACGTCGCCTCGCCTCTCCCCGAGATGAGCCGTTTCGAGGAGACCGTCTCCGACTACCAGACGACCGAGCTGACCGCCGGCCCGCACCTGATCGCCCACTTCCGCCCGCAGCTCCGGCGCGAGGGCGTCCTCTCCGCGGCTGAGCTCGCGAAGGCCCCCGACGGTTCAGTCGTGAGAACGGCCGGCGTCATCGTCGTGAGGCAGCGGCCCGGCACGGCGAAGGGCTTCGTCTTCCTCTCCCTCGAGGACGAGACCGGGATGTGCCAGGCGATCCTCCGCCCCGACCTCTTCAGAGAGAACCGCTCCCTCGTCGTCGGCTCCCCCGCCCTCGTCGTCGAAGGGCGCCTCCAGAAGAAGGACGGCACGCTCTCGATCCGCGCCGAGCGCTTCGAGCGGATGAGCCTCGAGGAGCCGATCCCCGAGCTGAGGAAGCCCGTTTCGCCGCCGTACCCGAGGCACCGTCCGCCGGCGCCGCCGAGCCACGATTTCCGTTGATGCATCGTGATGCCTACTTGATATGCTTTGATGCATGAGGACGACGATCCACCTCCCCGATCCCCTGCTGGACCAGGCGCGTCGCCGGGCCCTCGAGACGGGAACGACCCTGACCGGGGTGATCGAGGACGCGCTCCGGGAGTCCCTAGCGGGCAAACGCACCGGGAAGAAGGCCTCACCGGTGCGGCTGACGACTTTCGGCGGAAAGGGGCCCCGGCCCGGCGTCGACCTGGACGACAGCGCGGCGCTCCTCGACGTCATGGAGGAGCCGCGTGCTCCTGTTCGACGTTAACGTCCTCGTCCACGCCCACCGCCGCGACGCCCCCGACCACACGAAGTACCGGAAGTGGCTGGAGGCGACCCTCGGGGCGGACTCCGCCTACGGGGTCTCCGACCTCGTCCTGAGCGGCTTCCTGCGCGTCGTCACGCACCCGAACGTCTTCCGCGAGCCGACGCCGCTCGAGAGCGCGCTCGCCTTCGTCCACGAGGTCCGCGACCGCGCCAATGCCGTCGAGATCGTGCCGGGCCCGAGGCACTGGGAAATCTTCACGCGCCTCTGCCGGGAGTGCGGCGTGCGGGGAAACCTCGTCCCGGACGCCTGGCTCGCGGCGCTTGCGGTCGAGTCGGGATGCGAATGGGTGACGACCGACCGCGACTTCGCGCGGTTTCCGGGCCTTCGGTGGCGGCATCCGCTGCAGGGCACCCGCCGGCCGGGCTGACGCCCGTCACGTCGGGTTCGCCGGCCCCGCCGAGCCACGACTCCCGGTGAGGGGCCGCTCCGGGCGCCTCCTCCCACGAACCGACTCCCCCCGGCTTCCGTTTCGTGCCGCGACGACACGAAAGGAAGGGACGTCGATGCGCTCCCCTCGCCACCTCCTGAGCTTCGGGATCGCGGTGCCGATCCTCTACCTCCTGGCCCTCGTCCTCGGCTCCGCGCTCTACCCGGGCTACAGCCACGTGACGCGCTATGCGAGCGAGCTCGGCGCGGCGGAGGCGCCCCACCCCTGGATCTTCAACTCCGGCATCGTCGCCGCGGGAGTCGCCGCGCTCCTCGCCGGTCCCGGCTTCGGCGTGGCGCTTCGCCGCCTGGGGAGCGACCGCGTGCGGGCCGTCCTCTCGGGGCTCGCGGTCTCCCTCTGGGGGGTCGCGATGGTGCTCGGCGGCTCCTTCCCGATGCCGGACCCGCGCCACGGCGGGTTCGGCCTTGGACTCGGCCTCCAGGTGGCGCCGCTCCTCCTGCTCTGGGGGCTGCGCCGCGCGCCCGACGCCGGCCGGCTCAGGCTCTTCCTTCTCGTCGTCTTCCTCGCGATGACGGCGCTGTTCGCCGTGATGATGGGCGTCGGGGGGCTCGTCACTCGCACGAACGTCGGCCTCTGGCAGCGCGGGAACGCCCTCGTCTCGATCCCCTGGATCGGGATCCTGGCCTGCGCGCTGCGCCGGCGACTCGCGCGCTGAACGCGCGTGCGTCGCCGGCGATCGGTCGACCCGACGAGGCGCGGCCTCCCGACCCCACCCTCGACGCGCGGGCCGATCCGTATCACGATCGCGGCGCGCGGCCGGCGACGACCCGGCCGCGAGGAGGCTCCGATGGACGGACGGACGAACCTCGTCTCCGGGCTGCTCCTTCTCGCCGCGCTCGCGCCGCTCGCCGGGGTCGCGCTCGCGGCTGGGCCCGGCCTCGAGAAGGACGTGATCCCCACCTCGGCCGGCCCGCTCGAGGTCGCGTTCGTCGGGCACGGCAGCCTCTTCTTCCGCTTCGGAGGCAAGGTCTTCCACGTCGACCCGTACGGAAGGCTCGCCGACTACGCGACGCTCCCGAAGGCGGACGTCGT
>JAKPXO010000293.1 GCA_029567505.1 Acidobacteriota bacterium
GATCGTCCCCTGGAGCACGCTTCCACCCTCGTTCGCCTCGGCGACGGCGCCCCGCGAGACCTCGTCGACGGCCCGGACACGGTCGTCGACCGTCTGGATCGTCCCGTGGATCTCCTGGAGCGTCCGCGTCGTCTCGTCGACGGCCTGGAGGAGGACCTCCGAGTTCTTCGCGGTCGTCTGGACGAGCATCCCCATCTCCTGGATCGCCGCGGCCGTCTCCTCGACGTTCGCGGCCAGGGCCTGGGTGTTCTGCGCGACGGCGCTGATCTGGGCCGCCATCTCCACGAGCGTCGAGGAGGTCTCGTCCGAGGACGCGGCCTGGGACTCCGCGCCGCGCTGGATGGACGAGGCGGAGGCGGAGATCTCCTCGGCCGAGATCGCGACCTGCTGGGAGGCGTCCCGGAGGCGGGAAAGGAGCTCCCTCAGCGTCGTCACCATCCTCACGAACGCGCGGCCGAAGGTGTCGCCTTCGCCGTGGACCGTCGGGGCGCCCCGCAGGTCGCCGTCCGCGAGCCGGTCCGCCGCCCGAGCCATCTCGCGGAGGTACTCGACCATCCCCCGCATCGCGCGGGAGAGCCTCCCGATCTCGTCCTCGCGCTCCCGCATCGGCACCTCTGCGAGCTCGCCGCGTGCGATCCCCTCGGCGACGCCGACGAGGGAGAGGATCGGCCTGGAAACCGCCTTCGACACCCGGAGCGCGAGGAAAACGACCGCGGCCGCCGCGATCACGAGGGCGACGAGGAAGGTCACGGCGAGCTCGGTCACGGAGCGGAACGCCTCCGAGGTCTCCTGCCTCACGAAGACGAGGACCCTCTGACCGGGGAACGTCGAGAATCCCTGCTCCGACGCCCACCCGATCGCGTACCTCCTCCCCGTGGCGGAGTCCGTTTCCGTCGTGAAGCCCTGCGGCGACTTCTGCGCCAGCTTGAAGGCGTCATGCTCCGAGAACCGGGCCTCGAGGACCGCCCCGGCGTCCTTCGAGCAGAGGACGAGCCCGCTCTTCCGGTCGACGACGAGGATCTCGCCCGTCTTCCCGAAGGTCTCCTTCTTCACGAGGTTCTCCGTGAAGAGGGCGCCGTAGTCGACCCGGGCGCAGACGACGCCGAGAGGTCTCTCGCTCCCCGGCTCCTTGACGAGCATCGAGAACGCGACCGTCGCTCCTCCCACCGTCGGGTCCCGGTGGACGCTCGGCGAGAAGAACGGCTCACCGCTCTGCCCCTCGACGAACCACTCGGCCTGCGACTCGTCCATCCCGACGAGGTCCGGGCGGGACGCGGCGATGACGCGGCCCTCGGTGTTCGCCAGGACGATCGAGGAGTAGACCGGGAGACGCGTCTCGACGAACCGCGCGAGGACGGCGCTCTTCTGCTCGGGGGTCGACTTCGTCGAGATGAGGCTCGCGCTCTGGGACCGGTCGACGATGTCGATGTACCTCTCGAAGAGGTTCCGGGAGATCTTGTCGGCGGTCGAGAAGGCCCGGTCCCGGAAGTCCGCCCCGACGAGCTCCCGCATCGAGGCCCGCCCCGCGTAGAGGCTGAAGACCCCGAAGCCGGCGAGCGGCACGACCGCGAGCAGGAACCAGACGACGAGGCGTGCACGGAGGCTCCCGAAGCCCCGGAATCTCTTCATACCTTCTCCTCCCGCTCCATGGTGGCCGCCTCCCCCTTCACGACGAGGGTCCGCCCCGGGTCGAGAAGGATGAGCAGCCCCTCGGGCCGCTTCGCGACCCCGACGACGTAGTCCGTCCGCGCCGTCACGACCTCCGCGGGCGGCGGCTCGATCTCGGCGAGCCTCAGCTTGACGACGCGCGTGACCCGGTCGACGAGGAGACCGAGCGCCCGATCTCCGACCTCGAGGACGACGACCCGGGCCACCGGACCCGGCTCGAGCGGGGCGAGACCGATCCGGGTCCGGATCTCCACGACGGGCAGGATGCTCCCGCGGACGTTCGTGACGCCCCGGATGTGCGGCGGCGCCTGCGGCACCCGGGTCAGCTCGCCGACGCGGATCACCTCCCGGACGCTCTCGACCGGAAGGCCGAACTCCTCGCGGTCGAGGACGAACGCGACGTAGGTTCGCTCCGCCTCCACCTCGACGACGCCCCGGGCCTTCTGCTCGGACGAGACCCAGTCCGCGAAGGCGAGGAGGTCCACGGAGCCGTCGGCCCGGGACGTCTCGGTTGGCGGCCCGGCGGGAATCCCGGGTAACTCGGCCATCTTCAGAGCTCCCTTCCGGCGGCGGTCCGCAGCTCGTCGAGGTGCGCGTCCAGGAGGCCGATCGCGTCGAGGATCATGACGACCCGCCCGTCTCCGAGGAGCGTCGCGCCCGCGATTCCGAGGGGCCGGCCGAGCGACTCGTCGAGCGGCTTCACCACGATCCGGACCGTCTCGAGGGGATGGTCGACGAGGAGGGCCTTCTGGCGTCCTCCCCCCGACAGCACCGACGCGAACCTCCGGCGTCCCTCCGACGTCCGCCCCGTCCCGAGGAACGCCCCGGCGTCGAGCGCCGGGACGATGCGATCGCGGAACTGCAGGACCCCGTGGGAGGCGACCCGGTGGAGCTCCCCCTCCTCGAGGCGTACCGTCTCCTCGAGGAAGCTCACGGGGAGGGCGAACGTCTCGCCGTCGACGGAGACGAGGAGGGCGTTCGTCTGGGCGAGCGTGAGCGGGAAGGTGAGGCGGAACTCCGTCCCGGCTCCCGCTCGCGAGCGGACCCTCACCGACCCGCCGAGCCTCTCGACCGAGGCCTTCACGACGTCGAGGCCGACGCCGCGGCCCGAGATCGCGCTCACGCCCGTACGGGTGGAGAAGGCGGGAAGGAAGACGAGGTCGAGGAGCGAGGCGTCCTCCATTCCCGCCGTCCGGAGCCCTTTCTCGGCGGCCGTCCGGCGGACCCGGGCGAGGTCGATCCCGGCCCCGTCGTCGAGGACCGCGACCTCCGCGAGGCTCGACACCTGTCGCGCCGCGAGCGTGAGCGTCGCCCGCCTCGGCTTGCCGTGGGCCTCCCGCTCCTGGGGCGTCTCGACCCCGTGGTCGAGCGCGTTGCGCACGAGGTGAAGGAGCGGCTCGCCGAGCTCGTCGACGACCGACTTGTCGAAGGTCGTCTCCTCGCCCTGGACGACGAAGTCGACCTCCTTACCGAGCTCGCGCGAAAGGTCCCTCACGAGGCGCCGGAACCGCGAGAAGACCGTGCCGACGGGGACGAGGCGCGTCGCGAAGACTTCGTGCTCGAGGAGGCCGAACGTTCGCCGGAGCGCCTCGAGCCCTTCGGAGGCCGCAGCGGCCTCGTCCGAAGGGTCCCGGGCCGCGAGGCGGCGGACCCGCTCCGTCGCGGACGCGAGGAGGATGTGGAGCTCCCCGCTCAGCTCGAGGAGGCGCTCGAGGCTCGCGTGGCTCACGCGGAGGGAACGCGCGCGGGCACCGAGGACGCGGATCGCCTCGTCGACCGCGGCAGGCGCCCCGACGGGCTCGTGCCCTCCCGGGGCGGCCGCCGAGACGGCCGCTCCGGCCCGCGAAAGCGCGGAGAGGACCTCGTCCCAGTCGGGCGGCGACGTCTCCGGCACCACCCCGGCGCGGAAGGCCGTCGAGACCCTTCCGATCGCGGCGAGGAGGAGGGCGACGACTTCCTCCTCCGCGGACGCGTCTCCCGTTCCGCAGCAGGCGAGGGCGTCCTCCATCGCGTGAGCCGCGTTCGCCACGGCGTCGAAGCCCATCATCGCGGAGTTCCCCTTGAGCGTGTGGAAGAGCCTCTTGAGCTCCGCGAGCCCGGCGACCGTCAGCGCCGCGTCCGCGCTCTCGACGGCGAGGAGCGACTCCTCCGCCTTCTCCAGGAGCTCCCGGCTCGACGAGACGTAGTCGTCGAGGATCTCGCGGAACTCGGGCGCCGTCACTGGGACCGTCCTGCGCGCGGTGGCGGCGCGGGTGCGCCTCGGATCACGACGCCTCGGCGCCGCCCCGACTCTCGAACAGGCCGTCGATGATCGCGTGGAGCTGAGCCGGGCGGAACGGCTTGCTGACGTAGCCGACCGCCCCGAGGGCCAGCCCCCGCGCGGTGTCGTCCTCTTTCCCCTCGGTCGAGATGATGATGACGGGGATCTCCGTGAAGAGCCCCGTCTGCTTCCGGACCTCGAGGAATCGGAGTCCGTCCATCACCGGCATGTTGATGTCGAGGAGGATGAGCTGGATGTCCGGCTCCCGGTTCAGCGCCTCGAGCGCCTGGCTCCCGTCGTACGTGTGGACGACCTCGCACCTCTGGTACCTCTGAAGCACCAGGCCGTGCATCTTGTGGACCAGCTCGGAGTCGTCGACGACCAGGACCTTCTTCAACCTCATCGAGGAGTCCCCTTCCCGGTACGGAGCCGCTGGGCCCGCCGCCCCCCGGGAAGTGTAGTCCGGCACGGGACCGGGACGAGGGCTGGCGTCTCCATCAGAGCTCCGTCTCCGCCAGCGAGGATCTTCCCAGGGCCGAGGGCTGGAACCTCCGGACGTCCCGGTGCGAGACGGCGATCAGCTTCCCGTGGAGGAGAGGCACGAGGAGCCCCTGCTCCTCGACGGTCCTCGTGATCGGCACGAGGTCCTTCGGGTCCTCACTCCTCCGGAACGCCTCGAGCGCGCGATCCGTGGCCGGGTCTCGCCAGCGAGAGAGGTTGTACGCGGCGGAGCGCGACGACGTCCTCGAGAGGACCATGTCGGAGCGGAGGAGCGAGTCGGCGAAGTCGGCCGCGATCGTCGTGTCGGCGATCCAGCCGGCGAGGAGGAGGTCGTAGTCCCCGCGCTCGAGGTGCCCGAAGTACTCGGCGCGATCCTGAGTCTGGACGACGTCCACCTCCGTGCCGACCGCGCGGAACGTCTCGACGACGGTCTTCGCGGCCGCCTGCGGGTCGGGGAGATACGGCTTCGGTCCCCACGTCAGGACGAGCCGGAGCCGCCCCGGCGGGACGAGACCGGCCTCCGACAGGAGCTGCCGGGCCTGGACGGGGCTCCCGTCGACCGTCCCGACGGGCGCCTCCTTTCGCAGGAACGGCGGAAGGATCCCGGTCGCCGCGAAGCCGAGGCCGATCGGCCCGAAGCTGACTCGCGCGACCTCGGTCCGGCTGATCGCCGCGCAGAGGGCGCGTCGCACGCGCGCATCCGCGAGCGCGGGGCTCTCCGTGTTCAGGAAGAGGATCGCGGTGCTGCTCCCCTCGAGCGTCTTCGGGAAGACAGGGGCCCCCCGGAGCTTCGCCAGGTGGGCGAAGGTGAGCGCGTAGGTCACGTGGACCTCCCCGGCGTGGACCGCCGCGAGGAGGGCCTCCGCGTCCGGGTAGACCTCGAAGAGGATGCCCCCCGCCGCCGGCGGCCGGGCCGCGCGAGGGTTCGGGCGGAGGAGGAGCTTCGCCGCCCGGGTCGGGTCAGAGCCGTCCAGAGGCTCGGGCGCGAGGAAAGGCCCCGTACCGACGAGCTGCCCCTTCGACTCGACGGCGACGGCGCAGAACGGCTGTGTCAGGTGCGTCGCGAAGTTCGGCTCCCGAGACGAGAGCCGGAACTCGACCCGATCCTCCCGTGCCCGGATCTCCGCGCGGGCCGAGAGGTCGCCCACGCGGGAGAGGGCGGCCGCGACGGCCGCCGCGGTACACGGTGTCCCGTCCGAGAACACCGTCCCCGGACGAATCGCCGCGGAGAGGACGAGGCCGCCCGACTCCGCCCGCAACGGCTCCGCGAAGAGCAGCGGTCTCGGCGGCCCGCCGTCGGGAGGGGCGGAGTAGGCCGTCTCGTACGACTGCATGAGGATGAGGCCCGTGACGTGGTCGTGAATCTCCCGCGGATCCGTCGAGGCGAGGCGGGACAGGACTCCGACCCGGATCGTCCGAGGCGGGATGCTCGGGGACAGCGACATCGTTCTCACCCTCCACGTTCCGGGACTCCCGGTGACCGCACCGGACCGTCCTCCCGGCCACGACCGCCGGAACCGTGGTCGCCTCCACCTCGGGGCCGTCCTCGGGCCCGGCCCCCGCGGCGGGACAGAGGATTGTCCACCACAACGGCCCTTCTGTGACCTTCGAACCGCGACGGACCCAGGCGCGGAGGATGGGTCCCCCTTGGGAGAGGAGGCCGAGCGCGGAGCCGCGAGGCGCTGCGGGGTTCGGCTCGACGTCTCGCCCGAGACGCTCGTGAAACCGAGGCAGGCAGGGGTCGCACGGTTCGCCCTCGACCCCGGGGATCCGGCGCGCCGACGAGCGCTGAACCGTTCGCCGCGCTTTGCGCCTCGCCGTCAGCCCTTCGGCAGGAGCTCCTTCAGACGGGCCGCGCCCGTCCGGCTGACCGGGAGGCGCGTGCCGTCGGCCATCACCGCCGTGCGCCCCTCCTCGAGCGCGGCGAGACGGGCGACGTTCACGACCCAGGAGCGGTGGACGCGGACGAAGCGGTCGGCCGGGAGGCGGGCCGCGAGGTCGGCCAGCGCCTGGAGCTTCAGGTGGCTCCGGTCGCCGGAGCGGATCCTCACGTAGTCCCCCTCGGCGCCGACCCAGTCGATCGCCTCGACGGGAAGGACCGTCACACGCGTCCCCTCGCGCACCGCGACGCGCTCGAGCGGCTGCCCTTCGGGACGCGCCGCCGCCGCGAGGAGGGCCGGGTCGGGGCCGCGCGCGCCGGCGCCGAGGAGCGCCCGGGCCCGCGCGAGCGCCGCGTCGAAGCGCTCGCGCGAGAAGGGCTTCAGGAGGTAGTCGACCGCGTGGACCTCGAAAGCCTGGAGCGCCCAGCGGTCGTAGGCCGTGACGAAGACGACGGCCGGACGCGGCTCGAGCAGCTCGAGCGTCTCGAAGCCGGTCAGGCGGGGCATCTGGACGTCGAGGAAGACGAGGTCGGGCGCGTGCGCCGCGACGGCCTCGATCGCCTCGAGTCCGTTCGCGCACTCGGCGACCACGGTCACGTCGGGGTGCGCCGCGAGGTGCTCGAGGACGAGCCCCCGCGCGAGCTCCTCGTCGTCGACGACCGCGACGCGCAGGCTCACGCCCCCTCCGGCGCCCCCGCCGGGACGACGACGGCGACGCGGAACCGCTTCCCGTCGCCCCCTTCCTCCAGTTCGGCCGCGCGGCCCCAGAGGGCGGCGAGACGGCGGCGGACGAGCGAAAGGCCGAGGCCGCTCCCGGTCGGGGCGGGGGTCTCCGGGTCATACGGGTTCTCGACGGCGATCCTCACGCCGTCTCCCGCCTTCTCGACCCGGAGCGTCACGGTCCCCCCCTCGATGAGCGTCGCGACCCCGTGGCGGACCGCGTTTTCGACGAGCGGCTGGAGGAGGAGCGGCGGGAC
>JAKPXO010000316.1 GCA_029567505.1 Acidobacteriota bacterium
CTCCATGACCGAGCTGATCTTGAGCGTGACGTTCAGGATCGCGCGGTCACCGAGGGCCACCGGGACCCGGGACGCCTCGTAGGTCTGGAACCCCTGCAGACGCGCCGTGACCGTGTAGACGCCGGGGCTGACGCGGGGGAAGCGGTAGTCGCCCCGCGCGTCGGTGACGGAGACGAGGGTCCCGCTGGGCCCCTTGATCTCGACCGACACGCCGGGGAGCGACTCGCCCCCGTCGGCCGTGATGCGGCCAGTGAGGACGCCCGTCTGCTCCTGGGCGTCCGCCGGGGCGGCGATTACCGCCACCATCAGCAAGACGAAAACCAACCCGAGTTTCTTCATCGTTCCTTCCTCCCTTTGAAAATGGCTCCTGAAGGGAGCCGAAAGTGAATGGACCTGCCGGGCCGGTTTCGTCGCCCGGCCCTCATAGCGTGATCGAGCTCACAGGGGCGGCAGCCGCTGAAAGCAGCGCTTCTCGCTCGCTGTCCGGACTTCATTCCCCACATACGGTCCGCCCTTCACGAGCCGGGAGTGGATCGCCGCCCTGGACCTGCGGTGCCCTCGTCGGGAACCGGGCTTCAGATTGGATTTCTGATCGTGGGATGCTAGCACGCGGGCCTGCCGATCGACGGGGCAGGCGGGGAAAGTCCAACCGTTCCGCGAATCCTTCTCGAAGTCCGGCCGATCGGCTATCTTCCCGCCCCGTTCGAGACCACGAACCGAGGAGGACCCCGTGATGCGCACGCTCTCCGTCTGCCTCTCTCTCTCCGCCCTCGCCGCCTTCGCCGTCGTGGCGCTCCCCGCCGCCGGCGCCGTGAAGACCGCGACCGTCGACTACGTCGACGGCGACCAGCTCTGCGAAGGGTTCCTCGCCTGGGACGACGCGGTTACGGGGAAGCGCCCCGGCGTCGTCGTCGTCCACGAGTGGATGGGTCTCGGCGACTACGCGAAGGAACGGGCCCGGCAGCTCGCCGCGCTCGGGTACGTGGCCTTCGCGGCCGACATCTACGGGAAGGGGATACGGGCAAAGGACGTCGCGGAGGCGGGTCGGCTCGCCGGCCGTTTCAAGGGGGACCTCCCGCTCCTCCGGTCGCGGGCCCGGGCCGCGCTCGACACGCTCGCGAAGGACCCCCGCGCCGACGCGTCGCGCCTCTTCGCCATCGGCTACTGCTTCGGCGGGACGACCGTCCTCGAGCTGGCCCGGAGCGGAGCGCCGGTCGCGGGCGTCGTCTCGTTCCACGGCGGCCTCGCGACGAAGGACGCCGCCGACGCGAAGAACGTGAAGGGGCGCGTCCTCGTCCTCCACGGCGCCGCCGACCCGTACGTTCCGCCGGCCGAGGTCGCCGCCTTCCAGAAGGAGATGGACGAGGC
The DNA here is from genome assembly GCA_029567505.1 of Acidobacteriota bacterium. Taxonomy (GTDB): domain Bacteria; phylum Acidobacteriota; class Thermoanaerobaculia; order UBA5066; family UBA5066; genus UBA5066. The sequence goes on from JAKPXO010000316.1 coordinate 1,369, forward strand.
GAAAGTCGACTGGCAGATGGTCTTCTACGCGGGCGCGGTCCACTCCTTCACGAACCCGGCGGCGGGGTCGGACCCGGCGAAGGGGGCGGCGTACGACGCGAAGGCCGACCGCCGCTCCTGGGAGGCGATGAAGGCGTTCCTCTCCGAAGTGCCGAGGTAGCGCCGACGAGGGAGGCGCGGCGTCCTCCGGCGGGCTACGATGCCCGCCGAGAAGCCATGACGCCGCGCCTTCGCACCGCCCCCCTCCTCCTTTCGCTCCTCGTCGTCCTCGCCCTCCCGGGAACGGTCCTCGCCGACGAAGGACAGTGGCCTCCGGAGGCTCTCGCCACCCTCGGGGAGGCCCGCTGGTCGGAGCTCGCCGCCCGCGGTCTCGAGCTCGGAGCGTCGGACCTCTGGGACGGGAAGGGGGGCGGGCTCCTGACGGCCGTCCTCGGCCTCGGCGGCTGCACCGGCGCGTTCGTCTCGGAAGAAGGGCTCTTCCTGACGAACCACCACTGCGCCTTCGGCGCGATCCAGCTCGCCTCGACCCCGGAGAAGAACTACCTTCGCGACGGCTTCGTCGCCCGGAGCCGCGCGGAGGAGGTTCCGGCGCGCGGCGGCGTCGGACGGGTCCGGATCCTGACCCGCCTCGCCGACGTGACCGACCGGGTTCGCGGGCCGAAGAGCGCCTTCGCGCGGGCGAAGGACGACGCCGCCCGCGAGGCGGCGGTCGAGAGAGCCCGGAGCGAGATCGTCGCCGAGTGCGAGAAGCAGCCCGACCGGCGCTGCGCCGTGGCGGCGTTCGAGGACGGCCGGACGTACCGCCTCATGGAGCAGATCGAGTTCCGCGACGTGAGGCTCGTCTACGCCCCGCCCCGCGGCGTCGGCGACTTCGGCGGCGAGGTCGACAACTTCCGCTGGCCGCGGCACGCGGGAGACTTCTCCCTCCTGCGCGTCTGGGCCGCCCCCGACGGATCGCCGGCCGCCCACGCGCCTACGAACGTCCCCTACCGGCCGAAGCGGTGGCTCCCCGTCTCGGCGAAGGGCGTCTCCGAGGGGGACGTCGTGATGATCGCCGGCTACCCCGGCCGGACGCAGCGCTACCTGACTCCGTCCGCCGTCGAGAACCTCGAGACGTGGTTCTACCCGCTCCGCTCGAGGACGTTCGCCGACCTGATCGCGATCCTTCAGACGGAGGGGAAGAGCGACCCCGACACCGCCCTGCGTATCGCCGGCGCCGTCAAGGGGTACGGGAACGGCGAGACGAACGCGCGCGGCCAGGTCGAGGGGCTCGCCCGCAACGGCGTCGCCGCCCGCGCCCGGGAGGAGGCGAGGGAGCTCGAGGAGTTCCTCGCCGCCCGCAAGGACCTCCCGGCGGAGTGGACGGCCGCGCCTGCGGAGCTCGAGAAGGTCCTCGCGCGCGACCGCGAGGGGCAGGAGCGCCGCTTCTTCCTGGAGGAGATCGAGCGCCTCTCGTCGCACCTCTCCGCGGCCCTCTCCGCGGTCCGCCGCGCCGACGAGCGGCGCAAGCCGGACCTCGAGCGCGAGCCGGGCTACCAGGAGCGCGACCTCGAGCGGGCCCGGCAGCAGGAGAAGGACCGCACACTCTCCCTCGCGCCGGCCGCGACCCGGAAGGCGCTCGCGTACCTCGTCGAGAAGGCCCGGGCGGCGTCGAAGGACGCCCCGATCAAGGCCTTCGACGCGGCGTTCGGGAGCGACGCCGGCCGCGACGCGATCGAGAAGCGCCTCGCCGAGATGGACTCGGCGACCTCGCTCTCCGACGAGAAGGCGCGGCTCGCGAACCTCGACGCGACGCTCGCGGCGCTCTCCGCCTCCGCCGACCCGTACGTGAAGCTCGCCGTCGCGCTCCACGCCGACCTCGCCGCGATCCGGCAGAAGCGGAAGGAGACGAACGGGGCGCTCCTCGTCTGGCGCCCGCGCTACCTCTCGGCGCTCGAGGGGCTCCGCAAATCGAAGGGGAAGGCGATCTACCCCGACGCGAACTCGACGCTCCGCGTCTCGTTCGCCTCGGTGAAGGGCTACTCGCCGCGCGAGGCCGTGACGTACACGCCGCGCACGAGCCTCCTCGGCGTCCTCGAGAAGGCGCGTGAAGAGGAGCCGTTCGCCGCGCCCGAGAAGGTCCTTCAGGCCGCGCGTGCCGGCCGCTTCGGCCGCTGGGCCGACCCGGCGCTCGGCAGCGTCCCGGTCGGCTTCCTCACCGACGGCGACACGACCGGCGGCAACTCCGGGAGCCCCACCATGAACGGAAAGGGCGAGGTCGTCGGCCTCAACTTCGACCGCGTCTGGGAGAACGTGGCCGGGGACTTCGGCTGGAGGCCGGAGAGGTCCCGGAACGTGAACGTCGACCTGCGCTACGCGCTCTGGATGATGGAAGAGGTGGACGGCGCGGCCCACCTCGTGAAGGAGCTCCTCCCCTCGAAGTGACGACCGCGAGCGGCGACCCCGACCACGGGAAGGGCGCGCGCGTGCGCCGCGCCGGAGCGTGGCTCCCGGCGACGCTCTTCGCCGCGGTGCTCCTTTCGGCCTTCGCCTGCCGGGAACGGCCCGCGCCGCGGATCGTGGAGGTCCTCGTCCCGTTCCTCCCGGAGTCCCTCGACCCGTACTCCGACCCCCGGCTCGTCTCGCGGAGCATCTACTCGGCGGTCTACGAGCCGCTCGTCGCCGAGCACGAGTCCGGGTTCCGCCCCGCGCTGGCCGAGAGCTGGACGAACCCCGCGCCCGACACGTGGCTCTTCCGGATCGCGGAAGGCGCCGCCTTCCACGATCGCAGCCCGGTGACGAGCCGCGAGGTCGTCCGGGCCGCCCACGCCTCTCGGACCGCCCGCGGCTCGGTCGCTTCGCTCGCCGACCTCCGCGCGATCGAGGTGGCCGACGAGCGGACGGTCCGCTTCCGGACCTTCCGGGCGCCGGAGGACTTCCTCCTTTCCGTTTCCGCGCTGTTCGTCGCCCGCAAGGAAGGCGAGAGTTTCGTCGGCAGCGGCCCCTACCGGATCGTGACCCGGACCCCGGACCGGATCGTCCTGACCCGCAACGACCGGCCCCATCGCGCCGCCCCGTACCTCGACGAGGTCGTCTTCCGGCGCTTCACGAGCGCGGCCGAGGGCCTCCGGCTGATGGAGCGCGACGTTCCGATCGCCGTCGCCGACCCCGCTCCCGCCATGGTCGCCGCCGCGAAGGGCGACCCGCGCTTCCGCGTCGTCACGACCGACACGGGGGGCCTCACGTATCTGGCGATCGG
>JAKPXO010000339.1 GCA_029567505.1 Acidobacteriota bacterium
GTCGACGGCGCTCCGGAGGCTCGCGCGGCGGTGCCGGGCCGTCCGGCGGTTCCAGTCGCACCAGATCGCCGGGACGAGGTCCGGGTCCTGCTCCGGCGCGCCGGCGATCGCGGCGGGGCAGACGGCGCACTCGTCGAGCGCCTCGCAGGAGGCGCAGGGGCCGCGGGGAGAGCGACGCGCCGCCGAGGCGACGAGCGCCGGGAGGCTCTGCCTCCCCGCGGCGCGGAGCGCGAGACGCGTGTCGAGCGCCGGGTCGTCCACCCGCAGCCCGACGAGCCGCTGCCGAAGCTCCTCCGCGAGGGGCGGGAGTGACGGCAGGACGGACGGTGCGAAGGCTCCGCACGGGGCGATGCGGCCGTCGACGTCGACGAAGAGGACGTCGGCCTCGCCGAGGCTGCACGCGGCGACGCCGAACGGGTTCCGAGGGCCCGCCGAAGGCCGGAGCGGATCGAAGGTCGAGTCCCCGTTCCCGTTCGGAGGGAGAGCGGCGATCTCGCTGAGGGCGCGGTCGAGGAGGTCCGCGGAGGCCTCGCTCCATCCCGGGTCGGGCGTCTGGACCGGCGCGGCCCGGATCTCGCGGATTCCCGCCGCGCGGAGCTCCGCGACCGATCGGCCGAGCGCGCCGACGTTCCCGGAGTCGACGGTCACGCGCGCGACGAGCCGCTCCGCGAGGAGGCGAGGGCGGCTCCGCGCGAGGAGGAGGAAGACGGAGCGGAGATCGGCGCCGGTGCCGGCGCCGCGGCGCTCCTGCGCGGCGTCGAAGCCATCGCAGGAGAGCTCGATCGTGACGCCCGCCTCGTCGAGGGACGCGGCCGTCTCTGCGTCGAGGAGGAGGCCGTTCGTCACGACGTGCACGTCGGGCGCGAGGCCCGGGCGCGCGGATGCCGCGAGGAGCGCCAGCACCCTCCGGACGAGCGCCTTCGCGAGGAGCGGCTCGCCGCCGAAGAGGACGAGCTTTGGTCGCGCGTGGCCGGACGTGGCCACGAGGCGGACGGCGGCCTCGAGAGCGGCGGCGTCCATCTCGCGGGGCGCGCCGCGCCGCTGCGGGCAGTAGGCGCACGAGAGGTTGCACCGCGTCGTGAGCAGGAGCGTCACGGCGCGCGGGCCCGGGACGAGCGGCCGGACGGCGCGATCGTCGATGCGCGTCACTCCTCCGCGAGCGCCCGGACGTACGGGGTCGCCGCGTCGACGAGCTCCGCGTAGTCGCCGGTCGGAAGGCCGGCCGATCGGCAGCAGCTCTCGAGGTTCGTGGGGTCCTTCGTCTTCTGCAACGGGTGCGACGGCGCTCCGGCCGGGCGTGAGAGGTCGGCGAGCGATCCGTCCGGCGCGTCGGCTCCCGGAATGGAAGGAGTCTCGGAGACCGCCGGCGCCTCCGCCGCGGGCTCCGTCCCCGTCGCGATCGGAGGTGGCTTCCGCTCGGGCTTCCGTACCGCGAAGGCCGGAGGCTCGAGCTCGAGGGAGATCGTCCTGGTGTCGAGCGCGGCGAGCTTCTCGAGCTCCCACTCGACGAGCCCCTTGAAGCGGTAGAGGAGCCTCATCAGCTCGAGGCGGTGGACGAGCGTCGTGGGCATTCCGGTCTCCTTTCGTCGTCTGCGCGCGGTCGAGGGAGCGCCGGAGGCGGCCCCGGCGCCCGTTCATCGGTCACGGTCCGCCCGTGAAAGGAGCCCGGACCCAGACGTCGGCCTCCAGCCGGCCGACCTGGACGGCGACGAAGCGGCCGTCGGCGCTCACGGAGAGGTAGCCGGAGGAGAGCTCCCCGCCGAGCTCGACCGCCGGCTCGATCGGCTCGATCCCGCCGTCGAGCCGGACGCGGCGGAGGACGAGCCTGCGCCCCGAGAAGCGCCCGGCGACGACGAGCGCATTCCCCCCGGCGTCCCAGGCGAAATGGTTGGGGCGGGCGTCGTGCGTCAGGCGCCGGGGCTCGCCACGCCCCTCGGCGTCGACGAGGTGGATCTCTCCCTCCCGGAGGAACGCGATCCGCGAGCCGTCCGGGGAGAGGGACGGGAAGGCGTCGGCCGACGTGCCGGAGGTGATCGGCCGCGGCGCGCCTTCGGCGGCGCCGTCGCGGAGAGGGACGGCGTATAGATGCTCGACGCCGCCTCGCGAGGAGACGAAGACGAGCTTTCCCGCGTCGGGCGAGAGGGCCGGGTGGAACTCGCGGCCGGGACCGCCGACGAGAGGCCGGGCGCTGCCGCCGGCCGTCGGGAGGATCCAGATGTCGCGGTTCCCGGAGAGGGCCCGGAAGAACGCGACGAACCGGCCGTCCCGCGAGATCGACGGCGTCGCCGGGCCCCCGGCGTCGAAAGAGGTGAGGCGGGTCGCCGGTCCGACGGGTCGGCCGGCCTGGAGCGGCTGCTTCCAGAGGTTCGAGCGGCCGGCCCGGTTGGAGGTGAAGTAGACGGCCCGGCCGTCCGGCTCGAGGACGGGCGTCTCCTCGCTCAGAGTGCTCGAGATCCTCGCGACGGTCTTCGCGACGCGGTCGAGGACGGCGACGTCGGAATCCCTCCCGCGCGTCGCGGTGACGAGGACCCTCCCATCACGCGAGAACGAGGGATGAGTCTCCGAGGCCGCCTCGCCGGTGATTCGAATGGGCTCTCCCCCGTCGGCCGGGACGGCCCAGATCGCGACGACGTCCCCGCGGCGGGAGGTGAAGTAGACGTGCCGTCCGTCGGGCGAAAACCGGGGTTCGGTGTCGAACGCGTCGTCGGAGGTGAGCGGGCGAGGCTCACCGCCGTGGAGGTCGACGATCCAGAGGTTCCGGAAGTCGGCGTAGCAGAGCCTTCGGCCGTCGGGGGAGAGCGTGGGCCGGGCGTGGTCCCAGAGGCCGTCCCCGTCCGTCGTGATCGCCCGCGCGCCGTCGGGGTCTGTGAACGACGCGACCCAGATCCGCCGGTATCGGCCGCTCCCGACGGTGCGGGTGAAGGCGAGGAGGGTCCCGTCGTCGCTGACGGCCGGCTCCGCGGCGTCCTCCACGACGAGGCTCGGGCTCCCGCCGAGGAAGGAGATGCGGAAGACCGACCGGCGGCCGCTGCGGTCCGAGGAGAAGAGGAGCGAGCGCCCGTCGGGGAGCCAGGCCGGCGAGAGGTCGTCGGGGGCGTCGTCGCCGGGGATCCCCACGTCCGTCAGCTGTCGCGGCTCGCCGCCGGAGCTCTCGACGAGCCAGACGTCGGCGCTCCCCGCCGCGTTCGAGGCGAACGCGACGAGAGCGCCGTCCGGAGAGACCGCCGGCTCGACCTCCCAGCCGGGCATCGAGGTGACAGGTCGCGCGACGACCGGGACCGTCTCGCGACCGGGCCGCGTCCGGGCGCGGTCGGCCATGAACAGCGCGGCGGCCGCGAGGACGGAGACGGCGGCCGCCGCGAGCAGCGCGGGACGGGCGCGCGCGGGACGCCGCCGCGAGCGCACCGGCCGGGCGCCGGAGAGGTTCTCGGCCGAGAGGCTCCGGAGGGCGATCGCCAGGTCGTGCGCCGAGTGAAAGCGTTCCTCCGGCGCCTTCTCGAGGCAGCGCGCGACGATGGACGCGAGCGCCGGCGGGATCGCCGCGTCGGCGTCGAGCGGGTCGGGGTCCTCGTGCAGGATCGCGGAGATCGTGTCGGCCGCCGTCGCGCGCTCGAAGGGGCGCCGGCCCGAGAGCATCTCGTAGAGGACGACCCCGAGCGCGAAGACGTCCGAGCGGGAGTCGACGCCGAGGCCGCGGGCCTGCTCCGGCGACATGTAGGCGACCGTCCCGAGGAGGCGCCCCTCCGCCGTGCTCGCGGGAGACGTGAGCGTGGAAGCCTCAGGGAGGACCGGTTCGACGACCTTCGCGAGGCCGAAGTCGAGCACCTTCACGCGACCGTCGGACGTGAGGAAGACGTTCTCGGGCTTCAGGTCGCGGTGGACGAGGTGCCGGGCGTGGGCGGCGGCAAGCCCGTCGGCCGCGGCCGCGGCGATCTCGGCCGACTTACGCCACGACGGGCGATCGCGGCGGAGGCGGTCCCGGAGAGTCTCGCCGTCGAGGAGCTCGGTGACGGCGTAGACGACGTCCCCGGACCGCCCGACGTCGTGGATCGAAAGGACGTTCGGGTGCGAGAGCGCCGCGAGCGCCCGGGCCTCCTTCTCGAACCGGGCGATCCGGTCGCCGTCCCGCGCGAAAGCGCCGCGAAGGACCTTGATCGCGACCTCGCGCCCGAGCCGCCCGTCGCGCGCCCGGTAGACCTCGCCCATTCCCCCGGCCCCGAGCGGGTCGAGGATCTCGTACGGACCGAGCCTCGCGCTCCTTTCGAGCATGTCGGAGTCCGTTCGTTCCGGGCTTTTCCAGGAGAACTGTGGTCTTCCGGGACGGCCGCGTCAACGGGAAAGGCCGAAGGCAGCTCGGGAATCCGCGCGCTTCCCGGCGGCGGGCCGGCGCCTGCGACACGGATGCCAGAATCGGGCCGTGGAAGGCCGTATCGGTTTCGCCGACCTCGTCCGCTCCCTCGGGCGGCGCCCGGGTGCTGTCGAGACGGACGTCCCGGCGCACCGGAAGGCGGCGGTGGCCGCGATCCTCCGGGAACGGCCCGGTGAGGTGGATCTCCTCTTCATCCGTCGTGCGGAGCATCCCCGCGACCCGTGGTCCGGCCAGATGGGGCTCCCGGGCGGACGCGTCGAGCCGGCCGACGCGTCTCCGCTCGACGCGGCCCTGCGGGAAACCCGGGAGGAGGTCGGGCTCGACCTGGCCGCGTCCGGGCAGCTCCTCGGGCGCCTCTCCGAGGTGAGGACGCACCTTCCCCTCGGCTCCATCCCCCACAGCGTCGTGCCGTTCGTCTTCTCGGTCGACGGCGACCCGGACTTCGCGCCGAACGAAGAGGTCCAGGAGGTCCTCTGGGTCCCCCTTTCGTTCCTCGCAGACGACGCGAACCGGAGCGCGTTCACCTGGGTGCGGAAGGGGCTCCCGCTTCCGATGCCCTGCTTCCGCTTCGAGGGACGGGTCATCTGGGGGCTCACGCTCCGGATCGTGGACGACCTCCTGTCGCTCTCGAGGCGGTGAGCTTCCGGAGGGATCAGACTTCCAGGGCGCCGAGCTTCCGGCCGACGACGACCCGGAACCCGGACACGGCGAGATCGCTGCCGCGAAGGGCGCGGGCCGTGCCGTCCGGCTCGAGCGCGAGCCGCCAGCGGTAGAGGCCGGAAAGATAGGGGGCGAGCTTCCCCGTGAGCTCGTCGAACCGCCCGCTCATCTCGTAACGGACCGCGCTCTCCTCGTCGGACCAGAACGTGACCGAGAGCGCGTGCTCGCGGCTCCGGAGGCCCTCGACGAGAGTGGCGGCGAGACAGCCCGGTGTCGACAGGAGGCCGGGAGCGACCTCTTCCTCCCACCTTCGCCGGAACGCCGCGAGACAGCCGGCCTCGACCCGGTGGTCGACGACGCGGAGGAAGAGAGCGGGGAGCGGGCTTCCGGCCTCGGCCTCGCGCAGGGCCTCGACCGATCCGGTCTCGACCTTCGGGTCGGGGAGAGGAGGACGGCCGTCGACCTCCGGGCGCGTGAGGTCCGCCCCCCACACCGTCGCGCCGGCGAGGAAGGGGTCGGCGCCGTCGAGGAGCTCGTCGTAGCGCCCGGAGTCGACGTAGGCGTCGGCCCTCTCCTCGCTCTCCCAGAGCGTGAGCGAGTCGCACGCCGCCTCGCCCTCCTCGGCCGGGCGCGCCGGCCGGAGGAGCGCGGCGTAGAGGCAGCCGCCCGCCGAGGCGAGGCCGGGGAGGATTCGGCTCTCGTAGTAGTCGCGGAACGCCCAGAGGCTCTCGGGGCGGACCTTCAGGCGGACGAGGCGAAAGTACATCAGCCGTTCCCCCGGGCGGACCTCCGGACGAGGACGAGCGTCCGGTCGTCGTGGAACGGGACGCCGCGCGCGAAGGCGTCGAGGTCGCGCTCGAGGACCGTGGCCAGCTCGCGCAGCGTCAGGTCGCGGCCCCGGAGGGCCGAGGCGAGGAGCCGGGCCTCGCCGAACTCCTCGTCGTCTGTGTCGGCGGCCTCCGTGATCCCGTCGGTGTAGACGAGGAGGACGTCTCCCGGCTCCATCACGAGCTCGCCTTCCCCGTACTTCGCCCCGGCGATGAGCCCGAGCGGGACGCCGTTCGAACGGAGCCACTCCGGCTCGCCTCCGGCGCGCAGGAGGAGAGCGGGATTGTGCCCGGCGTTCGTCCAGCGGAGCCGGCCCGATGGCGGGTCGAGCACGCCGAGGAAAGCGGTGGCGTACTTCTCGGGGGGGGTCCGGCGGTGCAGCAGCGCTCCGACCTGCTCGCAGATGCGAGCCGGCGGGTCCGACCCCTCGAGCGGGAGCGCGGAGAGCGCCTCGAGCGAGGCCGTGAGAAGGGAGGCGGCGATCCCCTTGCCCGAGACGTCCGCCACGAAGAGCGCGCAGGACGCCCCGTCGCCGCGCAGGAGGAGCTTGTAGAAGTCGCCGGAGACCCCGCGCGAGGGGAGCGTCCCTCCGTGGAGCTCCCAGCCGGGGAGCTGCGGCAGCGTGGCCGGGAGGAGCGCGACCTGGATCTGGCGCGCGAGGCGGACCTCCTGCTCGAGGCGCTGTCGCTCCATCGCCTCGGCCACGAGGCGGACGTTCCGGATGCGGAGGGCCGCCACCGAGGCGAGCGAGACGAGGAGCTCGAGGTCCTCGCTCTTGAAGCTCCTCACGCCGAGGGCCGCGCCGACGACGATCATGCCGAGTGCCCCCTGGGCGTCGAGGAGAGGGGCGGCGAGGAAGCTCCGCAGCCCGGAGAGGATCAGGCTCCGGCTCGCGGCGAAGCGGGAATCGGCCGCGGAGTCGACGACGTGGGCGGCCATCCCCTTGTCGATCACCTCGTGGAAGAGGCTCTTCGAGTGCACCGGGGGCGCCTCGCGCCCGGGGGTCGTCCTTCGGGCGGCGCAGACGTCGGTTCCCGACGGGTCGCGGAGGAAGATCGCCGCTTCCTGGGGCCGGAGGTGCTCGAACGCGCGGTCCAGGATCAGCTCGAGGAGCTCCTCGAGCGAGATGGAGCTCGCGAGCGCCTGGTTCACGCCGTTGAGCATGTGGAGACGCTCGGCGGCCTTCTTCCCCGCGCCCGCGATCCCGGAGACGTCCGTGGAGCCGGCCACCGCGTCGAGGAGCTCCCGGGCGGAACGGTAGATGACGGAGTCCCCGCTGCTGGCGTCGCCGGCGCCGCGGATCTCGGCGACGAGAACGCTCCCGCCGGCGGAGATCGTGTCGCCGTCGTGGACCCGCTGCGCGCCGTCGAGGGGCACCTCGTTCAGCCGCGTCCCGTTGTGCGACCCGAGGTCCTCGACCCACCAGCCCGTCTCGTCCCGCCGGAACCGGGCGTGCTCGCGCGACATCGCGCGGTCGGCCAGGGCGAGGTCGGCCCGCGACGAGCGGCCGATGACGAGGGCGTCGCCCGCCACCTCGTGGTCGAAGCGGCGACCGTCGGCCGAGACGACTCGCAATCGGAGCGTCATGCGTTCCCTCGTGTTGTCCGTTCGAGGGCAGTCTAGCGGAGAAGCGTCCGGCCCGTCGCGGCGAGGAGCGCTTCCATCGCGGCCGCCGCGCCGCAGCGAAGTCGGACGTCCACGATGCCGGAAACCTCGGTCTCGCCCGGGTTCACCTCGACGGTCCCCGCGCCCCACGCGCGGGCCATCCGGACGGGCGCGGCGACGTAGGGGAAGACGCTCGTCGTCCCGATCGAGAAGACGGCGTCGAAGCCGCGCCGGAGCTCCTCCTCGAGGCGGGAGACCGCTTCGGCGGGGAGCATCTCGCCGAAGAGGACGACCTGGGGCCGGACGAGCGAGGCGCATTCCGGACAGCGGGGCGGCAGGTCGAGGCCGTCGTAGTCCGGCACGTGGTCGCGCCAGGCGCAGCGGGTACAGGCGAGCCGGTGGACGTCGCCGTGGATCTCGATGACGTCCCGGGAGCCGGCGGCCCGGTGGAGGCCGTCGATGTTCTGCGTGAGGACGACGACGCGCGGGAGAGCGGCCTCGAGGGCGGCGATCGCCTCGTGGGCGCGGTTCGGCCGCGCGCCGCGGCAGGCGCGCTCGATCGCGCCGAGGTACTTCCAGGTCGTCGCCGGACTTCGCCTGAACGTCTCGCCGGAGAGGAGGACCTCGATCGGGAGCCCCTCCTCCGTCGCGTCCGACTCGTAGAGCCCGCCGACGCCCCGGTACGTCGGGAGGCCCGAGTCGGCGGAGATCCCGGCCCCGGTGACGAAGAGGACGGAGCGCGCCCGGCGGAGGATCCGGGCGGCGGCGTCGACGGCGGCGGGGTCCGGTGCGGCGACCGTCGCGGCGTTCGTCACGACGGCCCAGTGTACGGCCCGGGCGCAGCCGCGCGATAATCACGAAGCCATCGGCACCGCAGCGGAGGACGAAGAGAGCATGCCGAAGACCGGCCAACGCCGCCATCCGAGGTACGAGGTCCAGAACGTCCACGGATCTCTCCTCTACAGGACGACGGTGAAGGTGCGCAACGTGAGCGTCTCGGGGCTCTCGCTCGAGTCGGCGGAGCGGCTCCAGCTGGGCCGCGCCTACGCGATCCGGCTCGCCGGGGCGGGCGAGGCGGTCGACGTCCAGGGGACGATCCGCTGGTGCCACCTCTCGAGCGCGCGCCCGCGCCCCGGCGGCGAGACGCGCGCGGTCTACGAGGCGGGCCTCGCGTTCGACGACGTCTTCACCGGGAGCGGCCGCTCCCTCCTCGGCTTCCTCGAGCACCACGTCGTCCTCTCCCCGCAGCAGCGCCTGACGGGGCGCTTTCGGGCCGACACGCTCCTCCCGGCGGCGCTCGAGGCGCGGGACGAGTTCGAGGTCCTGCGTCTGAGCCTCTCCGGGATGCTCGTGAGGACCGCCCTCGAAGCGTCCGTGGAGAGCCGCTTCGCACTGGAGCTCCGCCTCCGGACCGGGACGGTCCCTCTCGAGGGCCGGGTCGCGTTCGTGCAGCGGGAGGAAGCGGAGAAGGGATCGGTGGCGACGCAGCTCGGAATCGAGTTCGTCGGCGGCACCGACGAGGCGCGCGCCGCGGTCGCCCGGTTCATCGCCGAGGAGCTCGAGCGCGGGCCGGGCGACCCGGCGGACGGCTCCGGCCCCGAGGCCTCCTAGAATCGCGCCGCGCCCAGCGGCGCGGGAGGCCCGATGAAGATCGCCACCTGGAACGTGAACTCGGTAAAGGCCCGCAGGGAACGGCTCCTCGCGTTCCTCTCGAGGCACGCCCCCGACGTCGTCTGCCTGCAGGAGCTGAAGACGGAGGAGAAGGGCTTCCCGTACGAGGAGCTCCGCGCCGCGGGCTACTTCGCCGCGGTCCTCGGACAGAAGACGTACAACGGCGTGGCCGTCCTCTCCCGCGAGGAGCCGGCGGACGTCTCGACCGGCTTCGGCGACGGCGGCGACGAGAGCCAGGCGCGCCTCGTGGCGGCGACCGTCGGCGGCCTGCGCGTCGCCTCGGCTTACATCCCGAACGGCAAGGAGGTCGGCTCGGAGAAGTGGCCCTACAAGCTCGAGTGGCTCGCGCGCCTCGCGGCGTGGGTCGAGCGCCAGGCGGGCGGCCCGCCCCTCGTCCTGGGCGGCGACTTCAACATCGCCCCCGAGGAGCGCGACGTCGCGAGCCCCGCCACGTGGGCCGATTCCGTCCTCTGCCACCCCGAGGTCCGCGCCGCGTGGGAGAGGATCATCGCGGCCGGGCTCGTCGACTCCTTCCGTCTCCACCACCCCGAGGGCGGGCTCTACTCCTGGTGGGACTACCGGATGCTCGCCTTCCCGAAGAACGACGGTCTCCGGATCGACCACGTCCTCCTCGCGCCCGCGCTCGTCCCACGCTGCACCGGGGCGTTCATCGACCGCGACGAGCGGAAGGGGAAGCTCCCTTCCGACCACGCGCCGGTCTTCGCCGAGCTCTCCTGAGCCGGCCGGGCGCCGTGCGTCCCGTCGCCGGACCGCCCGGGGTCACTTCGCGGCGAGCGCGGAGGTGCGCCGGCGCTGGAGCCGCGCCTGCAGGAGCAGGAAGGTGAGCGTCGCCACGACGCCGCCGAGCATCGCGAAGAGCTCGAGGCCCGGGCCGCGCGGGCGCCGCTCGGTGAACAGGAAGGCGACGACGACGGGCGCGACGAACTGGTTCGCGAAGAGCCCGGCGAAGACGAGGCGGTTCGTCCAGCCGGCGGCGAGAAACCTCCAGAGGAAGAGCCGTGGGTTCGAGAGGATCGCGCTCGCGGCGTAGGTCGCGAGGAAGACCATCTCGAGCGGCGAGATCCCGACCCGCGGGTCGGCGTGGACGCTCAGGTAGGTCGGGTTCCCGAGGAGGTAGCCGAGGAGGCTGACGCCGCCGGGGACGAGCGCGAGGTGGATCAGCAGGTCGTCGAGGAGGAAAGGCGACTCGGGAGTCTCCCGGAGCTCGACGGCGAGGTCGTGGAGGCAGAAGAGGATCAGGCCGATGGAGGTCATCGTCGAGGTCAGGACGACGCCGGAGAAGCTCGCCCAGAGGCCGGGTGGCAGGAACGCCAGCATGACGATCGAGGAGACGTTGCCGCCGAGGACGAGGCCGCTCATCGCGAGGCTGAGCGCCATCGGCCAGGTACCGACGTGGAGGCGCGCCTGGCGGACGAGGGCCATGAGGAGGAGGGAGAGAGCGGTGAACGCCGACATCACCGGCGACGATGCCTCGTAGAGGATCGGGCGCCCGGCGATCCACGCGAGCAGGACCGCGGAGCTGCCGACGACGAGCGCGGCGTCGAGCAGCGTCGTCAGGCGCCGCTGGGGCGCGGCGAGAGGGGCGGGGTCGACGGGGCCGTCCACGAACATCTCGAAAGAGCTCCTCGGCTGCTGTTTCGCGGACCATACCTCGGACGGCGCCGCGGGCGCGGCGGGGGAGGACGCCGGTCAGCGCGGCCCGGGCGCCGGCCGCTTCGTCGCGACCGGCTTCGGCTTCGGAGGGATCCGGAGGAGCCTGCGGATCTCGGGCTTCACCGGATGGCCGGGGCGTCCCTTCAGGAGCGTCGGCCGGTCGGCCCGGACGTCGGCGCCGGCGAGGAGGAGGAGCCTCACGACCTCGACGTGCCCGTTCCAGACCGGCAGCCAGATCGGCGCCGCCCCGCCCGGGCCCCGCGCGTTCGGGTCGGCTCCCTTCGCGAGGAGGAGCGAGACGGTCGGGGCGTGTCCGCTTTCGGCGGCCAGGAAGAGCGGCGGCGGCATCGGCGGGGCGGCGACCGTCGCGCTCGCGCCCCCTTCGAGGAGGAGGCGCGCCGCTTCCCACGCCTCGGCCGCGCAGGCGCGCTGCAGCGCCGTCCCGCCCGGTCCCTTCGCGGGGTCGGCCGCCTGGTCGGGATCGGCGCCGACGGAGAGGAGCGTCGAGAGCGTCCGCAGGCTCCCCGCCTCCGCCGCCGCGACGAGCGGCGGCTCGCCCCCCTGCGCCTCGCCCGGCTTCGCGCCGCGCGACAGGAGGAGCGCGAGGATCTCGGGCCGGTCTCCGCGCGCGGCCTCGACGAGGGCGCTGACGCCGAAGCGGTCGCGCGTCGACGCGGGCATCCCGGCGTCGAGGAAAAGCTCGACGAGCGGGAGGTCGCCGTCCGCCGCCGCCGAGACGAACGCGTGCGCCTCGAACGGGACGTCCCGCTCGGCGAGCGCCCGGCGGGCGGTCGCGGCGGGAGCTTCCGCCTGCGGCGTCGGCGCGGGCGGGCGCGCGAGGGCCGGAAGGCCGGCCGCGGCGAGCGCGAGCGCGGCGAGCCGCGGAAGGAGCGGGCGGCGGTGCGGGACGGGCGCTTGCGGCGTCATGCGGGCACCGCATTCTCACCCGGCTAGAATCCCGGCACCCCACGATTCGGAGGACTCCCGATGGCCCGCAGCCCGCTCACCCGACGGCTCGCCCGCGCCCTGCGTCTCGCATCGCTTCCCGAGGGAGCCGATCCGGCATCGGTCGGGCGCGCAAACGCGTCCCGTCTCTCCCGGCCGTCGCGCCGGGACGCGCTCCGCGCGGGGGGCGTCGCGCTCGCCGGGCTC
>JAKPXO010000340.1 GCA_029567505.1 Acidobacteriota bacterium
CCTCGACGCGCTCGAGGAGCGGTTCGGCTCCGCGCCCTCGGACGCGGCGCAGGACGTCCCGGAGCGCGATCCGTACGACGTTCTCGTCGTCGGCGGCGGGCCCGCGGGCGCGTCCGCGGCGATCTACTCGGTCCGCAAGGGGCTCCGGACGGCGCTCGTCGCGAAGAACGTCGGCGGGCAGGTCCTCGAGACGCTCGGGATCGAGAACCTGATCGGGACGACGCGCACTGAGGGGAAGAGGCTCGCGGCCGACCTCCATTCCCACCTGAGGAGCTACCCGGTCGAGGTCCTCGACAACCGCCGCGTGGAGGCGATCGAGGACGGAGACCTGAAGACGGTCCGCCTCGCCGGCGGCGAGGTCCTCCGCACGAAGGCGCTCGTCATGGCGACGGGCGCGCAGTGGCGCGAGCTGAACGTCCCGGGCGAGAAGGAGTACATCGGCCGCGGCGTCGCGTTCTGCCCGCACTGCGACGGGCCGTTCTACAAGGACCGGGAGGTCGTCGTCATCGGCGGCGGCAACTCGGGGATCGAGGCGGCGATCGACCTCGCCGGGATCTGCTCGCGCGTGACCGTCGTCGAGTTCATGAGCGAGCTGAAGGCCGACAAGGTCCTCGTCGACAACCTGAAGAAGCTCCCGAACACCGAGGTGATCGTGAACCACCGGACGGCGGAGATCCTCGGCGACGGGAGCAAGGTGACGGCGATCAAGGTCGTCGACCGCGCGACCGACGCCGAGAGGACCTTCCCGATCGACGGCATCTTCATCCAGATCGGCCTCGCGCCGAACTCCGGCCTCGTCCGCGGCCTCGTCGACGTGAACCGCTTCGGCGAGATCGTCGTCGACGAGAAGTGCCGCACCTCGACGAAGGGGATCTACGCGGCGGGCGACGTGACGACCGTGCCGTGGAAGCAGATCGTCATCGCCATGGGCGAGGGGGCGAAGGCCGCGCTCGCCGCGTTCGAGGACCGGATCCACTCCGCGTAGGCGGAAGCGCGCCGAAAGCCGCACCTCCGTCCTCCGGAGAGGCCGTAACGGGGCCCCTCGCGTCGTCGCGGGGGGCCTTTTCGTCTCTCACGGTGACCCGGCGCACACCTCGGAGGGGCGTTGTCGCCTGGCATCGGGCCTGCAAAGAGGTACGTGGGAGCAACGGGCTCCCGAGAACGTCCCAGGAGGTCCGACATGAAGAACGCCAACAGGAACATCCTCCTCGCCGCGACGGCGGCCCTGGCACTCGCTGTGGCGCCGTCGGCCCTTTCGGACGTGCGGATCCACGTGAACCTCCCGCTGCCGCCGCCTCCGCACAAGGTCCTTCGCCACGCGCCTCTCCCGCCGCCGCCGCACGTCGACATCCGGGTCGATCGGCGGGACCGCGATCGTCACGGCCGGTGGAACTACGGGAACCGGTACCGCGACGACCGCTATCGCGACGACGGGTGGAGGAACGACCGCCGCGACCGCGACCGGTGGGCGTACGTCGAGGGGCGCTGGGTGAAGAGGCCCTTCCCGGGCGCCGTCTGGGTGGACGGCTACCACGACCGGTGGGGGCGCTGGGTCCCGGGCTACTGGACGCGGGCCCGCTACCGGTAGCTCAGGTCACCGCCGCGCGGCGGCGGAGCTCCGGGCGCTCGTGGGCGTGCGACGAAAGCACGTCCGCGAGCGCCCTCGCCGTCTCCCAGGCGTCCGCGAAGCGGACGTAGAGAGGCGCGAAGCCGAAGCGGAGGACGTCGGGGGCGCGGAAGTCGCCGACGACGCCCCGGGCGATGAGCGCACACATGACGGCGTAGGCGTCGGGGTGGGCGAACGACACCTGGCTGCCTCGGCGTGCCGCCTCTCGCGGGGAGACGAGGCGCACGGCCTCGCCGCACTCCTGCTCCACGGCCTCGACGAAGAACGACGTCAGAGCCTCCGACTTCGCGCGGACGATCGCGAGGTCGGCTTCGAGGATCACGTCGAGCGCGGCGTCGAGCGACGACATCGAGAGGATCGGCGGCGTGCCACAGAGGAAGCGGGCGACGCCCGGGGCCGGACGGTAGGCGCTCTCGAACGCGAACGGCGCCGCGTGGCCGAGCCAGCCGGAGAGCGGCTGGACGAAGGCGTCCTGGAGGCGCTTCGGGACCCAGAGGAACGCCGGAGCGCCGGGACCCCCGCAGAGGTACTTGTAGCCGCAGCCGACCGCGAGGTCGGCGCCCGCGCCGTGCAGGTCGAGCGGCATCGCTCCGGCCGAGTGGGCGAGGTCCCAGATCGCGAGCGCTCCGGCCGCGTGCGCGGAGCCCGTGAGCCGTTCCATGTCGTGCCGCTCGCCGGTCCGGTAGTCGACGTGCGTCAGGAGGAGGGCGGCGACGTCGTCGTCGAGCGCCGCGACGAGCTCCCTCTTCGGAACGAGACGGACGCGGTGCCCCTTCCCGAGGAGGCGCGCGAGCCCCTCGGCGACGTAGAGGTCGGCCGGGAAGTTCCCCTCCTCGGAGAGGACCGTCCGCCGCTCCGGGCGGAGTGAGAGGGCCGCGGCGAGGACTTTCCAGAGGTTGACCGACGTGGAGTCGGCGCAGACGACCTCTCCCGGCGCGGCCCCGACGAGCCGCGCGATCTTGTCGCCCACGCGGCGCGGCAGGTCGATCCACCCGGCGTCGTTCCAGCTCCGGATCAGCCCCTCGCCCCACTCGCGCCCGACGACCTCGGCCAGGCGCCCGGCGGCCGTCTTCGGCAGCGCTCCGAGAGAGTTGCCGTCGAGGTAGACGAGCCCTTCGGGGAGGGCGAAACGGTCGCGGAACGGCGCGAGCGGGTCGGCGGCGTCGAGGGCCGCGGCGTCGGCGCGGGAGATCACGGGCCGATCGTCTCAGAGAAGCGGCGCGGGCGGGAGCGCGGCGGAGGTCGTCCGCGCCGCTCCCCGCGCCGCGGCGCCTCAGAACGCCGAGACGATTCCCACGATCACGAGCCCCAGGAGCGCGTTGGCCCCGGAGAGCGCGTCCAGCGCCTTCTGCGCCTTCACGAACGCGGGGCCCGGCGCGGAGCCGGCAGCGGGAGCGAGGGCGACGAGCTTCGGCGCGACCGCGAACGTGATGACCGTGCCGACGACGACCATCACGCCGAAGAGCGCGATCTTGACGGTGAGGAGGAGTCCGACGTCCGTCGTCGTGTCGCCGAGGAGCCCCTCGGGGGATTTCCGGAAACCGGTCACGGCGAGGAGGAGCGTCGAGGCCCAGGCCAGCGCCGTGAACCGCTTCGCGACGCTTCCCATGAGCCGTCCGCGCTGCGGCGGCTCGAGGACGGCGAGGCTCGGGACGAGGATCGCCTTCATGAAGATCATTCCGCCGATCCAGGCGGCGGTGGCGAGGAGATGGGCGAGCTGCAGGAACCAGGACATGGATCGACCTCCTCCGCTCCGGTCGGGAGCGGCCCCGGGGAGCACCGGGCTCGTTTCGTTCGGGGCCGGATACGGGAAGGAGGCGGGGGGAGTTCGGCGAGCGATATGACGGGCGTCATGCCGCCCGCAGGAAAGGAGGTCGGGCGCTCCTCAGCGGGGGGGCGCGCCGGCCGGCGCCGGCTTCGGGGTGACCCTCTCCTCGAAGCCGGGCGGCAGGACGAGGACGACGTCGCCGGGCGCGACGAGCTGGAGGTCTTCCCGGGCGATCTTCTCCACCGCCGCGGGGTCCTTCGTCAGCTTCTCGATCTCCTTCTCGAGCGCCTCGTTCCTCCCCGCGATCGCGGAGACCTCCGCCTGGAGCGCGGCGACCTGCGCCTTCTGCTTCCTCACCTGGAGGAAGCCGCGATCGCCGGCGAGGAAGAAGACGAAGAGGAGGAACGAGAGGAGGAGAGAGAAGCCGACGTAGGAAAGAGGGTGGGCGTGCGGCCGGTCGGGCCGGGCGGCGGGGCCGGAGGCGGACGGCTCGTCCAGGCGGCGCGCGGGACGGGAGGGCGGCGCAGTCCGCCCCCCCGTCCTCGAGACGAGACCCTTCTTCGGGCCGGTGATCCGCTCGAACCTCAACGCCGGTCGCTGCTCCTCAGGCCTTCCTCACGCGGTCACTTCTTCACGGCCAGGCCGTGGAAGCGGCCGGCGTCGGCGAGCTCCTCCTCGATCCGGAGGAGGCGGTTGTACTTCGCGAGCCGCTCGGAGCGGGACGCGGAGCCGGTCTTGATGAACATCGAGTTCGTCGCGACGGCGAGGTCGGCGATCGTCGTGTCCTCGGTCTCGCCGGAGCGGTGCGAGACGGCGGTGACGTAGCGGGCGACCTGCGCCATCCGCACCGCCTCGAGCGTCTCGGTGATCGTGCCGATCTGGTTCACCTTCACGAGGAGGCCGTTCGCGATTCCGTCCCGGATCCCCTCGGCGAGGATCTTCGGGTTCGTGACGAAGAGGTCGTCGCCGATGAGGTGGATCTTCGCGCCGAGCTTCTCGGTCATCAGCTTCCACCCGGCCTTGTCGCCCTCGGCGCAGCCGTCCTCGATCGAGACGATCGGATAGTCCGCGACGATCCCTTCCCAGAACGCGACCATCTCCGCGGGGGAGAGCTTCTTCCCTTCGCCGTCGAGGACGTACGTGCCGTCCTTGAAATACTCGGAGGCGGCCGGGTCGAGAGCGATGAAGATGTGCTCGCCCGCCGTGTAGCCTGCCTTGCCGATCCCCTCGACGATCAGGTCGAGCGCCTCGCGGGCGGTGCCGATCGCGGGCGCGAAGCCCCCCTCGTCGCCGACGCCGGTCGCGAGCCCCTTCTTCTTGAGGATCGACTTCAGCGCGTGGAACGTCTCGGCCCCGGCGCGGAGCGCCTCGCGGAAC
>JAKPXO010000348.1 GCA_029567505.1 Acidobacteriota bacterium
GTCGCCGCGACCGTCCCGATCAGCCCCTGCGTCACCGCGACCTCCGCGCCGACGCCGCTCTCTCCGTAGCCGCGGCTCGCGATCGTCGTCAGGCTCCGCCCCGTCTCGTCGAGGAGGAGGAGCATCGAGTGGTGGAACCCGAAGACCTCGTCGAGCGCGGCGAGGACGTCCTCGAGGAGCGACTCGAGGTCGGCCGCCCGGTTGATCCGGCACGAGACGAGCGAGAGCGCCCGGATCTCCGTCATCGGCCCCGTCGTCGGCCCTTCCTCGCGAGCCCCTTCGGGAAGCGGCGCGAGGAATCCCGTCACCGGGCGGACCCACTCCACCTCGCAGACGTCTGCGGAGAGGAGCCGGAAGATCCCCTTCATCCCCGTGTGCGAGGCGATCGCCTCGACCCGGAGCGCCATCTCCACGAAGAGCGGCGTGTCGGTCTCGGAGCGGACGTAGCGGAGGCCGAGCTTCCACTGCTCGAACGTCACCGGGTCGAAGACCGTCGCGGTCGCGCGCGGGTTCGCCTCGAGGTTCCGGCTCGTCTTGTTGAAGAACTGCCGCGAGATCGCGACGTGCCGCTCGTCCACCTGCCGGATCTGGCTCAGGTAGGTCACGTTCGGCGTCCCGTCGGGCGCGCACGTCGCGAGCGCGCCCGGGAGGATTCCCTGGAACGACCGGGCGAGCGCGGGGAGCTTCGCGATCACGGCGCCCCCTCCGCGACGAGCGGCTCGCCGGCGCGCGGGCCCGGAGTCTGCTCGAAGCCCTCGCGCACCGCGAACGTCGCCGCCGTGCACGGCCAGCGGTTCCGCCGGCGGAGCGCCGCGGGGGGGAGCCCGATCGCCGCCACCTCCGCGTCGAAGGCCGCGGCGAAGCGCTCCACCGCCTCCCGCTCGTCCTCGCCGGCCGGACGGATCGTCTCCACGCGCCCCTTCAGCTGCACCGTCCGGTGCGTGAGCGGCTGCGAGAGGACGACCGCGATCTGGCCGTTCTCGCGGAGGTTCGCGAGGGCCGTCGCGGACGTCGCGTCGGGCAGGTAGACGGTCAGGCTCCGGCCGTCCGGCTCGAGGAGGGCGGCGGCGGCCATCACCTCGTCGGGGACGAGAGCGGCGTCGCGCGTCGCGACGTGAACCGCGACCAGCCCCTCGAGGAGGGGCGCGAGCATTCCCGG
The DNA here is from genome assembly GCA_029567505.1 of Acidobacteriota bacterium. Classification (GTDB taxonomy): domain Bacteria; phylum Acidobacteriota; class Thermoanaerobaculia; order UBA5066; family UBA5066; genus UBA5066. Next base: position 1,160 of record JAKPXO010000348.1, read on the forward strand.
AACGGCCACGGCGGGCGGAGGGTACCGCACGGCCGGGCGATTAGTGAATTCTTAGGGAGCGTTAGTCAGTTCTTAGGTGGCCGCGCGCCGATCGGCGCCGCACCTTCCTTCCGACGGAACGGCGCGAGCGAAACCTCCACCCGCTTCCGTCGTACTACGCCCGGTTCGCCGCAACCGACCGAAAGGGAGACTCCGATGACCTCCTCCACGCTCTCCGTCCGCCCTTCGTCCGCCCGACCGGTCCCGGGGACCGTCCGCCGAGCCGCCTTCGCAGGCGCCGCGGCGGCGCTCCTCGCCGCGACGACTCTCCACGCGGGCGAGGCGCCGAAGAAGCCCCTCACGTTCGGCGCCTCGCCCCAGGTCGCGCGCGGGCAGTACCTCGTCGGCATCATGGGGTGTGACGACTGTCACACGCCGATGAAGATGGGCGCGAAGGGGCCCGAGCCCGACTTCGCACGCCGGCTCTCCGGCCACCCGCAGGCGGTGAAAGTGACGAAGCCGGCGCCGATCGACGCGAAGGCGTGGATCTGGGCCGGCAACGCCACGAACACCGCCTTCGCCGGGCCGTGGGGGATCAGCTACGCCCCGAACCTCACCTCCGACGCCACCGGGATCGGCGCCTGGACCGAGGCGAACTTCGTCAAGGCCATCAAGGAAGGGAAGCACCTCGGCGTCGGCCGCCCGATCGCCCCGCCGATGCCCTGGCCCGCCTACCGACACGCGACCGAGGACGACCTGAAGGCCGTCTTCGCCTACCTGAAGTCCGTCCCGCCCGTGAAGAACCAGGCCCCCGAGTACGAGCCCCCCGCGATGGCGCGGAAGTAGAAGCCTCCTCCTCCCTCACCTCACCTCGAGCCCCGGACGACGGCCCGGCGCGCGACGACGCGCCGGGCCGCTTCGTCAGGCGCCGTGGCCGACGCCCCACGCGCGGCGCTCCGCACCCTACGCGTAGCGTTCCGCCAGCGAGCGGACGTGCGCCTTCACGTCCTCGACGAGCTCCTCCGGCCCGAGGACCTCGGCGTGCATCCCGAACGAGAGGACGAAGCGCCGCGCCTCGAGGAGCGACCCGGCCGGCAGCTCCAGCTCCACGTCGCCGTCGCTCCGGCGGACGAGCTTCTGCTTCTCGTGCCAGCGGACCTCCGTGATCCATTCGGCGATCTCGCGGCCGAAGCGGACCCGGAAGCGGAAGCGCGGCTTGCCGACGTAGAGGCCGATCGTGTCGCCGAAGTGCTCCTCCGGCCGAAAGCCCCTCGGCGGCGAGAAGCGCCGCGCGCCGACGCGCGCCGCCTTCATCCGCGAGAGGTAGAAGGTCTTCACCGCCTCCCCCTCGGGGTCCCGCGCGAGGAGGAACCAGTCGGTCCCGAAGAGGACGAGGTGGAGCGGCTCGAGCTCGCGCCAGCCGCCGCCCCCCGCCGGCTTCCGGTAGTCGGCCTCGATCGCCACCTTCTCCCGGAGGCCGGTCGCCACCGCGTCCCAGACCCTCGGGTCGACCGGCCGCTGCGCCTGCGGGCGAATGTAGAGCTTCTCGACGAACGAGGAGGGCGAGATCCGGACCTCGGCGGGCATCAGGTCCGAGAGCCGCTCGTAGATCGCCCGCATGTCCTTCGCCACGGGCGTCCCCTCGTACATCTGCAGCACCTTCATCGCCACGCCGACGGCGAAGAGGTCCGCCCCCTTCATCGCGAGCCAGGGGAGGTGCCAGGACGGGTCCGAGTAGACGTACGTCCCCCTGTGCGCGTCCCACTCGATCGGAGCTCCGTACTCGTCGCGCACGCCGTCGACGAGACGCTGGACCGTCTTCGTCGACGTCTCCCACCTCGCGGCGAGCGTCGTCGCGGTGACCTTCTTCCCCGAGCGGAGCTGGTCGTCCAGGTCCAGGGTCCGTCGGAAGTACGGGCGGTCCTTGAAGGCCATCGGCTCCTCCCGGGAGGAGTATGCGCGATCCGCCGATCCATGGACACCGTTTGTCTGACCCTCGGGCCGACACTGCGAGGCGAAAGGAGACCCGCCATGACCACGCTCCTCCTCGTCGGCCTCGCGTTCCTCCTCCTCGGGAGCTTCACCGAGAGCAGCTCGAAGGCGGCCCGCCGCCTGCGCCGCCTCGACCCCGGCGGCCGGGACGACTTCGGCGGCCGGCTGCGCTGACCGACCCGCGGACAGGCACCCGCCGCGAGGGGTGCCGGCTGGAGGCGACCATGAAGAACGAGCGAACGGCGATCGAACCCTTCACGACGGGCGACGAGTGCCTCGAAGCCTGGTTCCTGGCGCTCGGCCCGATGACCGGGTCGGGCGGAGACCACCCGACCGGGGTCGTCCCGATCGACGTGCGCCTTCCCCACCTTCGCGCTCTCGCCGCGCGCAGCGCCGCCACGCGGGACGCGGGTGTCCCGACGCCGGTCCTCGACGCGATCGAGGGCCTCCGTCTCGACCTCCTCGACCGGCTCCTCCTCCTCGCGCTTTTCCGCGACGCGCTCGACGCCCGCACGAACGGAGGCCTCCGCGTCGCGACGCTCTGCGACGCCGCGGGCGCGGCCACCTGGTCCCACCAGGCGCTCGTCTGCTCGAGGCTCGACGACGCGGGCGCGCTTCGTCGCCACGGCCTCGTCGAGTCCGACGGCGACCCCGCGCCCGGCGAGCGCCTCTACCGCCTCGCCCTCCGCTGGAAGGAGCCCCTTCTCGCCGGGAGGACCGAGGCCCCACCGGAGGACTTCGAGATCCCCCCGACGTCCTGCGGGCGCCTGCAAACCGCCTTCAGCGCCGCGGCCATGCTCCTCGCCCGGGTCTCTCCGGACCCCAGCGAGCGCTGTACGGTCTGGTCCTATCCCGTGCCCGACGGGCCCGGCTGGGACTCCACGGCCCGCGTCCGCCGGGCGCTCTTCTGCTCGGCCCGCGCGTACGTCTCGGTCGACGGGCCCGCGTCGGCCGATCCCCTCGCCCTCCTCCTCCGCGAGGCCGGCGCCACGACCGTCCCCGAGGCGGCGCTCCTCGTCCTCCTCCTCTGTCGGGGCGAGGACGACGGCCCCCTCGCGTGGGGGCTCCTCGAGCCGGCCCTCGCGTCGCCCGGCGCTTCCCTCCCCGGCCCCTCCTCCCCGCTCGTCGCGGCGGGCCTCGTGGAGGTCCGTCCGTCTCCCGCCTCGCCGCACCTCTCGACCTGCCGGGCGACGGCCGACGCCCGCCTGCGGGCCGTCCCGTCCGGGATGCCGGCGCCGCGCGCGGCCCGGGCCAACGGGTCGGAGGCGCCCGCGAGCCCCGCTCTCGTCGAGCGGATCGAGCCGCGCCTGAACCTCGACGGCCTCGTCCTGCCCCTCGCGACTCGTCGGCGCCTCACGGAGGCGCTCGCCGTCCCCGCCGCGCTCGCCTCTCTCTCCGAGACGGGCTGGGGCGTGGAGGAGACCCTCCTGGGTGCGCCGAACGTCGCGCTCCTCCTCTACGGGCCGCCCGGCACGGGGAAGACGCTCTGCGCCGAGGCGATCGCCGGCCAGCTCGGGAAGACACTCTGGCGCCTCCGGGCCGACCAGCTCCTCTCCAAGTTCGTCGGCGAGACCGAGAAGCGGCTCACCGAGGTCTTCGCCGAGGCGCGCCGGACGGGAGACGTCGTCCTCCTCGACGAGGCCGACTCCTTCCTGACGACGCGCGAGCGGGCCGCGCGCTCCTGGGAGGCGACGATGACGAACGTCCTCCTCCAGGAGATCGAGCGCTTCCGCGGCGTCGTCGTCCTCACGACGAACCGCGACGCCGTCCTCGACCCGGCGCTCGAGCGCCGCCTCGCCGCGCGGATCGTCTTCCCGCTTCCGGGCGCCGCCGAGAGGCGGCTCCTCTGGGAAAGGCACCTCCCGCCCCGCGCCCCGCGCGCCGCCGACGTCGACCTGGATGCGCTCGCCGAGCGGTTCGCGCTCTCGGGCTCGGCCATCCGGACGGCGGCCCTCTACGCCCTCGCCCGCGCGGCCTCCCGAGCGGGCGACTCCCGCGTCCTGACCCAGTCCGACCTCGAGGACGCCGCCCGCGTCGAGACGGCGCGCGCCGCCTCCCACCGCCCCGCCGTCGGCTTCGGCGTCGCGGCGGCCGCGCCCCCCAGGCTCGCCCTCGTCGCGGAGCACCGCGATGCCGCACGAAAGGAGAGACCGTGAACGACTACCCCGACCTCGTCGACGAACCCGCGGAGACCGCGGCCGAGCTGCCGGCCGAAGAGACTCTCCCGCCGTCTCCCCCCTCCGACGCCGGACCGCACTTCGCCTTCCTCGCCGCCGAGGGCTTCCGCCCTGAGGTCGACGAGGACGGCGACGTCCGCTTCCGCCACGAAGGGCGCACGCTCTACCTCTTCCGCGACGAGAAGGATCGCGACTACTTCCGCGTCGCCCTTCCCGGCGCCTGGGAGTGCGAGAGCCCCGAGGAGGAGAGCCGCGCGCTCGCGGCGGTCAACGCCGTCAACCGCGACCTGAAGACCGTCAAGTGCGTCCTCGTAGACGGCGTCGTCTGGGCCAGCGTCGAGCAGTTCTTCGACCCGCCCGAGGCCTTCGGTCCCGTCTTCACCCGCCTCCTCGACGTCATCGGGTCGGCGGCCTGGCACGTGAGGGAGCGGATGCGGGCGTCCTCGACCTGACGACGAGGCTGCGACGCCGCGGCATTCGACCGAGGGGGGCGCGGTCCACGCACGCTCGTTCACCGGCTCGCCCCGCCTGCCCGTCCGGGGCTCGTCGTACCGGCGAGCCTAATAGAGCTTCGCGTTCGTCTTCGGCTCCTTCGGAACGCCCGCTTTCGGCGGCGAGAGCGACCTCGACCTTGCCGTCGACTTCGGCCGGCTCCTCGAGCCGCGCGAGCGCTTCGACCTCGGCGGACGGCCGGACGAGGCCGCGGGGCGCCGCGTCGACCTCGTCGACCTCCGGAGCGCGGACCCCATCCTCTCCATGCAGGTGCTCCGGACGGGCCGAGCGTTCCTCGTCGCCGACCCGCACGTCCTCGCCGTCTTTCGGATGACCGCGCCGTCCCGCTATTTCGATTGGAGGATCTCCCGGCGGCCCGTCGAGGAGGCCCTGTGGGCGGGAGCGCGTCCGTGAGGTGTCGCCCTCGCGTTGCGGACCGGCCCGCCGGTCCGCTCGTTCTCCCCGCTACCCCGTTACTCCCACGACGCTCACCGCGCTCCTCCCCGCGCCGCGCGGGGTGACGGCGACGCGGGTGCCAATGCGCTCGGTGAGGGCGGCGACGTGGGAGATGATGCCGACCCGTCGGCCGGAGGCCTGGAGCGCTTCGAGGGCCGAGAGCGCCTTGTCGAGCGTGTCGGCGTCGAGCGACCCGAATCCCTCGTCGACGAAGAGGGTCTCCACGCGGGTCCTCTGCGTTGCGAGGGAGGAGAGGCCGAGAGCGAGGGCGAGCGACACGAGGAACGTCTCGCCTCCCGAGAGGCTCTGGACGCTCCGCCGCTCGTCTCCCAGGACCGAGTCGATCATCTGGAGGTCCATGTCGGTGCCCGGGACCCGCTCCAGCCTGTAGCGGCGCGCGAGGTCGCGGAGGTGCCGGTTCGCGGCCTCCACGAGGGCCTCCAGGGTGAGGCTCTGGACGAAGATCCGGAACTTCTTGCCGTCCTGCGAGCCGAGGAGCTCGTCCAGCTGGAGCCACACCCTGCTGCTCCGGCCGTGGGCCGCGATCTCTCCTTCGAGGCCGGTCTGCCGCGTGCGGGCGTCGTCGTCGCTCAGCCGCGCCGCCCTCTTCGCGTCGGCGCGTTCCCGGGCCGCCGTGAGGGCCGCCCGCGCCTCGGCGAGCGCGTCCTCGACCGGCGCGCCCGCCGGAAGGCCGGCTTCCGTCCTCCCGGTGCGAAGCCCTTCGGCGGCAGCATCCGCCGCGGTTCGCGCCTCGGCGGCGCGGGCCGCGGCGCCTTCGGCCTGGGCCTTCGCGCCGGCGTGCTTCGTGGCCGCGTCGCCGTCCCTCTTCCGCGCCTCGTCGAGGAGCCAGGTGCAGTGGGCGATGAGCTTCCGACGCTTCTCCTCGACCTCCGCGACGCTCTTTCCGTCGAGGAGAGCCAGCCTCTCCGTCCGAAGAGAGACGAGCGCCTCCTCCTTCGCAGCCGCCTCGGCCTGCGCAGCGGCCGCCTGCTCCTCGCGGGGAGCGACGGCGGACCGGGCCGAGGCGGTCTCCTTCTCGGCAGCCGCGAGGTCGACGCGCTTCTCCTCGGCGAGGACGGACATGGCCTCGTAGGCGCCGGCCTCGGCGGAGAGATCGGCACGGACCCTGTCGGGGGCGGTCGCGACGGTCTCCTTCAGCTCGGGACGTGCCGCGAGGATCGGCTGGAGCTGGCGGACCTCGCGCCCGGCGGCCTCTTCGTGCGCCTGGATCGCGGCCTGATCGGCATCGCGCTTCTTCTCGGCTTCCCGCGCCGCTGAGTCGGCCCTCTCCTTCTCGGTCTGCTTCTCCTCAGCCTGCGACGCGAGCCTTTCCGCTTCCTGGCGGTGCCGGGCGAGCTCCGCCTCGATCTTCTCCGCCTCCGAGACCGCGGCCTTCAGGGCCTTCTTCTCGTCGCCCAGGGCGTCGAACCGCACCTGCAGGAGCCCCGCAACGCCCTCCTCGAGCGGGCTGTCCGGAAGAGCCTCCGCCGAGGCGCCCTCACGCCAACGCTCGAGGAGCTCCGCTCCCTGCGCCTCCCGCTCCGCGGCACGCCTTCTCTCGGACTCGGCCTTCTCCGACTCGGCGGCGGCGGTCGCGGCGGCCGAGTGCTGCGTCGCGACCGCGTTCCTCTCCTCGGTCTCCAGCTCGCGCACGCGCTGCCGCTGGAGCTCGACGGCGGCCGGCACGGGCGCCCCCGCCACCGCCCACGGGTGCTCCGTAGCTCCGCAGAGCAGGCACGGCTGCCCGTCCACGAGCCGGGCCCGCTGCTCTTCCAGGCTGAGCGCGGCCTCGGAGAGGGAGAGCGCCCGCTTCGCCTCCG
>JAKPXO010000355.1 GCA_029567505.1 Acidobacteriota bacterium
CCGTCTCGCGGAGCGTCTCGACGACCTCCACGGCGAACGGGTCGCGCCAGTCGTCACGTCCGGCCGGGTACGGCAGGACCGGCAGCTTCGCCCCGTCGCCGTTCAGCGCCTCGCGGATCTCGCAGGAGACGAACGGCATGAAGGGGTGGAGGAGCGCGAGCGAGTCGAGGAGGACGTGCCGGAGGACGGCGCGGGTCTTCGCCTTCTCCTCCTCGGGGAGCGTCTCGTCGCGGAGGACCTGCTTGACCATCTCGACGTAGCCGTCGCAGAACTCGGTCCAGAAGAAGGCGTAGAGGGCGTTCGCCGCCTCGTCGAAGCGAAAGACCTCGAGCGAGTCGTTCACCTTCTTCGCGGTCGTCGCGAGGCGGTCTAGGATCCAGCGGTCGACGCGACCGAGGGAGGCGAAATCGGGCTCGCTGGCGACGGGCGTCTCGCCGAGCATCCCCATGGCGAAACGGGCGGCGTTCCAGACCTTCGTGGCGAAGGCGCGCGAGGCCGCGACGCGCGTCGTGCCGAACGGCAGGTCGCGCCCGGTGCCCGAGAGGACGGCGAGCGCGAAGCGGACCGCGTCGGCGCCGTACTCGTCGCACATGACGAGCGGGTCGATGACGTTCCCCTTCGTCTTCGACATCTTCTGGCCGCGCTCGTCGCGGACGAGGCCGTGGAGGAAGACCTCGCGGAACGGCACCTTTCCGTCGAACCAGACGCCGGCCATGATCATCCTCGCGACCCAGAAGAAGAGGATGTCGAAGCCGGTCACCATGACGTCGGTCGGGTAGAAGCGGGCGAGGTCCTTCGTCCTCTCCGGCCAGCCGAGGACCGAGAGCGGCATGAGCCACGAGGAGAACCAGGTGTCGAAGACGTCGGGGTCGCGCTCGAGCTTCGCGCTGCCGCAGACGGCGCACGCCGCAGGGTCGGCCTCGTCGCCCGGCTTCGGCACGGTGACGTGCCCCTCGGGGCAGTACCAGGCCGGGATCTCGTGCCCCCACCAGAGCTGGCGCGAGACGCACCAGTCGCGGATGTTCTTCATCCACTCGTCGTACGTCTTCTTCCAGAGCTCCGGCGTGAACGTGACCTCGCGCGCCTCGGTGGCGGCGACCGCCTTGTCGGCGAGCGGCTTGATCTTCACGAACCACTGGAGCGAGACGAGCGGCTCGAGGACGGTGTCGCAGCGCTGGCAGCGGCCGACGGCCGACGTGTGCGGCTTGTCGTCGCGCCGGAGCCCCTGCTCGCGGAGGTCCGCGAGGACCTTCTTCCGCGCGGCGGTCCGCTCGAGGCCGGCGTAGGCCGCGCCCGCCTCGGCGGTCAGCTTCCCGTCGAAGCCGATGACGACGACCTGCGGGAGGCCGTGCCGGCGCCCCGCCTCGAAGTCGTTCGGGTCGTGCGCGGGCGTGATCTTCACGACGCCCGTGCCGAACTTCCGGTCGACCATCTCGTCGGCGATCACGGGGATGAGCCTCTCCGTGAGCGGAAGGCGGACCTTCTTCCCGACGATCGCGGTGTAGCGCTCGTCCTCGGGGTGGACCGCGACGGCCGTGTCGCCGAGCATCGTCTCGGGACGGGTCGTCGCGACGACGACCTCCCCGCTCCCGTCCTCGAGCGGGTAGGCGACCGACCAGAGCTGCCCCGAGCTCTCGACGTGGTTCACCTCGAGGTCGGAGAGGACGGTCGCGCAGCGCGGGCACCAGTTCACCATCCGGCTGTCGCGGTAGGCGAGCCCCTGGTGGTAGAGCTCGCTGAAGACGCGCCGGACGGCCTTCGAGCGCGCCGCGTCGAGCGTGTAGTACTCGCGCGAGAAATCGCAGGAGCAGCCGAGGCGGCGGATCTGGTTCAGGATGTCGCCGCGGCGGGCGTCAGCCCATTCGCGGCAGATCTCGAGGAACGGCTCGCGCCCGAGGTCGTGGCGCGTCTTCCCCGTCCGCTCCGTCAGGTCGCGCTCGACGACCATCTGCGTCGCGATGCCGGCGTGGTCGACGCCCGGGACCCAGAGGACCGCGCGGCCCTGCATTCTCCTCCACCGCGCGAGGACGTCCTCCAGCGTCCGCCCGAGGGCATGGCCGACGTGCAGGCGGCCCGTGACGTTCGGAGGCGGGATGACGAGGGTGTAAGGGCGCGCGTCCTCGGCCGCGACCTCCGGGCGGAACTGGCCCGACTCCTCCTGGAGCCGGTACCACTTCATCTCGAAGGCCTGCGGGTCGAAGCGCTTGTCGAGCTCGGGGCGGGGCGCGGATGACATAGGCCGTCGAGTCTAAACGACGCCTCGGGACGGAGTTCGCGGCCGGCTCAGCCCGCCCGCTCGACCTCGCCGATCCGCTCGCGGACGAGGCGCTCCGCGTACTCCGGGACGACCTCCCAGGCGATGTCACGGACGACCTTGTCGGAGAGCAGCTCCACGACGCGCCGGGCGATCCGGTCGACGTCGGCGTCGGTGAGGCCCCCGCCGGGCGCCGCGACGACCGGCGCCGTCGTAACGGCCGCGACGGGCTCGGGCACGACGGCCGGCTCTCCGGGCGAGGAGGCCGCTCCGGCCGGGATGAGGGCGGAAAGGTCCTCGAGGCGCGCCGCCGCGGCGATCTCCTCGAGGTCGGCCGAGCCGGGCTCGCCCCGCGTCGCGGCCGGCGCCTCGGGAACGACGCCGGCGACGTCGATGTCTTCCGGAACCTCCTCGCCGATCAGGGCCGCGTGGCGTTCCCAGATCTCGGGCCGGCGACGGACACGGCCGGACGCCTCGAACGCCTCCATGTCGGCTTCGAGGTCGCGGGTGACCGGCTCGGGCTCGTCGGAAAGGTCGTCGCCCCGGGCGTCGAGAGCCGGCGGGGGCGGCACCTGAAGCGCGGGGCCCTCCTCCCAGGGCGCGCCATCCGCCACCTGGGCCGCGGCCTCCATCTCGGGGAACGGCTCGACCGCCTCGGCGGGCGCCTCGTCGCCGGTCTCCTCGCGCGAAATCGCTTCGCCGGTCGACCTCTCCTCGAACGGCTCCGCCGGGCCGGTCCCCTCCTCGGCCCCGGTCTCGACGAGGGCGGGGCGTTCGGCCTCCAGCTCGGGCGGGAGCTCGGTCTCGAACGGCGCGTCCGAAGGGGGCTCGACAGGCGCCGCCGCGTCCTCGGCCGGTGCGCCCTCGAACGGCTCGGCCTCCGGGACGGCGGGCGACACGAGGGGCAGCACCGGCGCCGTGTCGGGTCCGTCCGGCACGGCCTCGTCCGTCGTCGCCGGCTCGGGCTCGTAGAACCGCGGAGGCGGGGGCGGGACGGGCGGCTCCGGCTCGTAGAACGCGGGAGGCGGAGGCGGAGGGGG
>JAKPXO010000374.1 GCA_029567505.1 Acidobacteriota bacterium
GTCCGCGAGCCGCTCCCTCTCGGCCGCGGGCAGCGTGCCCAGGGCGGCCTCGAACGTCCGGTCCTCGACCCCGTCGACCGTGCGGAGACCGAGTAGCACCTCCTCCCGGAGCGCCGCGTCGGCCGGGAGCCGCTCCTCGGAGACGAAGGCCGTCCCCTTCTCCCGGATCGCCGCCATGTAGGCCGGGATCGACCCGCCGTTCGTCCGCCGGACGAGGCCGTCGAAGGAAGCCGCCGACACGCCGACCGCGACGACCGGCTCCCGCCGCCAGTACTTCAGGTTGTGGCGGCTCTCCTCGCCGGGTCTCGCCCAGTTCGAGGTCTCGTAACGCGGCAGCCCGGCGGCGTGGCAGGCGTCGTCGACGCGCTCCCATCGCTCCGCCATTTCGTCGTCCCCCGCGAAGAGCGCCGGGGCCGACTCCCGGAGAGCCACGAGGCGCGGCGCCTTCTCGATCTCGAGGAGGTAGACCGAGACGTGGCCGACGCCGGCGGCAAGGAGCTCCGAAAGGCCTTCGAGGAGGCCTTCGCGCGTCTGGCCCGGGATGCCGATCATCAGGTCGGCGGAGACCCGGAGGCCCCGGCCGAGCGCGCGGCGGACGGCGTCCCGCGCGGAAGCGGCGTCGTGCCGCCGCTCGAGCGGGACGAGCTCGGCGTCGCGGAGCGACTGGACGCCGACCGAGAGCCGATTGACCCCGAGGCCGGCGAGGGCGTCGAGGCGCTCCGGGACGAGGTCGTCCGGGTTCGCCTCGGCGGTCACCTCGGCTCGGGGGACGAGTCCCCAGGTCCGCCTCAGCGTGTGAAGGACCCGGAGCAGGCTCTCCGGATCGGCGAACGACGGCGTGCCGCCGCCGAAGTAGACCGTCTCGAGCGGGCCGGCGACCTCGCCGGCTCGACCTTCGATCTCGGCCACGACGGCGTCGAAATAGTCCCGCTCGGTCTCCCGGCCCGTCACCGCCACGAACGAGCAGTAGGCGCAGCGGTGCGCGCAGTAGGGGACGTGGACGTAGGCGCCGGGGCGGGCCGTCACGAGCCGAGGAGCGCCCGGAGCCGGTCGTCCATCGTGGATGACGGAGCGGCGGCCCGGCCGAGGAGGCGCTCGACGTACTTCGCGAGAACGTCGACCTCCACGTTCAGCAGGGCTCCCGCGCGGCGCCGGCCGAGCGTCGTCGCGCGGAACGTCTCCGGGATGACGGCGACCGTCAGCTCCTCCTCCGCGAGGGAGGCGACCGTCAGGGAGACGCCGTCCAGCGCGACGGACCCTTTCTCGACGACGTAACGCGCGAAGGAGGGATCGAGCCGGACCCCGAGGGTCCAGAACTCGCCGCTCCTCTCGAGCCTCGTGACGGGAGCCGTCGCGTCGACGTGCCCCTGCACGACGTGCCCGCCCAGGCGGCCGCCGACGGCGAGGGCCCGCTCGAGGTTCACGGCGTCGCCCGGGCGAAGCGCGCCGAGGGTCGACCGCTCGAGCGTCTCGGCGGAGACGTCGAACCGGAGTCTCCCGGCTTCGACGCCGGGGACGGCGGTGAGGCAGACGCCCGAGACGGAGATGCTCTCCCCGCGGGCGACGTCTCCGAATGTTGCCGGCCGCTCGACATCCAGCAGGGCGCCCCCCGCCCGCCTCCCGACGGCCCGCACCTCGACGACGGCCTCGACGAGTCCCGTGAACACGGGCCGATCCTACGCCGCCGGCCGGGCGACACGCCCGCTCACCCGGAAGCCGTCCCCCAGCGGCGCGACCTCGAGGTGCGAGAGACGGCAGGCGCCCTCCAGGGTCGGGAACCCGGCGCCACCGAGGGCCGACGGTGCCTCCCGCCCTCCGAGGAGGAGCGGCGCGTAGTAGCCCGTGACGCGGTCGACGAGGCCCGACTCGAGGAAGGAGAAGGCCGTCTCGCCGCCCCCCTCGAGGAGGAGCGACCGGACGTCGCTCCCGGCGAGCCGGACGAGCAGCGCGGCGAGGTCGACCCGACCCGGCGCGGCCGAAGGCAGGGAGAGGACCCGGACCCCGGCGTCCCGGAACGGGGCGAGGCGCGGGTCGGCCTCGGGCACGGCCGTGGCGAGCCAGGCCTCGCCGGGCGCGGCGGGCGAG
>JAKPXO010000378.1 GCA_029567505.1 Acidobacteriota bacterium
CAAATCTACCGGTGAGAACACCGGCACCCTTCGCCTGAGAACAGGCCGGGCGTGCCGGGATTTCCCGTCATTGAAAAAGGGATGAGCCTCGAGGGGGAGGGAGGGAAAGGGGAACCCGCTCCGTCCACGTGCAGCGCGAACGACGGGGGACTTGCCACCGTTCCCCGAAAGGCACACAGACAGGACGCGCCATCGAAGCGGGAATCTCTGGGCGATCGTTGGGCGGTCCCCCCCGGTCCGACAAGCGCTTTGGGAGACCGTTGCCCGCCTTCACGGGCGGCGGGACCGCCTGCCAAACAGGCGAAGGGAAGGGACCGGACGGGCGCGGTTAGGCCGGCTGTTCGGTTCGGCAGTGGCCGCAGAGCTGCGCTTCGAGCGGGATCTCGAAACGACACGCCGGGCAGAGCTTCCTCGGCGGCTTCTTCGTCGCTCTGGACCCCGCTGCGATGAATGCGGCGCCGATTCCCATCGTCAGGAGATTCCAGCCACCGAAGGCCCCGGCGAGGAAGAACAGGAGGCCGACCGTGATGCCGAGAACACCCGCGAGCCCCATTGTCGGCGGCGGGACCGGGATCGGCTTCGGCTTCGGCGGCTCGGGGCGAGAAGGGGGCTGATGCTTTTCTGCCGCCTGCGGGACGGGATCAATCGTGCCCATGAGCACCTCCGGTGGAGAGGTTGGCGCAGGAGACGGACGGGTAGCGTCTTATCAGGTGAGGTTAGCCCGGGTTCTCCCTCAAGGGGGCCTCCGGAAACTCACGGGGCGCGAAATCACGTTTCGTACGCTCACCGATGGCTCACGCGGCTTTCCGGCCCACGAAAAAGCGCCCCTCTCGGGGCGCTAAGTGCTTTGGAATGAATGGTGGAGCTGAGGAGGATCGAACTCCCGACCTCTAGAGTGCGATTCTAGCGCTCTCCCAGCTGAGCTACAGCCCCACCTCGGGGGCGGAGAATCTAGCCGGATCGGGGCGATTCGTCAAACGGTCTCGTCCCCGGGCCCCGTCGGGTCGGAAGGGGCGCCCGCGCGTGGAACGACGCCGCTGCCGTGCTTGCCGCCGGAGCCCCCCTTTCGCCCGGGCGCCGTGGCCTCGGCGCCGAGGCGGAGGTTGCCGTGCTCGGGTTCGGCGGAGAGCTTCCGGGCGTGGGGGCGGTAGACGTCCTCGAGGCTCGTCCCCTGGAGGACGCCCCGCTCTTCCGCGTCCGCGCGCATGTAGAGGGCGCGGAGGATCGCCGACGCGGGGTCCGCGCCCTTCGGCACGGCGCGGGGGGCCGCGTCACCGACGGCGCGGGCGACGGCGTAGAGGGTGATCGTGTCGGGCGGGCGAGCGAGGCGGATGGCGTCGCCTTCGACCACGACGAGGCCGGCGTTCCCGAGCCGCTTCATGCGCGATCGAAGGTCGTCGGGACGGCCGCGGCTGCACGTCTCGGCGAGCGTCGAGGCGTCGAGCGAGACGCCCGCGTGCCACGCCTCGGTGAGACGAAGGAGGAGCTGGGTCGTCTCCTCGAGCGGTCCGGGCTTCTTCGCCGCGGGGGGCGGGGCGTCGTGGGCGAGGAGCTCGTCGCGGAACTGGAGGGCGTGCGCGAAGGAGACGCCGAAGAGGAGGATCGTCCAGGCGAAGCCGGTGGCGATGACGAAGATGGCCACCGCGCTGATCGTCCCGTAGAGCCGTTCGATCCCCGCGAGCGCGATGAAGCCGGTCGTGAAGACCTGCCGGAGGACGATCAGCCCGGAGCCGGCGAGGACGGCGGCGGCGGCGGCGGCGCCCCAGCGGACCTGGGCCGAGGGGACGACCTTGTAGACGAGGGCGAGGCCGACGATCGAGGCGAGGACGCCGCCGGCGTGGAGCCGCGTGATCGGGAAGCCCCGCTCGAGGAGGAGCGAGGTCGCGACGCCGAGCGCCACCGGCCCGAGGACGACGGTGAGCCCGGCGAACACGAGCCGCTCCCGGACACGCCGCGGCCGGAGCGTCCCCCAAAGGTGGTTCGCGGCCCCCTCGACGTCGAAGTAGACCTTGAGCGACGTCAGCGCCAGGAGGGCGGTCGCGATGCCGGAGGCCGCCCGGGCGAGGTCGACGAGGGTCGCGACGCCGCGGAGGACTTCCCGCGACGTGCCCGGGACGAAGAAGCGGAGGAGGCGATAGAAGCCCTGCCCGCCCTCCTCGCCAAAGAAGGTGGAGGTGAGCACGGTGACCGAGGCGGCGAGCGGGATGAACGAGAGGAGCGAGGAGTAGGCGAGGCCGGCGGCGAGGGAAGCTCCCCGCGCCGCCGCGAACGAGCGGAGGCTGCGCCGGAGGACGACCCAGGCGAGGGCGGCCGCCCGCGTGATCCCGGTGAGCTCCGGGGGGCGGACCGGGAAGGCTCCCGTGCCGCGTCCCAGCTTCAGACCTCCGCGACCTCGTCCGGCTCGGGGACGTGGACGTTCCAGCCGAGCTCGGAGCGGATGCGTGCGGCGAAGGCGTCCTGCGCCGCCGGCTCGCCGTGCGTGAGGAAGAGCGTCTTCGGAGGCGCCGGGGCGGTCTTCATCCAGGCGATCAGCTCGTCGGCGTCGGCGTGCGCGGAGAGGGCCGGAATCTGGCGGATCGCCGCCTTCACGGTGAGGCCGTCTCCCATGACGACGACGTCGGTCTCCCCCTCGAGGAGGCGCCGGCCGAGCGTCCCCTCGGCCTGGTAGCCGACGAAGAGGACGGTGTTCCGCTCGTCGGGAAGGCGGTGGTAGAGGTGGTGGAGGACGCGCCCGCCGGTCGCCATCCCCGAGGCTGAGACGACGACCGCCGGCCCGGAATGGTCGTTGAGGCGCTTGGAGTCCTCCCGCTTCCTCACGACGGTGAAGTACGGGGTGCGCAGCGGCGACCCGGCGGCCTCCTCGAGGGCGTTCATCTCGACGTCGTGCTCGCTCTCGTAGCGGCAATAGAGCTCGACGACGGAGTTCGCCATGGGCGAGTCGACGAAGACGGGGACCTTCGGGAGGCGCTTCTCCTCGAAGAGCTCGAAGAGGTGGTAGAGGAGCTCCTGGGTCCGCCCGACGGCGAAGGCCGGGACGACGGTCACGCCGCCGCGGCGAAAGGCCTCCTCGAGCTCCCGCCGGAGCTGCTCCTTGGGGTCCGTCGCCTCGTGGAGGCGGTCGCCGTAGGTCGACTCGCAGACGAGGACGTCGCACGCGGGGAGCGGCGACGGGTCCTTCAGGATCGGGACGCCGCGGCGGCCCATGTCGCCCGAGAAGACGACGGTCTTCCAGTCGTCGTGCCGGTCGCGGTAGCGGATCTCCGCGAAGGCGGCGCCGAGGATGTGCCCCGCCCGGTGGAGCGTCACCTTCAGGTGCTTGTGGAGCGGGGTCTCCCGCTCGAACTCGAGCTTGTGGAGGAGCGAAAGGGAGCGGTTCGCGTCCTCTTCTGTGTAGAGCGGTCGGGCCGGCCGGTGGCGCGAGTAGCCCTTCTTGTTGGCCCAGCGGGCCTCTTCCTCCTGCAGGCCGCCGGAGTCGGGGAGGAGGATCCCGAGGAGGGCCTTCGTCGGCGGCGTCGCGAACGCCCGCCCGGAGAAACCGTCTGCCGCGAGGCGCGGGAAGTAGCCGGTGTGGTCGATGTGGGCGTGCGTGAAGAGGACGTCGTCGACCGAGGAGGCGGCGAACGGGAGCCCCTTCCAGTTCCTCTGGTGCATCTCGAAGCCGCCCTGGAAGAGGCCGCAGTCGACGAGGAGCCGGTGGTGATCGAGGGTCAGGAGGTACTTGGAACCGGTCACCGTCCGCGCCGCGCCGTGAAAGCCGATCTGCATCGGGTCCTCCTCCCCGCATGGTAGCCCCGGCCGACCCGGCGCGCTGGCGAGCCGCCGCCGGGCCGTGCGAAGATTCCGGGGACTACCGGAAGGGAGGTCGACATGGCCGAGACCATCGACGCCGCCAGCGCCGTCGACGAGAAGATCGACGCCGCCCGTGAAAGCTTCGGCGGACGCGTGAAGGGAAAGGTCGGCGAGGTCGCCGAAGAGGTGAAGACGAGGGCAGGGGTCCTCCGGGACCGCCTCCGCGAGACCGACTGGGACGAGGTGACCGACAAGGCCTCCGACTGGGTCCGGCAGAACCCCGGCAAGTCGGTCGCGATCGCGCTCGGGGTCGGTTTCGCGATCGGCCTCCTCTTCCGTCGGCGGAGCGACGACTGATGTCGGAGCCGACGATCCGCCCGCCGGCCCCGCACGGCGCCTCTCCGGACGGACCGGTCGGCGGCGCCGAGGCGCCGTTCGCGTTCGACCCCGGGATCGACTGGCAGAACGCGGCGCTCGACGTGGTGAAGAAGTACCCGCTCCCCTGCCTCCTCGGAGCGGCGGCGGTCGGCTTCCTGATCGGCCGTCACCGGGGGACGGCGATCACGGCGGCGGTGGCCGGGCTCGCCACGAACGCGGTGATGAAGCAGCTCTCGCGCGCGTTCGACGCGACCGAGTTCTGACCCGCGCGGCGCGGCCCGACGACGGGCCGCGCCCGCTCCGGGGGCGCGCCTTTCGGCGCCGCATTCGTCGCGATCTGGCTCATACTGGCGACGCGGCGGTCGGACCGCTCCGAGAGCGGCCGGCCGGCCGGAATCCCGAAGCGAGGTGATCCATGAGCGACGAGCCCAGCGAAGCCCCCGTTCTGGACTGGAGCGCGGTCACGTCCGTCGGGAACGAGGCCGAAGCCACCTTCATCGTCGGGTTCCTCGAGAGCCGCGGCATTCCGGCGCGGATCGTCGACAAGAGCTTCACGCAGAACCCGGTGCCGAACGACGAGGACCTCGCGTCCGTCGAGGTCGCCGTCCCGGCCGGACGGCTCGAGGAGGCGGCCGCTGCGCTCGAGAAGCGCGAGAGCGACTTCGCCGCCTCGGCCGAGGGAGAACCGACGCTGATGACCGACGAGGGACCGGCGGAGATCGATCCGACGGACGACGAATCGAAGTGAGTACAATCCTCGGATTGTCGTGACTCCGACCCGGATCGGTCGCTACGAGATCCTGCGCCCTCTCGGCAAGGGGGCCATGGGTGTTGTCTACCTCGCCCAGGACCCGCAGATCGAGCGGACGCTCGCGCTGAAGACCGTCCGCTTCGACGGCCCGTCGCAGAGCTTCAGCATGTCCGAGGCGAAGGCCCGCTTCCTGAAGGAAGCGAAGATCTCGGGCCGGCTCCAGCACCCGAACATCGTCACGGTCTACGACGTGGGCGAGGACGACGGGGTCCTCTACCTCGCGATGGAGTACATCTCGGGCGGGAGCCTCTCGCAGCGCCTCGCCGAGCCAGGCTCGTTCCCGCTGATCGAAAGGATCCGGGTCCTCTCCGAGGTCGCCGACGCCCTCTCGCACGCCCACCAGCGCGGGGTCCTCCACCGCGACGTCAAGCCGGCGAACATCCTCCTGACCGACTCTTCGGCCGCGAAGGTGACCGACTTCGGGATCGGGAAGCTCCTGACGGGCGACACCGACCTGACGACGACCGGCCAGATGGTCGGCTCGCCGGCCTACATGTCGCCCGAGCAGGTGCGCG
>JAKPXO010000407.1 GCA_029567505.1 Acidobacteriota bacterium
GTCCGGTCGCGCGCGGAGAGCTCGAGGAAGCGGAGGCCGAAGACGGGGTGGAACGTCGACGCCTCGTACGCCCGGCGGGCGACCTGGCCGCGGCTGCGCACCGAGGAGGGGTCGTCGGGGAGGTAGAACTCGACGTCGACGACGCGCCCGACGCTCAGCTCGGCATCCACCTCCGCGAGGAGCCCGTTCACCGAGACGTTGAGCGTCTTGCCGTGGACCGTGACGCCCGCCTCCCGGACCTCGTGGACGCGGAGCATCGTGTTCACCTCGCGGCGCGCGGCGATCTCGGTGAGGCGGCGCGCCTTGTCGAGGAGCTCGCCCTCGGGGAACGGGGCGAGGAGGAAGTCGTTGATCCCGGAGACGAGGCACTCCTCGAGGTGCGTCGAGCCCGAGGGGACGACGACCATGATCGAGACGGACCTCCACCGCGGGACCGACCGGAGCTGCCGGGCGGCTCGGAGGCCGCCCTCGGGGCCGAACGCCTCGTCGAGGACGACGAGGTCGACGGCGGGGACGGACGGGATGCCGTCGAGCGCATCGGGGGTCTCGACGCGCGTGACGAGATAGCCGCCCTCGTCGAGGACCTCCTCGGCCCGGGCGATCCACGCCGACCCCGGCCCCGCGAGGGCGACGTGCCGGATGCCGCCGGGAGACGTCACGCCGGGGTCCCCTTCTTCACGGTGACGGCCCCGGAGCAGACCTTCCGCCCGTCGCCGTCCGTGACCGTCCCCTCGAAGCGGACGATCGGGCCGAGGACGCCGGCGATTCGAACGTCGACATCGAGCAGGTCGCCGCTCTGGGCCTCCCGGTCGAACTCGAAGTCGGAGACCCCGGCGAGGAAGCCGGTTCGGCCGATGCCGGGATCGCCCCCCTCGAGGAGGAGCGCCGCCTGCGCGACGACCTCGACGAGCGTGAGGGGCGGCAGGGCCTCCCCCGCCTCCGTTCGCCGTCCGTTCGCGGTCACGAGCGCCCGGACCCGGCCCTCCGCGGGGCCGCGCTTCTCCACGGTCCGCTCCACGAAGCGGAACGGGTACGCGTGCGGGAGGGGCTCGGGGACGGGAGTCACGCCGCCTTCGACCGGACGAACTCGCAGAGGGCGTCGACCGAGGCGAAGGCCTTCACGCCGACCTCCTCGTCCTGGACCTTGATGCCGAATTCCTTCTCGATGCCGAGGACGAGCTCGAGGGCGTCGATCGAATCGAGGCCCAGGCCGCTCGGATCGTCCCCGAAGAGGGGTGCGTCGTCCTTGATCGTCGCCGGGTCGATTTCCAGCTTCAGCTGGCGGACGATCAGCGACTTGACGCGCCCCTTCAGCTCTTCAACCTGCTCCATTCCGCCTCCTTCCGGGCGATGGCCGGGAGTATATCGAGCGCGGCGTCCCGGGGAAGGCGCGCGGCTCAGCCGACGAAGCCGCCGTCGACGCGGATCGTCTGGCCGGAAAGGTAGGCCGCGCCGTCGGAGCAGAGGAACGCCACGAGCGGGGCGACGTCCTCCGGGACTCCGAAGCGCCGGAGAGGGATCCGCTTCGTGAAGTCCTCGCGGGCCTCCTTCGTGAGGAAGGAGATCATCTCGGTCTCGACGAAGCCGGGCGCCACGCAGTTGACGGTGACGCCGTACGGTCCCACCTCGGCGGCGAGCGACTTCGTGAAGGCGACGAGCGCTCCCTTCGCCGCGGCGTAGTTCGTTTGCCCGGCCGATCCCATGAGGGCCGCGAGGGAGGAGATGTTCACGATGCGCCCCCAGCGGCGGCGGAGCATCCCCCGGACGACGGCCTTCGTCGACCGGAACGCCCCGCCGAGCGACGTGTCGATCACCTCGTCCCAGTGCGCCTCCGGCATGAGCGCGAAGAGGCCGTTGCGGAGGGTCGCCGCGTTGTTCACGAGGACGTCGACGCCCCCCCGCTCCGCGTCGAGGCGGTCCGCGACGGCCACGATCTCGTCCCGGGAGGTCGCGTCGGCCTTCGCGGCCTCGGCGCTGCCTCCGGCCTCGGTGATCCGGCGGACCGTCTCGGCGGCTCCGGTCTCGTCGGAGCGGAACGTGACGAGGACGTGGAGTCCGTCGGAAGCGAGGCGTTCGGCGATGGCCCGCCCGATCCCGCGCGAGCCGCCCGTCACCCAGGCGACCCTCTGCCTCTCCGTCACGCGACCTCCTCGCCGGCCGCCGGCCGGGCGGAGACACCGGGAGCCGGCGCGCCGAGGGTCGAGGCGAAACGCGCGATCCCGGACGGGTCCTCGAGGACGTCCGCCCGCGAGCTCCGGAGCGTCCAGCGGTGCATCTTGGAGAGGAGGTCGCCCGGGCCGACCTCCACGAAGCGCGTCTCGCCGGCCGAGGCCATCGCCAGGAGGACGTCCACCCAGCGGGACGACCGGGCGATCTGGCCGGAAAGGACCTGGCGCGCCTCCTCCTCGCTCCGCACGACGCGCCCGAGCATCGGCGCGTAGAGCGCGGCCCGGCCGGGCCAGGAGAGCCGCACCCGCATCGAGACGAACCCGGCGAGCGCGGCCGAGACGGGCTCGAGCGCCGGCGAATGCATCGGCCATCCGAGCGGGAGCGCCTCGGCCTTCAAGGCGTGCATCGCGAGGTGGTCGAGCGCGCGCAGCACCGGCTCGCGCCTCCCCGTCAGGACGACCTGCTGGGCGGCGTTCACGTTGCCGATCGCCACCTCCTGCGGGTCCCGCGTCAGGCGCGCGAGCTCGGACGCGACCTCCAGCTCCGGAAGGCCGATGACGAACCCCATCGCCCCGGCGGGAGCCCGCTCGCGCAGGAGCCGCTCCGCCTCGAGGAGGACGTCGAGCGCCGCCCAGCGGTCGAGGACGCCGGCGCCGACGAAGGCGGCATACGTCCCGAGGCTGTAGCCGGCACAGGCCGACGGGAAGAGGCCGCGGTCCTCGGCGAGGACGTCGAGCACGGCGACGGAGACGGCGAAGACGCCGACCTGCGCGGGAAGGTCGGCGTGCAGGTCGGGTCGCCCGTCGCCGAAAAACGTGGCCGCGAGGTCGACGCCGCTCCTTTCCGAGACACGGTCGAAGAAGGAGGCGACCCGCGGGTGCGAGGCGGCGAGCGCCTCGCCCATCCCCGCCTTCTCGGAAAGCTGTCCCGGGAAGAGGGCCGCGAACCGCCTCACGCCGCCACCCCGCGGCCCCGGCGGGCGGCCGGGAACGCCTCGGCGAGCGAGGTCGAGCGGTGGCGGGAGAGGAGGCGGGAGAGCCTCGGGACGACCCGCCCCCGGCCGCCGAAGTGGACCAGGCGGGCGACGGGAGGAAGGTCCATCGGCGGGTGCGCCTCGTCGACCTCCCACGGGTGCAGGTAGAGGACGGGACTCTCCCCACGGCCGAGAGCCTCCTCGATGGCCCGCGAGATCCGGGCTTCCCTCGAGAGCCGGGAGGTCCAGCCTCCTCCCATCATCGCCGGCTGGCCGAAGAACGTGCCGACGAGCGGAGGAACCTCCAGGAGGTCGCCCGCGGGGGTCGGAATCACCGTCGGCCGAAGGGGATTCCCGATGTCACCGATCGGCGGGACGGCCAGGAGCGACGAGTCGACCCGGAAGCCCTCCTCGACGAGAGTCGAAAGGTGCGGGCTCGCCGTGGAGCGGAACGACCATTCCGGGGCACGGTAGACCGTGACGGGCGTTCCGGCGGCGTCTTCGAGGGAGGCCCGTGCCGCGCGCAGGTCGGCCCGGAACTCCTCGACGCTCAGCTCGTTCGCGCGCCGGTGGAGGTCGCCGTGGCAGCCGATCTCATGCCCCGCCTCGGCGATCCGCCGGACGAGCCCCGGGTGTCGTCGCGCCACCCAGCCGAGGACGAAGAAAGTGGCGCGCGAGCGGCTCTCCTCGAGGAGGGAGAGGATCCGCTCCGTGGACGGGACGACGCGGGAGGGGAACGAGTCCCAGCTCTCGGGGCGGTCGTACGTCGGGTGGCCGCAGACGTGGAACCACTCTTCGACGTCCACGGTCACGACGAGCCGGGCGGCAGACATGGCGGCGGATTATGAATTATGGGCCCGCGACGCCTCAGGAGACGTCGGAGCCGGTCGTCTTGTAGTGGACCGAGAGCCAGGAAGTGACCCAGGTGTCCCGGAACGGCCGGTAGTGCCTGTGGCCGGTCGAGTGGATCGACCGGACCGGCACGACGGCGAACCTCCGGAGGATCGGGGCGGCCTTGATGAGCATCTCGTTCTCGATGGCGTATCGGTTCGCGGTGAGGCGGAGGCGGCGCAGGAGCTCCGTCGAGAGGACCCGGTAGCCCGACTGGCCGTCCTCGACCGGGAGCCCGGTCATCCGCGAGAGGACCTTGTCGCCCGTCTCGTTCGCGCGGCGGTTCTTCGCCGGCATCCCCTCCGGGTCCGCGAGGCGAGAGCCGATCACGAAGTCGGCTCCGTCGCGCGCCGCGTCGAGGAGGGCCGGGAGGTCGTCGGGGTCGTGCTGGCCGTCGCCGTCGACGAAGGCGACGTGGGTCCACTCCCCCGCGAGGAGGAGCCCGAGGCCCTCCCGGAGGGCGCGCCCCTTACCACCGTTCGCCTCGCGGCGGTGAACTTTCGCTCCGGCCCCACGGGCGGCCTCGGACGTGAGATCCTCGCTCCCGTCGTCGACGACGAGCACTTCCGGCACGTGCCGGAGGAGGCCTCGTACCACGTCGCCGATCCACGTTTCGCACCGAAACGCGGGGACGAGCGCGGCGGGCCGGAACGGGCTTTCCGTGGTTGACGATCCCCGCAACTTTGTGAAAATTAGCACGAGCGCCTCATGGGCACACCAGACGCCTTCCTCCCCATCCTCCTCATGTTCACGGCGGCCGCGATCCTCGGGGCCGCCCTCCTGTTCCTGAACGGGGTGATGGGCCGCAAGGTCCGGACCCTCCGCAAGCTCGGCCCGTACGAGAGCGGCATGCCGCTCCTGGACGACAGCCGGAAGCGGATCTCCGTCAAGTTCTTCATCGTCGCGATGGTCTTCATCCTCTTCGACGTGGAGACGGGATTCCTCTGGCCCTGGGCCACCGTCCTCGACGAGGGCGGGTGGCTCGTCTTCTGGCCGATGATCCTGTTCCTCGCCGTCCTGGCCCTCGCGGACGCCTACCTCTGGAAGAAGGGAGCGTTCGACTGGGAATGAGCGGCGGCGCGAGCACCCCCGTGGACACCCTCCCCGGCCAGCCCCCCGTGGGCGAGCACGGGGCCCTCTCCTGCGGACAGGAGCTGGCGTTCTCGGCGAAGGCCGAGGAGCGGCTCCAGAAGCTCCTGACCCGGTATCCGACGAAGCAGGCCGCCCTCCTCCCGACGCTCTGGATCGCGCAGGAGGAGTGGGGCTGGATCTCGCGAGAGGCGGTCGACTACGTCGCCGCGCGCCTCGGACTGACCTCCGCGTTCGTCTGGGGCGTCGTGACGTTCTACACGATGTACAACCGGGCCCCCGTCGGGAAGCACCTCATCCAGGTTTGCACGTCGATCTCCTGCCACCTGAACGGGGCGGAGGAGGTCTTCCACGAGTGCCGGAAGAAGCTCGGCGGCCTGAAGCCCGGCGAGACCTCGGCCGACGGGAAGTACACCGTCGTCGAGGTGGAATGCCTCGCGCAGTGCGACAAGGCGCCCGCCGTGATGGTGAACGGCGACGACTACGAGCGGATCACCCTCGACAAACTCGACGCCTTCCTCGCCGAGCTGAAATGAGCGAATTCGTTCCCGTCCTCTCCGCCCGCGTCGGGAAGAAGAACTCCCGCGCTCTCGAAACCTACGTCGCCGACGGCGGCTACGCCTCGTGGAAGAAGGTCCTCGCCGGGTCGAAGACGGGCGAATGGACGCCGGCGAAGGTGACCGAGATCGTCAAGGCCTCGGGCCTTCGCGGCCGGGGCGGCGCCGGCTTCCCCACCGGCATGAAGTGGACCTTCGTGCCGTCGAAGGAGAAGAGGGGCGACAAGCCGGTCTACCTCCTCTGCAACGCCGACGAGTCGGAGCCGGGAACGTTCAAGGACCGGGTCCTCATCGAGCAGGACCCGCACCAGATCCTCGAGGGGATGATGCTCGCGAGCTTCGCGCTCGACGTGAAGCACGCCTACGTCTACATCCGCGGCGAGATGGTCCGCGGCGCCGAGATCCTGAACGCGGCGGTCGACGAGGCCTACGCGGCCGGACTCCTCGGGACGAACGTCCTCGGGAGCGGCCTCGACCTCGACATCACGATCCACCGCGGCGCCGGCGCCTACATCTGCGGCGAGGAGACGGCGCTCATCGAGAGCCTCGAGGGCAAGCGCGGCCACCCGCGCATCAAGCCCCCCTTCCCCGCCGTCTCGGGCGTCTGGGCCGCCCCGACCGTCGTCAACAACGTCGAGACGCTAGCCCAGGTAGCCTTCATCGTCGAGAATGGCGCGGCCGAGTACCGGACGCTCGGTACGGCCGGTTCGGCCGGTACCAAGACCTACGCGCTGACCGGCCACGTGGCGAA
>JAKPXO010000415.1 GCA_029567505.1 Acidobacteriota bacterium
CGTATCGCCTCACGTCGCACCCCGGGCTCGAGCTCTTCCCGAAGCTCTCGCACGACGGGAGGTGGATCGCCTTCTCCGCCGAGTACACCGGCACGCGCCAGGTCTGGGTCATGCCGGCGCGGGGCGGCACGCCGCGGCAGCTGACCTTCGCGACGGACGTCGGCCCGATGCCGCCGCGCGGCGGATGGGACAACTGGGTCCTCGGCTGGACGAAGGACGGGAAGGTCCTCGTCCGGATGAACCGCGTCCCCTGGAACACCCGCATGGGGCGCTACTACCTCGTCGACCCGAAGGGAGGCCTCGAGACCCCCCTCGAGATCCCCGAAGGGGGCTCGGCCTCGCTCTCGCCCGACGGCACGAAGCTCGCCTACTGCCCCGTCGACCGCGAGTTCCGGACCTGGAAGCGGACGAGGGGGGGGCGCGCCCAGGACGTCTGGACGTACGACTTCGCGGCGAAGCGGTCGGAGAGGCTCACCACGTGGGTGGGGACCGACAACTTCCCGATGTGGTGGGGGGACGCGATCTACTTCACGTCCGACCGCGAGCGGACGCTGAACCTCTGGCGCTATGACCTGAAGTCGCGGGAGACGCGGAAACTCACCTCGTTCACCGAGTTCGACGTCCTCTGGCCGAGCCTCGGCGACGGGAGGATCGTCTTCATGAACGGCGGCGACCTCTGGACGCTCGACCTCGCGACCGAGAAGGCCGCGCGGCTCCCGGTGAGGCTCGGCACCGACGCTTCGGCCACGGTCCCCGCGTTCCGGAACGTCTCCGGGAACGTCACCGGCATGGCGATCTCGCCGAGCGGCGCGCGCGCCGCCGTCGACGCCCGCGGCGACCTCTACACGATCCCGGCGAAGGACGGCGTCACCCGGCCGCTCACCTCCGGCTCGGCCGTCCGCGAGCGCGACCCCGCCTGGTCGCCGGACGGCGCGTGGATCGCCTACCTCTCCGACGAGACGGGCGAGTACGACCTCTGGATCCGCCCGCAGGACGGCTCCGGCGCGCCGCGGCGCCTCACGACCGACGGCGCCCCCTGGAAGCACGCCCCGGCCTTCAGCCCCGACGGCAGGAAGATCGCCTTCGGCGACCGCGCGCAGCGTCTGCGCGTCGTCGACGTGGCGACCGGAAAGGTGTCGGAGGTCGACCGGAGCGCCTTCGAGGACATCGACGTCTACGTCTTCTCCCCCGACTCCCGGTGGCTCGTCTACGAGAAGAGCTACGCGACGCGCCTCCCGGGCCTCTGGGCCGCCCCGCTGGAGGGCGGGAGGCCGCTCCCCCTCGGCGACGGCCTGACGGCCGACTTCTCCCCCGCCTTCTCGGCCGACGGGAAGCACCTCTTCTTCCTCTCGAACCGCGACTTCGCCCCGACCTTCAGCGCCTTCGAGTTCTCGTACGTCTACCCGAAGGCGACGCGCGTCTACGCCGCGGCTCTCACCCTCGACGCCGCTCACCTCTTCCCGGCGAAGAGCGACGAGGAGAAGGGGCCGGCGGACGGAAAGGAGGCCGACGGGAAGACCGCGGCCGGGAAGCCGGACGGAAAGAAGGACGCGAAGAAAGACGACCCGAAGGCCGCGAAGGGGGCCGAACCGCCCCGTGTCGCGATCGTCGCGGAGGGCTTCGCGGCGCGGACGATCGCGCTTCCCGGCGTGAAGGCCGGCGACCTCCGCTCCCTCCGCGCGACGGAGGAGGCGGTCTTCTACGTCCGCGACGGCGAGGGCGACGCGGCGTTGTGCCGATTCGACCTGAAGGAGCAGAAGGAGGAGAAGGTCCTCGACGGCGTCGCGGCGTACCGGCTCTCGGCCGACGGGAAGAAGCTCCTCTGGAAGGCCGGGAAGGAGCTCGGCATCGCCGACGCGCGCGCGGGGCTCGCCTCCGAGGCCGGCAAGCTCGACCTCGCGGGCCTCCGGACGAAGCTCGACCTCAAGGCCGAGTGGGCCCAGATCTGGCGGGACGGCGCCCGGATCGTGAGGGACTGGTTCTACGACCCCGGCCTCCACGGCGTCGACTGGAACGCCCTCGTCGCCCGGTACGGTGCTCTCGTCCCTCACGTCGCCCATCGGGCCGACCTCGACTTCCTCCTCGGCGAGCTCGTCTCCGAGCTCGAGGCGGGGCACACCTACGTCACCGCGGGCGACGAGCCGAAGGTCGAGCGAGTCCCCGGCGGGTTCCTCGGCTGCGAGCTCGCGGCCGACCCCTCCGGGCGCTACCGGATCGCCCGCATCCTTCCCGGCGAGAACTGGGACGAGCCGTTCCGCTCCCCGCTCACCGAGCCCGGGGTCCGCGTCGCCGAGGGCGAGCTCCTCCTGGCGATCGACGGCGTCGACCTGACGACGGCCGACAACCCGTACCGGCTCCTCGAAGGGAAAGCCGGACGCCCGGTCACGCTCCTCGTCGGGAAGAGCCCCGCGCGCGAGGCGGCGCGGACCGTGACCGTCCGGACCGTCGCGAGCGAGCAGGGGCTCCGCTACCTCGACTGGGTGAAGAGCCGGATGGAGCTCGTCGAGAAGCTGTCGGGCGGGAAGGTCGGGTACATCCACCTCCCCGACACGGCCCTCGCCGGCAAC
>JAKPXO010000342.1 GCA_029567505.1 Acidobacteriota bacterium
GGGCAGGGAGGCGGATCGAGCGCGGTCCGCCGGGCACGGTCTCCGCTGACTCGATGTCGGTCTCGTCGAGCATCCAGCCGGAGGCGTCCTCCCCGAGCGGGAGGGTCTCGTCGAGGAGGAGCTGAGCGAGGTCGTCACTCACGGGCGCTCCCCTCGCTCGCGCTCTGCCAGGCACGGCGGGCAGGTGCAGGCGGGCATCCCGACGGCCGGGACGGCCGGAGCGTCGTCCTCCGCCTCGGGGGCGTCCTGGGGCGCCTGACGCTCCTGGCGAGGTTCTCGACGAGTGCGGCCAGGAGGACGAGGTGCCGGGTCACGGCGTCGAGCTCGGCGGCGAGGTCGGGGCGGCTCATCGGGCGCCTCCGGGGGCCGAGCCTGCGTCGATTTGCACCGGGTCATCCGTGCCGGAGGTCGACTTTTTGAACGTGAGGACCTCGGCGCCGGGGGCCGGCGGGTGGCACCTTCTGCACGTCACCTTCCCGGTGCCGATCCAGAAGTCGGTCCCGCGGCAGGCGTAGCAGACGACCGGGGAGGGGGCCTGTAGATTTGGCATACCCTCCCGGATGGCACCCGGAAAACCCGGAAAAGGGGGGTCAGGGGGCTTATTCGGGTTTTCCGGGCTCGTTCCCGGAGGACATCCGAAATCTACGGGGGCCGGTCGGGTCCGCCAGCGGGGGACGAAGACGCCGCTCATTCGGGGGCCTCCGGGGCCGCTGCGGGGGTCCGGAAGTCCGGGTGAATCCGAACGACCGTTCGGGTTCGGCCGGGGGTAACCTGGTAGTCGCGCCTGATCCAGCCGAGGGGTTCGAGGACGTCGAGCGCGGCATGGACGAGTGCGGGCCGGCCGAGCCCTGACCAGTCGCGCTCCCCGAGGTCCGAGACGGTGAGGCCGTCGGGGACGGCGCGGCGGAGTAGACGGGCGCCGAGGGCGGCGGCGGCGGTCTCCGCCTGCCGGAGCTCGAGCGAGAAGAGCTTCGCGGCGTGGAGGCGGAGGAACGCTCCCCACTGAGTCGCCAGGTCGACGGCGCGGGCCGAGACGGGACCGGGGCGCTCTGCCCCGACCGCGACGTCGAGCGCGTGGAAGATGAGCGCGAGGGCGGGGACCGTCTTCCGCTGCTTGACGAGGTACTCCTCGAATGCTGGGGTATCACCGGCGTTGCGGACGGCGTCGTGATGCTCCTCGAGCCAGTCGTCGAAGATGCCCTGAGCGTCGGGGGCGAACCGGAGAAAGTCCGGGGCGCCGTCTTCCTGCTGGGCGCCGAGGTCCCGGACGCGGTCGGCTTCGTCGAGGAACCGGAAGGCGCGGAAGGCCAGGTCGCGGGCCTTCACGTTCGGTTCCCTGTCGACGCCGCGACCCTCGCCGGGCTCGTCGGGGAAGACGGTCATGCCGAACCGCTGAATCCATCCGTCGGCGCCTCCGCGTCCGGCTACGGCGCCTTCAACTTGCCGTTGAATCGGGCCTGGCTGAATCGTCCCGAAGAGGGAGACGCACGGCCCATCGGCGCGCACGTTGCCGCGGGCGATCCGGTCGGATTCGTAGGCGCCGGAAAGTCCTCCTTCGTAGGCTTCGAGGAGGAAGGCGCGGTCGTTCTCGTGTCCGTCGCGCCCCATCATCCCGTAGAGGCCGGTCAGCTCGTCCCGATACCAGAAGACGCCGCGCCGGTTCTCCGAGAGGATGTTCTGGAGCGCCTCGACGGTGCAGTCGTTCACGATGTACCGCCGCCGGGCGGCGACGGGGCGAACCTCTTCGATCTGCCGGTCGAGCGCCGCGACGTCGGCGGCGAGGGTGTCGGCGTTCGTCTTCTTCGCCGCGCGGAGGAGGGCGGCCCGCTGCGCCGCGAGGACGTCGAGCCGGGCCTTGGCGTCGGCGCGGACGCGCTTGTAGCGGTCCATCTCCTCGGCGGCGAGACGACGGAGGTGGTAGAGGCCGGAGTTCGCCGTCGGGGTCTTCATGCCGGCGGGCCGCGCGATGCTCTGACCCCAGAGGTTCGAGATCACCGTCCAGTTGTTCCGCGCCTTCGGCCGGATGCTGAGGGAGCGGCCGAGGAGGGAGCCGGCGGAGATGACGGCGGGGACGGCGACGAATTCGACGCAGGCGCCGAGTCGCTCGGCGTCGTCGGCGATCCAGTCGCGGAACGCGACCGGGAGGAGGTCCGGGGGCATGGACGGCGCGGACGACCGCGACGGCGGGATCGGCTGCCGCTCGGGCCAGGGGAGTTCCTCCCCCGTCTGGACGAGGGCCAGCGTTGCCTCTCGCTGGAGACGGAGCATGTCGTCGGGGATGGCGCTCATGCTGCTCTCCCGGTCATCCCGAACGCGAACCGTGCGGCGAGACGGCGATCTGCGGGGGTCCCGTGCGCGAGGAGGTAGCGGGCGGCCTCGATCCGGGCGCGGCCGAGGGCGGCCCGGTGGCGGGCGCGCTCCTCCGGGGTGCGGCGCGCGGCGGCGGCCTGCGCTGCGCGGAGGACCTCGTCGACGTCGAGGTCGAGGAGGGCGCGGTCAACGGCAGGCGCGCTCACTGCTCCCTCCGGGCGCGGCGGTCGACGTGGGCCAGCCGGTAGACGGCTGCCTGCATCGCTTCGTCGCCGTTCACGAATCGCTGCTCTGCGTCGGGGACGACCGTCTTGAGGATGTCGACGACGGAGGCGACGCGGGCGTTCCTGACGATCTCCTCCGGGGATACTCCGTACCGTTCGGCGAGGTCGTGCGCGAAACCGTCCGGGCTTCGCAGCCCGTCGGCGAAAGACGCGAGACGTTCGGCGAGGGCGTCACACGCGAGGGCGTCGAGAGTTCGGCGGGCGACGTCAACGGCCTTCCATACCCGCCGCGCCACGTCGTCGACGGTCTCCGCGCGGGCTTCTGGCTGGCGGCCCTGAACGTGCGCGACCGCCGCTTTCAGCTCGCGGGCGGTGGGCTGCTCGCTCCGACGCTCGGAGTTCGTGTCGCGGGCGGCGATCTCCTGCGCGAGTTCCCACGCACGCGCGACGTCCTGTCTCTCACCGGGCGTCGGTTCGGGGCGGCGAAGGTCGAGAAGGGGTAGCAGCGGCCGTATGGCACGGGCCGAAAGTGAACCGTGGTTCACGGCCTCCGGCAGGAGGCGGCGAACCGTGGCGGCCCCGCACGAGTAGAGGGCGGCGCGAGGCGTGATCTTGAGCACGCTGCGGGTGTAGCTCTCGAAGGTGTCGTAGCCCTTCACGGTGTAGAGGCGCCGACGCCGGATCTCGTCGAGGGCGGCCTCCATCGCTTCGGGCGCGCGCTGGGCCATGGCGACGACGCGCTCGAGACGGGCGAGGTCCTCGACGTCGCCGGGCTGGTGCAGGTAACAGGGTTTGGCGCTCATGCCGCCTCCCGTCCTGCCCAGCGTCGTAGACGGTCGACGGCAAGGTCCCGCTCGACGAGAACCGGGAGCGCGGCACGATGTCCGGGCGCGGTAGAATGGGCCTCGGTAGGGTTATTCGATCGCGTTGGCCGCTCCCGAGCTTCTACCTCGAGGGCGGCTTCTTTCTTTCCGGTCACGGCGGTTTTCTCACGCGCTCGCGCGCCGGACCCGCTCGTCGGCGGTCGACGTGAAGTGACGGGCGCTCTCCCACTCGAGGACGTCGGCGACCCGGTACAGGATGCGGTTTCCCACCTTCAGGAACGGCGGGGTCTGCCCCTTGATCCGGTTGGCGCGTTCCGTCTGGGGCCTCCACCCGTACCGGGCGGCGAGCTCGCGGTTCGTGATGACGG
>JAKPXO010000427.1 GCA_029567505.1 Acidobacteriota bacterium
GTTCGCGTTCGGACAGCTGCTTCTCTCGCGCGCGCTCCAAAGCGGCCGCTGACGCGCCGGGTGTGCGATCCCGGTACGATCGCGGAACCATGCGACTCGAGTACGGCCTCGCGCTCGGACTCCTCCTCGCCGTTCCCGCCTTCGCCCAAGACGGCCCGCCTCTCGTCCCGGAGGCCGCGATCTCCGCGCCGTCGCCCGGCGCGTCGTACCGCGACGCGGTCCTCTCGGGCCGCACCACGAACGCGGCCGGCCTCTCGTTCACCGTCGGCGCCGCGCGCTACGAGGTCGCGACGGGGAGTCTCTGGGAGGTGACGACGAAGGACGGAACGCCCGTCGGCGCGTTCTTCCGCGGAGCGGGGACGCTCGCGTTCTCGGCGGGAGACCCGCAGGCCGCGCGTCTCGCCGCCCGGAACGCGAAGCACGTCGGCGGCGCGAAGGAGGTCGACGGGGAGCTCCGGGCGGCCTTCTCGAGAGCCACGTTCCTCTTCTCCCCGGCGCTTCGCCCCGCGTGGTCGTACGCCGCCGGGGAGGAGCCCCCGGTCCGCGTCTTCGCGACGCACCTCGAGCGGTTCGAGCACGACCGGACGCCGCAGGTCGCCTCCCGCCTCGCGATCGCCGAGGCGGCGCAGGGGGCGTTCTTCGCGGCGACGCTCGAGGCCGACCCGGACCTCCGCCACGTCTACGACCCCGTGACCGACGACGAGGAGGTGCTCCGCGTCGTCGACCGGCCGGCCGGACTCCCGTCGGGCTTCCCGGAGATGCGTTTCGCCCGGGACCTCTCCCGTCGGCCCCTCGGACGGACGCGCCGGCAGGCGCCGCGCGTCGACGTCCGGCTCGTCGCCGTGGACGTCGACGTGCGCGAAGGGACGGCCCCGTGGGGCGAGCTGAAAGTGACGGAGACCTTCGTCGCCGTCCGCCCCGTCTCGTTCCTCGTCCTCGACTTCGCGACCGAGACGATCTATCGGAACGACCTCCTCGAGACGCGCCTTCGCGCCCTCACCGACGGAGAGGGCCGGCCGCTTCCCTGGGCGCTCGGAGACGGCGAGCTCGTCGTGGCCCTCCCGAAGGCCCTCGCTCCCGGCGCGAGGTTCACGCTCCGCCTCGACTACGAGGCGCCCTATTTCGAGCGGGCCGGCGGAGACAACCTCTGGGAGCTCCCGATCGCGAGCGGGTGGTACCCGCAGCCGCCCTTCTTCAACGCGTCGCACCACACGTTCCACGCCGTCGTCCGCGCCCGCAAGCCGCTCCTCCCGTTCGCCTCCGGGGACACGGTCCGGCGGTCCGAGGAGGACGGCTGGAACGTCCTCGAGACGAAGCTCAAGAAGCCCGTTCCCTTCGCGACCGTCCTCGCCGGCAAATACACGACGCAGGAGTCGACCGAGGACGGCGTCACCTGTCGCGTCGCGAGCTACGGCATCCCGAAGGAGATGTCGGGGAAGATGCTCCTGAGCGTCTTCCACGGGGTCCGCAAGTTCTACGAGTGGCTCCTCGGGCCGTTCCCCTGGAAAGAGTTCACGATCGTCGAGATCAACGACTACGGGTTCGGCCAGGCGCCTCCCGGCATGATGCGGATCACGAAGGAGGCGTTCCAGTCGAGCATCTTCACGGACGAGGTCTCGTCCCTGTTCTCGCACGGGATCAACCAGCGGGTGGCGCACGAGATCGCCCACGGCTACTTCGGCTACGTCGTCGCCGACGCCTCCCCCGAGCACCAGTGGATCTCGGAGGCGTTCTCCGAGATCGCCTCGATGTACGCGATCGAGAGGCTGAAGGGGAAGGCGGAGGGGAAGAAGCTCGCGGGGACCTGGGCGGGGT
>JAKPXO010000445.1 GCA_029567505.1 Acidobacteriota bacterium
CCTCCTCGAGGACGGGCCGGGAGGCGCCCGTGTCCGCCTTCTCCCACGCGGCGACGACGTCGGCCGCCGTCGCCCGCGTCGCCATCATGGAGAAGAGCTGACGCGCGGCCGCGGCCTCGGGCGTCTCGAAGAGGTTGTTCATGCCCGCCACGATGAACGGGATGCCGGCCTCCTGGAGAGCCCGGGTGATCGGAGCGCCGTTGCGCTTCACGCTCCGAAGGAGGATGGCCATGTCGGACCAGTCGAGCCCGCGCTCCTCGCCGTCCTCGCGGAACGCGAGGCCCCGGAGCTCGGCGATCGTCTCGGCGAGGAACCTCGCCTCGGCCTCCGGGTCCGGGAACTCCTGCGACACGACGTCGCCCGGCTCGAAGACCTGCTCAGACGCCGGCTTCATCTCCTTCTCGAGGCGCGCGGGGTTCTGCCGGATGAAGTCGCGGGCCGTGGCGACGATCCCCTCGCTCGACCGGAAGTTCTCCTCCAGCCTCTTCTGCGACGCTCCGTCGTAGCGATCGGGGAAGGTCAGGATGTTCCCGACGTCGCTGCCCCGCCACTGGTAGATCGTCTGGTCGTCGTCGCCCACGACGGTCAGCTCCGCTCCGAGGTCCCGGAGGAGCCAGACGAGCGCTTCCTGGACCGGGTTGACGTCCTGGTACTCGTCGACGACGACGTGCTTCACGCGCGCCGCGACGCGGGCCCGAACCTCGGCGTTCGTCGAGAGGACCTCGACGGCGCGATGGAGGATCTCGGAGTAGTCGAGGTAGCCCTTCTCGTCGAGGAGGCTGCGGTAGGTCTCGAGGTTGTCGTAGACGAAATTCCCGGCGAGCTGCGCCTCGTCGTATTCCGCTTCGCGGAGGATCGTCATCGCCTCGACGAAACGTCCGGTGTCGACGTAGCGGCGGAGGGAGTTCCCGTTGAGGTCGGTCGATACCGTCAGCCCGGACCGCTTCGAGTTGCGATCGACGAGGAGGGTCTGCTGGACCTGGTTCAGAACCTCCAGCTTGAGGCACTCGGGAACTTCGGTCTTCAGGAGCTCGAGGCAGAAGGCGTGGATCGTGCCGACGAACATCTCGGCGAGGCCGACGATCTCGCCGTGCTCCTCCTGGCAGCGCGTCACGATCCGTTCCTTCAGCTCGCCGGCCGCCTTCCCCGTGAACGTGAAGGCGACGACGTTGGCCGGGAGGAGGCCGCCTCTCGGCGGCGGCCCGAGGAGAGAGGCGATCCGGCGCGCGACGACCTCCGTCTTGCCGGAGCCGGCGCAGGCGATGAGCTGGAGGTGACCGCCTCGGTGCTCGACGGCTTCCCGCTGGCTGTCGGTGAGCTGCATGTCGTCCCGTGCCCCTCGGCGATTATGGACGGGCCCCGGGCAGTATCCAGGCGACAGGACGATTCAAGGACGCCCCAGACGCCCGATGCCGGCCACAGGTTTCAGCACCGACGGGCCGGACGAGACCCTCGAGGCCCTTGGTGGCTACCTCGGCTTCGGCCGGGCTCGTACGGGCACCGGAGCTTCGCTGCGGGCCCTTTCGAGGCGCGCGAGACGGAAGAAGCCGCGGCGCGCCACGCGCCAAGCCGGCGGGCTCGAGGCCCTCGGCGTCAGCTCCCTCGAGAATCAAGGAGCTATACTTCGCAGCGGAGGCTAACCCGTCCTCGAGGGCGGTTCAGGTCTCCCCTGCCCCCGGTCTTTGACCGGGGTTTTTTCGTCTCAGGGGAGCGGCGGGCGAATAACGATTCCCGGCGGCGCCGATGGCGTGAGCCGGTTGACAGCGGCGAGACGTGCGGTCCCGAGTTCGTCCCACATCGTCGTGGGCACGATCTGGACGGGTCGGCAAGGCGGCGGATACACCCTACGGAAGGCGGCGTAGGCGACGAGGTCTGCGAGTTGGACGAAGTAGGACTCGTGAGAAGCCCTGGAGACGGGATCCTCGACCATGTGGCGCACCGGCACGGAAAGGGATCCCTGCCCATACTTCTGGCCAGCACTCTGGAACCGACGGGCCTTTCGCGCTGCTTTCCTCACGTACGGGCCGTCCCCTTCGTCGTGAACGAGAAGGAGCGGTGTCGGCTCCGGGCCGTGCTTGTTCGTGAACCGCTCGAAGCGCTGGAATATGGTCTCCCACGCGAGGTCTCGAGGATCTCTCGTGCCGGGCGCGAAGGAGAGCTTTTCCTTCCGGATGACCACCGCGAAAGCCTGCAAGTCGAGCTTCGAGAGGAGCCGCATGAACCCGCGGTAGATGCCGAAGCGCGTGGCCTCGCTCAGCCCCAGCGGTCTCAGCGGGCCTCCGTTCGAAAGGAGGAAGTTCGCCTTGAGCTCAGCACGG
>JAKPXO010000467.1 GCA_029567505.1 Acidobacteriota bacterium
CTGGAGGATAGGCGACGTCGGGCCGGGGTCCGGGATCGAGATCCGCTGAGCGCCGCGACGCCTCGCGCGTCGCGGTCCCTCGCCTGCCGGAGCGTTCCTTGACCCCCGCGCTCCGCGACCGGAGAATCGCCGCCGCGTTCACCACGACTCGAGTCGAAGCCTTCCGGGCCCGTCCAGGCGCCCGGGCCGGCGATTCGGTCGGCGTGGCCGCGGACGTCCCCGGAAGGGACGATCGAGGAGGAATGAGATGAGAAGGATCGCTCTCGGCGCCCTGGCGCTGCTGCTCGCCGCCGCTCCGGCCCGGGCCCAGGAGGACTACGAGGGGTGCAAGGACCACCCGCTCTTCACGCGGTTCCCGAACTCGTACATCGTCGACTGCGCGAGCAGCCAGTTCGACCTGAGGAAGTTCCCCGTCGGGCAGATGAAGCCCGGCGAGGAGGTGCTCCGGTCCGTCGAGGTCGAGGGACCGACCTGGCGCATCAACTTCCAGATCAAGGAGGGGACGACTCCTCCGAGCGGCCTGCAGCTGATGCGTAACTTCGAGACGGCCGCGAAGAAGGCCGGGGGCACGATCGAGGGGCAGTGGCCCGGCTGGTGCAAGGCCAACTACGACTCCGAGGGGATGCCCGACATGGGGAACAGCTGCACGAGCTTCGGCCTGACGATGAAGTTCGTGAAGGAGGCCAAGGAGACCTGGGTCTTCTTCCAGGCGAACGACGCCGACGGGAGCTACCTGATGACCGTATCGGAGCGCGAGGCGATGAAGCAGGAGGTCGCGGTCAACGAGATCGCCGACCAGCTGAAGAAGGACGGCTTCGTCTCCCTCTACGTCACGTTCGACACGGGCAAGGCGACGATCTCGCCCGACTCGGCGAAGCTCCTCGACGACGCCGCCGCCGCGCTGAAGGCGGCGTCGGAGCTGAAGGTCGAGGTCGGCGGCCACACCGACAACGTCGGGAGCGCCGACGCGAACCTGAAGCTCTCGCAGGAGCGCGCGCAGGCGGTGATGGCGGCCCTCGTGAAGCGGGGGATCGCGGCCGGCCGGATGACGGCGAAGGGGTACGGGCAGACGGTCCCGGTCGCCGACAGCCGGACCGAGGACGGGCGCGCGAAGAACCGGCGCGTCGAGCTCGTGAAGAAGTAGCCTCGCGCCGCGCGCCGCCGGACCGGCTCCCGCAGGAGCCGATTGCGCGTCGTGGGGCGCGCAAACCGTTTCGTCGGCGCGCGGAGCGTTGCAACACCCTGCTCCGGCTCGAGCCCCGCTCCACGGGGCGCCGCGGACCACGGCGAGCGCCGCTCCGTCCCGAAGTCCCCTCTCCTCAGCACTTACCTGCCGCATCCCGGCCAACGCCCCGAGTCCGGAACGCAGGTCTTCGGGATGGCGCCGATCTTGTACTGCGCCCTCCGCGGCCCTCCCCGGGCGCGCGGGCGGCCGGATACCGGCCGTCCCGGACGGAGCGGAATGAAGAAGATCCTCCTCGCCCTCGTCGGGCTCGCGGTCGCGGCGAGCCTCGTGGTGGCACAGGTCCGGAAGAAGGACGCGGGGCCGAAGCCGGTCGAGGCCCTTCGCGAGACCTACCGGACGAAGACGAAACCGTCCGTCGACCACGCCCTCTTCGCCCAGCTGAAGGGGCCGTTCCGCAGGCCCCAGGACGTGACGGCGGCCTGCATCTCCTGCCACAACGGACGGCACACCGAGGTGATGTCCTCCTCGCACTGGAGCTGGGAGCGGGTGGAGTACGTCGCCGGCAAGGGAATCCGCGCGGTCGGGAAAAAGAACGTCCTGAACAACTTCTGCATCGGCGTCGCGGGGAGCCAGCAGAGCTGCGACAAGTGCCACGCCGGCTACGGCTGGGCCGACGCCTCGTTCGACTTCTCCAACCCGATGAACGTCGACTGCCTCGCCTGCCATGACAACGGCGGGACGTACGCGAAGAAGACCGCCGGCGCCGGGCTCCCGGAACCCGGCCTCGACCTCGCCGCCGTCGCCCGGAAGGTAGGGCGCCCGCAGCGCGAGAACTGCGGAATGTGCCACTTCTTCGGCGGCGGGGGGAACAACGTCAAGCACGGCGACCTCGACGTGGCGCTTCTCGACACGACCCGCGAGGTCGACGTCCACATGGGGACCGACGGCGCGAACATGGCCTGCGTCGACTGCCACCGGGCCGTGAAGCACCAGATGCTCGGGAAGGCCTACTCGCTCTCCTCGATGAACCGGAACCGCGTGGCGTGCGAGAGCTGCCACGGCGCCGTCCCGCACGAGGACGACCTCCTGAACAAGCACGGCTACAAGGTCGCCTGCCAGACCTGCCACATCCCCACGTACGCGAAGGTGAACGCGACGAAGCTCCGGTGGGACTGGTCGACGGCCGGGAAGCTGAGGGACGGGAAGCCCTACGAGGAGGAGGACGGGGACGGGAACCACGCCTACCTCTCGATCAAGGGGACCTTCACCTGGGGAAAGGACGTCGTCCCCGAGTACGCCTGGTTCGACGGGACGGCCTCGCACTACCTCCTCGGAGAGACGTTCGACCCCTCGCGCCCCCTCGTCCTGAACCCGCTCGGCGGCGAGTACGACGTGCCGGAGGCGAAGGTCGCCCCCGTCAAGGTCCACCGCGCCCGGCAGATCTACGACACGAAGCGGCGCGTCCTGGTCCAGCCGAAGCTCTTCTCCGCCGCTCCGGGCGACGGCGGCTACTGGGGCGACTTCGACTGGAACGCGGCGGCCGCCGCCGGGATGCGGGAGGTCGGCCTCCCCTTCAGCGGCTCGTACGGCTTCGCCGAGACGGAGATGAACTGGCCCGTGAACCACATGGTCGCCCCGAAGGAGAAGGCGGTCTCCTGCGAGGAGTGCCACGCGCGGGAGGGGGGCCGCCTCGCGAAGGTCGGCGGCTTCTACCTGCCGGGGCGGGACCGGAGCCGGTTCCTCGACGGGCTCGGGACGACGCTCCTCCTCGCGACGCTCGGCGCCGTCGTCGTCCACGGCGGGGCGCGGATCTGGTTCCGGCGGCGGCGGCACGCGGGAGGGAAGTGAGATGAAGCGCGAGTACGTCTACCCGGCCTTCGGCCGCTTCTGGCACTGGACGCAGGCCTTCCTGATCCTCTTCCTCGCCGTCACCGGCTTCGAGATCCACGGCTCGCTCCGCTTCTTCGGCTACGAGCAGGCCGTGCGGTTCCACAACGGCGCCGCGTGGTCGTTCCTCGTCCTGATCGCCTTCGCCGTCTTCTGGCACTTCACGACCGACGAGTGGCGGCAGTACGTCCCGACGTGGAAGAACGTCCGCGCGCAGGCCGAGTACTACCTCTTCGGCATCTTCCAGGACGCCCCCCACCCGACGAGGAAGACGAAGCTGAAGAAGCTGAACCCCCTCCAGAAGATCGTCTACGCCTCCCTGAAGCTCTTCGTCCTGCCGCTCGTCTGGGTCTCGGGCCTCCTCTACATGTTCTACCGCTACCCGCAGAAGCACGAGGTCCTCGCCCTCGACGTGACGACGCTCGAGCCGATCGCCCTCGCCCACACCGCCGGGGCCTTCGCCCTCCTCGTCTTCCTCGTCGCCCACCTCTACCTGACGACGACGGGGCACACCGTCACGTCGAACCTGAAGGCGATGGTGACCGGGTGGGAGGACGTCGAGGAGGAGCCCGCGCCCGGCGCCGGGCCGTCCCACGCCGCCGCGACGCCGGACGCCCGCTGAGGAGATCGCCGTGAACGACCGACCGATGAACCCCTACCTCGCCGGAGTCCTCCTCGGGCTCGTCCTCCTCCTGACGGTCTTCGTCACGGGGCGCGGCCTCGGCGCGAGCGGCGCGACGAAGAGCGTCGTCGTGGCCGCCGTCGGCGCCGCCGCGCCGGAGCACGCGGCCGCGAACCCCTTCTACGCGAAGCTCGTCGGCCCCGGCCACGAGAACCCCCTCAAGGCGTGGCTCGTCTTCGAGGTCGCGGGCGTCCTCCTCGGGGCGTTCGTCTCGGGCCTCGGCGCGGGCCGGCTGAAGGTCGGGACGGAGCGTGGACCGCGCGTCTCGGTGAGGGGGCGCCTCCTCTTCGCCGCCGCGGGGGGCGCGCTCTTCGGCGCGGGCGCGCAGCTCGCGCGCGGCTGCACGAGCGGTGCGGCGCTGAGCGGGATGGCCGTCCTCTCCGTCGCCGGATTCGTGACGATGCTCGCGATCTTCGGGACCGGCTTCGCCTTCGCGTGGTTCACGCGCGGGCTCTGGCTGCCGGGGAAGGCGGAGAGGTAGGCGATGGGCCCGTTCGTCCCCGACCTGATCACCGACCAGCTCAACCTCGTCGTCGCGCTCGCCGTCGGCTTCCTCTTTGGCTTCGTCCTCGAGCAGGCCGGCTTCTCCTCCTCGCGCCGCCTCGTGGGCGTCTTCTACGGCTACGACCTGACGGTCCTGCGCGTCTTCTTCACCGCCGCCGTGACGGCGGCCGCCGGCATCCTGCTGCTCGCCGCGGGCGGCCTCCTCGACCTGAAGGCGATCTTCGTCAACCCCACCTGGCTCTGGCCCGCGATCGTCGGAGGGGCGATCATGGGGCTCGGCTTCCTCCTCGGCGGCTTCTGTCCGGGAACGAGCGTCTGCGCCGCGGCGATCGGGAAGGTCGACGCGATGGCCTTCCTCGGCGGCAGCGTCCTCGGCGTCTTCTCCTATGCGGAGCTCTTCCCCCGCCTCGCCGCATTCGCCGACTCGAGCGCCCTCGGCCCGGCCCTCGTCCCCGACGCGCTCGGAGTCTCCGCCGGCCTCTTCGTCCTCCTCCTCGCCGCCGCGGCGATCGCGGCCTTCGCGGTCGGCGGCGTCGTCGAGCGGAAGGTCGCCGGGGCTGCGGCCCCCTCGAGCGCCTTCCCGCGCCGCCTCCACGTGGCCTCCGCCGCCCTTCTCCTCGCCGTCGCGGGGCTCGCGGCCGCCCTCCCCGACCGGAAGGCGCGCCTCGTCGCGAAGGTGAGCGCTCCGGGCTACGTCCCGCACCACCTCGTCCGCCCGATGAGCCCCGACGAGCTCGCGTTCCGGATCGTCGACGGCGACCATCGGCTCCGCGTCGTCGACCTGCGCGGCGAGGCGGCCCGGGCGGCGAGGCCGCTCCCCGGGGCCGTCTCCGTCCCGGCGGACGACGTCCTCGGCCGGGAGTGGCGGGACGTCTTCGCGAGGAGGATGGTCCAGAAGGTCGTCGTCGCCCCGACCGAGGAAGAGGCGCGGACCGCGGCCTTCCTCCTCGTGGAGACCGGCTTCGAGAACCTCGCCTACCTCGCCGGCGGTTTCCCGGCCTTCGAGAGGACGATCCTGACGCCCGGTGCGCCGGCCGGCGAGCCGCGCTTCGCCCCGGTCGTCGAACGATTTCGCACGGAGGCGCGGGCGGCGCTCGCCGAGCGCGCGAGGCTCGAGAAGGAAGCCGGCACGCCCGCGCCGAGGAAGGCGAAGAAGGTCCAGGGGGGGTGCTGAAGAGGCCCCACGGCTTTCCGCGCGGCCGGAGCCGCGCATACTCGGAGAAGCCGGCGTGGCCCGAAGCGGCCGCGCCGTTCCGCGGAGGTGACCGATGGACGCCGTGACGCTTTCGAGGATCCAGTTCGCCGTCAGCATCGGGTTCCACTACATCTTCCCGCCGCTGACGATCGGGCTCGGCGTCGTCCTCGTCTGGCTCGAAGGGTGGTTCCTGAAGACGAGGGACCCGATCTACGAGACCGCGGCCCGATTCTGGACGAAGGTCTTCGCCCTCAATTTCGCGATCGGCGTCGCGACGGGGATCGTCATGGAGTTCCAGTTCGGCACGAACTGGGCGACCTACTCGCGCTTCGTCGGCGACGTCTTCGGCTCGGCGCTCGCGGCCGAGGGGATCTTCGCCTTCTTCCTCGAGTCCGGCTTCCTCGCCGTCCTCGTCTTCGGGTGGGACCGCGTCGGGCCGAAGATGCACTTCTTCGCGACGCTCATGGTCTCGCTCGGCTCGATCTTCTCCTCGATCTGGATCGTCGTCGCGAACAGCTGGCAGCAGACGCCCGCGGGGCACCACGTCGTCCCGGTCCTGCGCGACGGCGTCCCGCTCCTCCGCGACGGCCAGCCCGTGATGCGAGCCGAGATCACAGACTTCTGGGCGATGGTCTTCAACCCCTCGACCGTCCACCGCCTCGTCCACGTCTGGATCGGGGCGTTCCTCGTGGGCGCGTTCTTCGTCATGTCGATCGCGGCCTGGTACCTCCTGAAGGGGAAGCACGGCGAGTTCGCGCGCCGCTCCTTCGACGGCGGCCTCGTCCTCGCCACCGTCTCGGCGCTCGCGATGCTCGTCTCCGGGCACGGGCAGGCGGGGAGCGTCTACCGCCATCAGCCCGCGAAGCTCGCCGCGTTCGAGGGGCACTACGTCACCGGGCCGGCCGACCTGAACCTCTTCGGGTTCCCGGACGACGCGGCGCAGACGGTGAGGCTCCGCGTCGCCGTTCCCGGCGGCCTCGGCCTCCTCCTGCACGGCGATCCGGCGATGCCGGTGGTCGGCCTGGACCGATTCCGCCCCGAGGACCGCCCCCCCGTCGGCCTCAGCTTCCAGAGCTACCACCTGATGGTCGCGCTCGGGATGGCCTTCATCGGCCTGACGCTGCTCGCCTCGTTCCTCAGGTGGCGCGGGACGCTGTACGAGACGCGCTGGCTCCTCTGGCTCTTCGTCCCCGCCGTCGTCCTGCCGATCGCTGCCAACGAGCTCGGCTGGGTGGCGGCGGAGGTGGGACGCCAGCCCTGGATCGTCCACCCGCCGGTGACGTGGACCGCCGACGGGACGGACGTCGTCGTCGGGCCCGAGGGGCGCGTCGTCTACGACGAGCGCCTGGGCCTCCGGACGCTCGAGGCGGCGAGCCCGAACGTTTCGGCGGGCCAGGTGCTCGGCTCGCTCCTCGGTTTCGGCTTCATCTACCTCGCGCTCGGGGCCGTCTGGGTCTTCGTCCTCGACCGGAAGATCAAGCACGGGCCGGATGGGGCCTCTCCTCCGCCCGGCGGGAGCCGCGACGGGGCCCTCGAAGCCGCCGCGCTCCGGGCCGTTCACGAGGGACGGATGACGGACGGCGGCGAGGCGCGGGGCTGAGGGGGCGGCGATGTCTTTCGAAGCGCTCGCCCTCACCTGGTTCGTCCTGGAGGGGGTCCTCCTGACCGGCTACGCGATCCTCGACGGCTTCGACCTCGGCGTCGGAATCCTCCACCCGTTCGTCCCGCGGACCGACCTCGAGCGACGGATCTCGATGAACTCCATCGGCCCGCTCTGGGACGGCAACGAGGTCTGGCTCGTCACGTTCGGCGGCGCCCTCTTCGCCGCCTTCCCGGAGGCCTACGCGACGGTCTTCTCGGGCTTCTACACGGCCTTCATGCTCCTCCTCGTCGCGCTGATCTCTCGGGCGGTCTCGATGGAGTTCCGCTCGAAGATGTCCTCCCCCGCCTGGCGGAGGTTCTGGGACTGGGCCTTCTTCGGCGGCTCCTTCTCCGCGACGCTCCTCTTCGGCGTGGCGGTCGGCAACGCGATGATCGGCGTGCCGATCGACCCGAACGGCAACGTCACCGGCTCCGTGCTCGGCCAGCTCGGCCCCTACCCGCTCCTCGTCGGGGCGATGACCGTCGCCCTCTTCGCGATGCACGGGGGGCTCTTCCTTTACCTGAAGACCGAAGGGGACTTCCAGCAGCGCCTCCGCGAGTGGATGTGGCGCTCCTGGGGGCTCTTCATGGTCCTCTTCATGCTGACGACCGTCGCGACGGTCGCCTTCATCCCGCGGGCGACGGAGAACTTCCGGAGCTTCCCGTGGGCCCTCGTCGTCGTCGTCGGGACGATCCTCGGCGTCGCGAACATCCCGCGCTGCCTCTACCGCGACCGGCCCGGCCTCGCCTTCCTCTCCTCGGCGGGGGTCATCGCGGGGCTCGTCGCGCTCTTCGGCCTCGCGCTCTACCCGAACCTCGTGACGGCGGCGGGGGACCCGTCGCGCTCCGTCACGATCTTCAACGCGGCCTCGAGCCCGAAGACGCTCGGGATCATGCTGATCATCGCGGCCGTCGGGATGCCCTTCGTCCTGACCTATTCGGGAGTCATCTACTGGACCTTCCGCGGGAAGGTGAAGCTGGGAGAGCACAGCTACTGAGGCGGCCACAGCCGTTTCGCCGTTCGCCGAAACGAGCATATGATCTCTTCGGCCCCTCGGGGCCAGAAAGGAGAAGCGATGAGCGAACCCGTGGGATGCGGTCGCG
Organism: Acidobacteriota bacterium; assembly: GCA_029567505.1. Lineage (GTDB taxonomy): Bacteria > Acidobacteriota > Thermoanaerobaculia > UBA5066 > UBA5066 > UBA5066. Next base: position 8,200 of record JAKPXO010000467.1, read on the forward strand.
TGTCGGGCGCCGTCTCCGGCGAAGGACCCCCGCCCGCACCCGGCCCCGACACCGAACGGAAGAAGGAGGTGCTCGTGACGGCACGCGTGGGCCAGAAGGCCCCGGAATTCGCTGCCCCGTCGTACTACCGCGGCGGCTTCACCCCCGTGAAGCTCGCCGACTTCGCCGGCAAGTGGGTCCTCCTCTGCTTCTACCCGGGGGACTTCACCTTCGTCTGAGCGACGGAAGTGTCGGCGGTCGCCGACAATTACGCACGGCTCCAGGCGCTGGGGGTCGAGGTCCTCTCGGTCAGCGTCGACAGTCATTTCGTTCACAAGATGTGGAACGACCACGAGCTCGTGAAGATGGTGGACGGAGGAGTCCCGTTCCACATGGCCTCCGACCAGGCGGGCAACATCGGCCGCGCCTACGGCGTCTGGGACGAGGGCCAGGGGATCGAGCTCAGGGGCCGCTTCCTGATCGACCCGGACGGCATCGTCCAGGCGATGGAGGTGATGACGCCTCCCGTCGGCCGCAAGCTCGCCGAGACGATCCGGCAGGTGCAGGCGTTCCAGGTCGTGCGCGCCTCGAAGGGGACGGAGGCGACGCCCGCGGGCTGGATGCCGGGAGACCCGGTGCTCAGGCCCGGACCCGACCTCGTCGGGAACGTCTGGAAGGTCTGGAAGCCCTCGATGGAGAAGTGACCCGGGCTCGCTCGGGGCGCGGGGAACGGGGATGACGAAACGCGCTGCTTCGGACCTCCCTGTCTCCCCCGCCTCGAGCGAGGCGATCCTCGAGAGCATCTCGGACGGCGTCTTCACCGTCGACCCCGAGTGGAGGATCACGTCATTCAACCGCGCCGCCGAGCGGATCACCGGCGTGCCGCGGGCGGAGGCGATCGGCCGACGCTGCGCGGACGTCTTCCGCTCGAGCACCTGCGGCCCCTCCTGCGCCCTCCAGAAGACGCTCCGGACGGGGAAGCCCGTCATCGGGAAGTCGACCTACATCGTCGTGGCGGACGGGACGCGCGTCCCGGTCAGCCTCTCGACGGCGGTCCTCCGGGACGCGAAGGGAAGAGTGACGGGCGGGGCGGAGATCTTCCGGGACCTCTCCGAGGTCGAGGCGCTCCGGGAGGAGCTCGAGGGACGCTCGCGGGTCGGCGACCTCTCGACCCGCAGCCCGCTGATGCAGCGCGTCCTCGAAGCGCTCCCGGCGATCGCCGCGAGCCCGAGCACGGTCCTCCTTCTCGGGGAGACCGGGACGGGCAAGGAGCTCGTCGCGCGGACGATCCACGCGCTCAGCCCGCGGGCGAAGGGGCCGTTCGTCGCCGTGAACTGCGGGGCCCTTCCCGACACGCTCCTCGAGTCGGAGCTCTTCGGCCACACGGCGGGCGCCTTCACGGGCGCCGTGAAGGAACGGGCCGGGCGCTTCGCGCTCGCCCAGGGGGGGACGCTCTTCCTCGACGAGATCGGCGAGGTGAGCCCCGCGCTCCAGGTCCGGCTCCTTCGCGTCCTCCAGGAAAGGACCTACGAGCCGCTCGGCTCGAGCCGCTCCGCGAGGACCGACGCCCGGGTCATCGTCGCGACGAATCGCGACCTCGCCGCGCGGGTCCGCGAAGGGCACTTCCGGGAGGACCTGTACTACCGCGTGAACGTCGTGCGGATCGAGCTGCCGCCCCTCCGGAGCCGCAAGGAGGACGTCCCGCTCCTCGTCGAGGAGCTCGTCGCGCGCTTCAACCGGCTCCAGGGGCGCGCGGTGAAGGGGATCACCGCCGAGGCGCTCTCCCTCCTGATGGCGCACGACTGGCCGGGAAACGTCCGCGAGCTCGCGAACGTCGTCGAGCGGGCCTTCGTCGTCTGCGGCGAGAGACGGATCGACATCGGGGACCTTCCCGACGAGCTGGCGGGCCGCCTTCGGCCCGGCGCGCCGGAGTTCGACGTCCGTTCCGCGCACGCCGTCCTGGACGCCGAGGCGATCCGCTCGGCGCTGGAGCGTCACGGGTTCAACCGCCTCGAGGCGGCGAAGGAGCTCGGCATCCACAAGACGACGCTCTTCCGGCGGATCCGCAAGCTCGGCATGGAGCTCCCGGAACAGGACGGACGCTCCGCGCGGTCCGAGACGGAGTAGCGCTTACGCTACCGTAGCCCCCGAACAAGGTAGCCACGGCGCTACTCGATTACGCGGGGACGAACCTCACCTCCCGCACGCATCCTCTTCGCCCGGAGTGAGTTCGGCGACACTGCCGGTGCTCGGTCCGGCCTGGCGCGGCGTTTGCGCGGTTCCGGGCGTGGACCGAGAACGCACCCCCCTCCGGACGAAAGCGGCCTTCCCCTGCTGGGACGGCCGGATCGCACCCGTTTTCGACACGGCGCGGGACCTTCATGTCGTCTCGACGGAGTCCGGAAGGGTCGTCTCGACGTCGGAGGAGCCGCTCCCCTCGGGACCGCCAGGCCGGAAAGCAGCCCGCCTGTCCGAGCTGGGCGTCGAGACCCTCGTCTGCGGGGCGATCTCGCGGCCGATGCAGGACGCGGTCGCCTCCTTCGGCATCCGGGTCGTCTCGTTCGTCTCCGGAGAGAGGGACGAGGTCGTCCGGGCGTGGCTCGGAGGGGAGCTGGCCCGGCCGGCTTTCACGATGCCCGGCTGCGGCGGACGGCAGCGCGCGCGATTCAGAGGACGTTTCGGCGGAGGCGACACGGGATCGTGCCTCTGCCCGGCTTGTGGGCACTCGGAGCCTCACGAGCGCGGAATTCCCTGCGTTCAGAGGCCGTGCCCGAAATGCGGCACCGCGATGAGGCGGGCCTGAGGAAAGGAGAACGAGTCATGCCGAGACGAGATGGAACGGGACCGATGGGACAGGGATCGATGACGGGTCGCGGAGCGGGCCCTTGCTCCGGAGACGTGGCCCAGGGAGCCCCCGGACAGGGGCGTGGCCGGGGATTCGGACTCGGCTTCGGGAGAGGGTTCGGCAGGGGCGGAGGCGCGGGCTTCGGCCGGGGCTGGCAGTGGTGGCGGCGCGGAGCCGTCGCCGGTGCCGCCGTCCCGCCGGCCGCGGTCTCCGACGCCGCCCGCGAAGAAGAGGCCCTCCGGATGCGCATCGACGCGCTGAAGGAGGAGCTGGCGTGCCTGGAGAAGGGCGTCCGCGCGATGAAGGGCGACGCCGACAAGGGCTGAGACATGGCGAAGATCGGAATCATCATCTGTGCGCGCTACAAGGACTGCGGCGGCGGCAAGTGCCTGCGGTCGATGCGCGAGCGCCGCGGGGCCTTCGCCGCGTACCCGGCCGACGAGCCGCTCGAGATCGTCGGCTACGGGAGCTGCGGCGGCTGCCCGGGCGGGAACGTGGAGTACGTCCCGGCCGAGATGAAGAAGAACGGGGCCGAGGCGATCCATCTCGCCACCGGCCTCGTCGTCGGGTACCCGCCGTGCCCCTACATCCGCGAGTTCAAGCAGTACATCGAGACCGCCTACGGCCTGCCGGTCGTCGTCGGGACGCACCCGGTCCCGGAGAAATACCGGAAGGTCCACGAGCAGCTCCCCTTCTGGGACGACAGCGGGATGGCCGAGCTCGCCGGGCCGCTCCTGAACGAGGACCCCGTCATCCAGAAGGCCTACGACTGAACGAAAGGGAGACGATGAAGATCGCGTTTTCGACCTCGGGAGAGAGCCTCGAAGCTCCGCTGGACAGCCGGTTCGGCCGGGCTCCGTACTTCCTCATCTACGACCTCGACTCGAGGCAGGCCCGGGTCGTCGACAACGGCGCGAGCCGGGCTTCGAGCCAGGGGGCCGGCATCCAGGCCGCGGACAGCGTCGTCCGGGCCGGGGCCGGGGCCGTCGTCACGGCCCACTGCGGCCCGAAGGCCTTCCAGGTCCTCCACGCGGCCGGCATCAAGGTCTTCTCCTGCCACGCCGCCACCGTCGGGGAAGCGCTGGACATGTACCGCTCGGGAGCCCTGGTCGAGCAGACCGGCGCGGACGTGGCGGGCCACCACGCATGAAGGTCGCGATCGCCTCGGGCAAGGGGGGGACCGGCAAGACGACCGTCGCCGTGAACCTGGCGCGGAGCTGGGGCGGCCCCGTGCAGCTGCTCGACTGCGACGTCGAGGAGCCGAACGCCCACCTCTTCCTCGGCGGCGAGAAGGGGGAGGAGGTCCCCGTCTTCGTCAAGGTCCCGTCCGTCGACGAGGCTCTCTGCGACGGGTGCGGCGAGTGCGGGCGCTTCTGCGAGTTCCACGCGATCGTCGTCGTCGGCAGGTCCCCCATCGTCTTTCCCGGGATGTGCCACGCCTGCGGGGGCTGCGCGAAGGTCTGCCCGCGAGGCGCCATCCGCGAGGTGGACGAGAGGATCGGCGTCGTCGAGACGCGGCGCTCGGGGTCCGTCTCGCTGACCCTCGGGCGTATGGACGTCGGGATGAGCATGGCGCCGCCCCTCGTTCACGCCGTCCGCGCGCGGATCCAGGGCGGCTCCCCGGCGATCCTCGACGCCCCGGCGGGCACCTCGTGCTCGGTCGTCGCGACGCTCCGCGAGACGGACTTCGTCGTCCTCGTCACCGAGCCCACCCCCTTCGGGCTACACGACCTGACGCTCGCCGTCGACCTCGTGAGGGAGCTGCGCCTCCCGTTCGGCGTCGTCGTGAACCGCGTGGGAGCCGGCGACGACCGGGTCCACGCCTGGTGCCGGAAGGAGGGGGTCGAGATCCTCCTCGAGATCCCGGACGACCGGCGGATCGCCGAGGGCTACGCCCGCGGACGGCTGCTCGTCGAGGCGCTGCCCGAGTACGGGGACCTCTTCCGCTCGCTCGCCGGGACGATCGCCGCGCGGGTCGGGGTGGCGGCGTGAGCGCGGCGGAGCGTGCCTTCCGGCACGTCTACGGACCCGTCCCGTCGCGCCGGCTGGGGCGGTCCCTCGGCGTCGACCTCGCCCCCTTCAAGACCTGCGCGTACGACTGCGTCTACTGCCAGCTCGGGCGGACGACGGTGAAGACGGCGGAGAGGAAGGAGTACGTCCCCGTAGAGGAGGTCCTCTCCGAGCTCCGCGAGTGGCTGCGGAGAGGGGAAGCGTGCGACTACATCAGCCTCGCCGGCTCGGGCGAGCCGACGCTCCACTCCGGCCTCGGCACGATCGTGAGGGCGATCAAGGGGATGACGAAGGTCCCCGTCGCGGTCCTGACGAACGGCTCCCTCCTCTTCATGGGCGAGGTGCAGGACGCCCTGATGGAAGCGGACCTCGTGATCCCCTCGCTCGACGCGGGGGACGCCCACCTCTTCCAGTGGGTCAACCGGCCCGTCGAGGAGATCTCGTTCGACCGGATGGTCGAAGGCCTCGAGTCGTTCACGAAGCGGTTCCGGGGAGAGGTCTGGCTGGAGGTCCTCCTCCTCGAAGGCGTCACGGCCTACCCCACCCAGGCGGAGAAGATCGCCGCGCTCGTCCGCCGCATCGGTCCGGCGCGGGTCCAGCTCACCACGGCTTCTCGCCCGCCGGCCGAGCTCTTCGCCAGGCGGGTGTCCGAGGGCCGGCTGCTCGCGCTCGCGAGCCTCTTCCCGGGCCGGGTGGACGTCATCGCGACCCGGGAAGAGCCGGATGCGTCGGTCGGATCGAGCCCGGGTACGGGCGCGCCCGCGATCCTGACGCTCCTCGAGAGACGGCCCTGCACGGCCACGGACGTGGCCGTGGGGCTCGGTATCCACCCGAACGAGGCGCTCAAGGTCCTCGACCGCCTCGTCGTCGCCGGGACGGTGAAGACCGTCGCCTCCGCCGACAGGACCTTCTACATCGTCGCGGAGAGGGGCGTGCCGGCGGGATCGCCCGAAGGGGGGCGTCAGAGATGAGGGAGATCGTCGTCGTCAGCGGTAAGGGAGGGACGGGCAAGACGAGCCTGACGGCCTCGTTCGCGGTCCTCGCCGACCGTCCCGTCGTCGCCGACTGCGACGTGGAGGCGGCCGACCTGCACCTCGTCCTCTCGCCGACGGTCGTCGAACGGCACGAGTTCCGGGGCGGCCGGGAGGCGGTCATCCGGGAGGAGGACTGCCTGGGCTGCGGGATCTGCCTCGAGGAGTGCCGGTTCGACGCCGTGAGGAGGATCGAGAAGGGCGGAGGGCGCGCCACGTACGCCGTCGACCCGACGGCCTGCGAGGGATGCGGCGTCTGCGTCCGCTTCTGCCCGGAGCACGCGATCGACTTCCCCGAGCGGCGTTCCGGCGAGTGGATGGTGTCGGCGACCCGTTGCGGCCCGATGGTCCACGCGCGGCTCGCGACCGCGGCCGGCAATTCCGGGAAGCTCGTCTCGGAGGTGCGGCAGGAGGCGCGGCGGATCGCCGATGCGGAGGGCCGCTCCCTCGTCCTCGTCGACGGTCCCCCGGGGGTCGGCTGTCCCGTCATCGCGTCGGTCACCGGCGCGTCCCTCGTCCTCGCCGTCACGGAACCGACGGTCTCCGGGGAGCACGACCTCGAGAGGGTCCTCTCCCTGGCGCGGCACTTCGGAGTCCGGGCGGCCGTCTGCGTCAACAAGTGGGACCTCGACCCCGGTATGGCGGACCGCATCGAGCAGCTCGCGTCGAAAGCCGGCGCGCGCCTCGCCGGACGCGTCCGGTACGACAGGGGTGTCACCGCGGCGCAGATGCTCCAACGGGCCGTCGTCGAGATCGATACCCCGAGCGCGGCGGACGTGCGGCGGGTCTGGGAGAGCCTCGCCGGATGAATCTCGGAGAGCCGGGGGAGGCTGCGCCGTGCCGGCCTCGCGCCTCCCCTCCTCCCGCGGATTCGCGTCGCCGGAGGCGAACCCCGGCCGCAGCGGTGGACGAGGCCGAAGTCCTGACAGCGGGAGCGGACGGGCCGAAACTCCCGAGTCAGCGAACGCCGATCCGCAGCTCCCGCATCCGCCTCCAGAGCTTCGTCCTGCTCATGCCGAGATCGGCCGCTGCCTTCGAGCGGTTCCAGAGGTTCCGCTCGAGGGCCGCGCGGATGGGCCCTTCTTCGGGGTCGTCCCGCTCGGACGCCGGGTCCCTCGCCTGCCGCGGCGTCGCGAGGGATCGTTCACGGCTTCGGTCGCCGCCGGACGCGAACGGCTCCGGCGCGCGGATCTCCGGCGGCAGGTCCTCGAGCTGCACCGTCTGGCCGCGACCCAGCGCCACGGCGTACTCGAGTGCGTTCTCCAGCTCCCGGACGTTCCCCGGCCACTCGTAGCGCTCGAGGGCGGCGAGCGTGTCGGGAGAGAGCTGCACGGCGCGGCCGGCACGACCTCCGATTCGGGCGAGGAGGTACCGGGCGATCAGCTCCACGTCCTCCGTCCGCTCCCGAAGCGGCGGGATGTGGATCGGGACGACGCGCAGGCGGTAGTAGAGATCCTCCCGTAGACGTCCCGTCCGCACGGCCTCCTTCGGATCGCGGTTCGTCGCGGCGACGATGCGCGCGTCGAGCGGCCGCGGCGTGCTCTCGCCGACCCGCTCGAAGACCCGTTCCTGAAGGACCCGAAGGAGCTTCACCTGGACCGGGAGCGGGATCTCCCCCGCCTCGTCGAGGAAGAGCGTGCCGCCGCGCGCGAGGTCGAGCCTTCCGGTCCGGTCGCGGACCGCGCCGGTGAAGGCTCCCCGGACGTGTCCGAAGAGCTCGCTCTCGAGCAGGTCGGCCGGCAGCGCCGCGCAGCTCACCGCGACGAACGGACCCGAGCTGCGCGGCGAGTGGGCGTGGAGGGCCCGCGCGAGGACCTCCTTTCCGGTGCCGCTCTCCCCCGTGATCAGGACGTTCGCCTCGCTCGAGTGGAGGGACTCGACGAGGTGGACGATCCGGAGCATCTGCGGGGAGCGGGCGACGAGCCCGTGCGACACGGCCGCGCTCTGGAGGATCGTGTCGTCGTCCTCGGCGGGACGGATCACGGCGAGGTAGCGCGCCCGCGGGTCGCAGGCGTCGACGACGCCCGGGGCGAGCGGCGTCGTCGTGATCGACACGAGACGCGCCGAGTCGCGCCCGCACCGGAGGACTCCGCGGCGCCCCTCCTCGCGCCGGCCGAGCCGGAGCGATTCGCGGAGCGTCTCCTCGGGGCCGAAGAGCCGCGGTCCGAAGAGCGACTCGACCGGCTGGCCGATCACATCGGCGGCGACGCCCTCCCCGGCCATCCGCTCGAGCGAACGGCTCGCACGAATGATGACGAAACCCTCGTCCAGGACGACGAGGGCCCGGCCGAGCGATTCGAAGACCGCCTCGAGGTTCGACCAGTCGGGGGCGCGCTGAGTCTCTCGATCCATCCGGTGCGGGGGCGGAGCACCCCCGGGCGCGATTCTGCCCGAGGTCAGCCCCGGCTCGGGAGGCCCGCGCCGTGTCCGTGGTCGTGCCCGTGCCCGGCGCACGCCCCGGCCGGGTCCATCTCCTCGAGTTCGTTCCGGAGGAAGGCGTCGAGGCAGACGGAGGCCGTCGGCGCCGTCGCGCGGAAGACGCGAATCCCCGCCGACTGGAGCTTCATGATCGCTCCCGCGCCGATGCCTCCGACGAGGAAGGCGTCGATCCGCTCCCCGGCGAGCGCGTCGAGCGGACGGCAGGCGCCGTGCTCATGGACGGCTCGGGCGTTCGAGAGGGTGCGCGTCGCGCGGGTCTCCGAGTCGACGAGGAGGTAGAGCGGCGCGGAACCGAAGTGTCCGGAGACCGGGCTCTCGAGGCCGCGGTCGGCGGTGACGGGGATGCAGAGGTTCATCGGGGCTCCTTCCGGCCGCCGCGATCCGCGGGGCGCCCGATCGGGCCCCCGCGTCCCCGCCGCGGGCCACCCGACAGTTTCGGGCATATGCCCGTATGGGTCAAGGACGATCCGCGCTCCTAGCGGCGACCTCCCGCCCCGTTCGCGCGAGCCCCGCGACGACCCGTTCGAGGTCGGCCGCCGTCGTCCGCGGGTTCATCTGCGTCGCGCGAAGGACCCGCCGGCCAACCAGGAGCGTCGTCGTGATCCATCCCTCCCCGGAGCGGTTGAACGCCTCGCGGAGGCGGAGGTTGATCCCGTCGAGGCGGCCGGCGTCGAGCTTCTCTTCGCCGACGTACCGGAAGCAGAGGATGTTCGACTCCGGCTCGTGGAGCGTCTCGAAATCGCGCCGGGCCGCGAGCGCCGCGTGGAGCGCCCTCGCCGTCGTGCAGAGGCCGTCGTAGAGGGCGCCGAGGCCTTCCGCGCCGTAGCGCTGGAAGGCGACCCACACCTTCAGCGCGTCGAGCCGCCGCGAGCACTGGAAGCTCCGCTTCCCCTGGTCGGGGCTCCGCTCTCCCTCCGCGCCGTGGAACAGGTACGGGGCGCGCTGGGCGAACGCGGCGTCGAGGTCGCGCTCGTCCCGCACGAGGAGGACGCCCGCCGAGAGAGGCATCAGCATCATCTTGTGCGGGTCCCAGGCGAGCGAGCGAGCGCGGGCGATCCCGTCGACCCGCCCGCGGTGCGCCGAGGAGAGGAGGGCGGAGGCGCCGTGGGCTCCGTCGACGTGGAGCCAGACGCCGCGCGCCTCGCAGAGGCGGCCGATCGCGACGAGGTCGTCGAACGAGCCCGTCGCCGTGGAGCCGGCCGTCGCGACGACGGCCATCACCCGCCGCCCGCGGGCCGCCTGCCGATCGAGCTCCGCCTCGAGCGCGGCGACGTCCATCCGGAAGGCGCGCGAGGGGACCGCCACGGCGGCGTCGGTCCCGAGCCCGAGCGCGCCGACGGCCCGGGAGACGGCGTAGTGCGCGTGCTCCCCGTGCAGGACGACCGGCGGCTCCGCGCCCACGCCCTTGGTCCAGGCGTCGGGGAGCGCCGCAGCGCGCGCCGCGAGGAGCGCCGTGAACGTCGCCTCGGTCCCGCCCGAGGTGAACGTCCCGCCGGCTGCGGGACCGAATCCCGCGAGGTCGCACATCCAGCGGACGACCCGGCCCTCGATCGCCGTCCCGGCGGGCGACATCTCGAAGACGGCGAGAGACTGGTTCAGCGCGGCGGCCAGCGGCTCGGTCCAGATCGCGGCGGGGAGGGGCGCCGAGACCTGGTGCCCCATCGAGCGCGGGTGGCAGAGGCGGTTCGAGGCGGGGACGACCTCGCGTCGGAGACGCTCGGCGACCTCCGCGAGAGGCCTTCCCCGCCGGGGCAGGGGCTCGTCGAAGAGGCGCGCGAGCTCCCGCGGGGTGAGCGGTGTCGAGACGGGGCCGTCGCCGGAGCGCGTCTCGGCCAGGTACTCGGCCGCGATCGACACGAGAGTCTCTGCCGCGGAAGGAACGGCGTCGGCCTCGAGCTCGTGGAGGACGTCGGGGAGCGCGTCGGGCATCGATCGAAGGTAGCACGCGGCCCGCGGCGATCCGTTGCCACGCCCCGGACGCGGCCGGAGAATCGACCGTCGCTCCCGCGAGGAGGTCCGCATGCCGCGTCGCTCCGCCTCACTCCGGCTCGCCGGTCTCGCCATTCTCGTCACCGTCGCCGCGCTCGCGCGAACCGCCCCGGCGCACGAGGTCCGCGTGAGGAGACCGCTCCGGGTCCCGGACATCCCGGGCTACGTCACTCTCCGCTGCGACTTCCACACGCACACGGTCTTCTCCGACGGCTCCGTCTGGCCCGACATCCGGTCCGAGGAGGCGTGGCGGGAGGGGTACGACGCGATCGCCATCACCGACCA